>CAZKPP010000010.1:0-49517 GCA_964554665.1 uncultured Bacteroides sp.
CGTCGTCAACGATGGCGATTTCGGTTACCTTAACGGTGTTGAGAACTTCTTCGGGGAGGACTTCTTCAACTTCGGGTTCCTCGAAGCGGTCTTCGGGTTCTTCTTCGGGTTCATCTTGTTCATCCTGAGTGGTGTCGACCGAAACCATTTCCTGTTCGGCTTCGCCGGTGATAGTTTCTTCGGCGCGTTCGATAGAGGAAACGAAGAGCGAAATCAGCAGCGCCAGAATGATAACCACAACTACAGAGAGCATAGCGAGGTTATGGCGGCGTACGGATTGGTTACGGAGTTCGTAGGCACCGAACTCTTTGTTTTTGCCTTCGAATATAATGTCGGTCCACTCACGCGATGAAAGGTCTACGTCTTTAGCCATAAGTCTTTTTGTTTAGAATGGTTAAGTTAATTATTCATCACGTAAGGCTCAGATTTTGCCCTGAGTTTTCAGGTAGGATAAAATCAGAAGTGAGTCAGTAGCGTTGATGTTGTCAATCTGGTAACGCGAAATCTGGCCGAGCTGCATTTCGTCGAGAGCCGAGATAACAGCTTCGTAGCTGGCGTTAGGACCGGCCTTGATAATTACCACGGGGCGGGTAAGGGTCGAGTCGTTGCGGATTTCGCGGGCGCGAGCCTGGAATACGGAGTCATTGGCATCTTTTGTGGGAGCCAGTGCACCTTCTCTCCATTCCTTTTTGAGTACATCAATTTTAGCAAGCACGTCTTTGTTGCGCTGGTGAAGGATAGCGCGGATGCCGTTGGTCTGGCCGTCGGTGTTGCCGCGGAAGCGCTGTTCTTTGAGTTTGAGTTTGTCGGCATCGATAAAGTTGTCACCATTGGTGTCGTTATCGGCAAACGAACCTTCAAAGGGCTTACCTTCGTAGTAGTAAACAATGTGCTTGGGGTAGGTAGCGCCGGTCTGCTCGTCGGTTTCCATCAAAACGTGACCTTTTTCGTCGCGTTCGGTGTCGAGGATGAGCGTAACGGCTTCAGACTGCTTGGTTTTGTTCTGCTGGCTCTGTTCGAGTTTTTCGTTCGAAGGCAGGGCAATCTGCAGGGTCTGCGATTTAATCATCGTGGTGCAGAGCATGAAGAACGTAATCAGCAGCATGTTCATGTCAACCATGGGAGTGAAGTCCACATGGATCGACATTTTCTTTTGGGCGCCTTTTTTCTTTTTGCCACCCTTGTCGGATTGTTCTATCTGTGCCATGATGATTATTCGTTTTCGGATTTAAGTGCAGTCATGAGGCTGAACTTGTTGAGTTTCAGAGTCTGGAGGTTGTCGAGAACGATGTGCATGGTGCTGTAGGGGGTGTCTTTGTCACCCTTAACGGCAATGCCTTCGCCGGTGCGCTTAATAGCTTCAAACAGGCGCGAGTTGGGTTCGACGGGTTCGCCTTTACCATTGACTGTGCCATTGTTTTTATACTCTTGGGCGACACGCTGAATGGCATCCATCCAAATCTGGAATTCGTTCATTTTGGTCAAGTCGCGGTTGTCATTGATAGGAATTCCGACCTTTGCGGGATTGAATTCCTTCATGATTTTGTCCTGCTCGGTTGTGGGGAGACTCAGGAAGGCAGGAAGGTCCTTCATGGGCATACCGAACATGCCGAGTTTGGAGAAAGCCGAGACTTGTTCTGCGGTGAAGTTGACTTTAGCTTCGGGGAAGCGTTCGTTGTAGAGGCGGTTGGCTTCGATCAGAATATCGCGGCGCATCTTTTCAGATGAGTAAACAGAGTCTACGTCGCCGGTGATACCGATAAATACCTTGCCTTCAACGTCGCGGTTGATAGTGCCATCGCTTTTGGTTTCTGCGCCGCTGACGAGAATCGTTACCATGTCGGACAGGGGAACTTTAATTTCCGATACCGACGAAGGAGTGATTACGGTTGCGGGCTCCTTGGCGAGGAAGGTCGAGGTCAACATGAAGAAAGTCAACAGAAGAACGGTCACGTCACTCATCGCGGTCATGTCGATGAGCGTGCTCTTTCTTTTAATTTTTGGCTTTCCCATATTACTTCAGTTAACGATTAAAAGTTGGGGTAATACGGGGATTAGTGAGTAGCCTGGAAGGTTTGAACGATCGAGAAGCCGATTTCGTCGATAGCGTAGGTCAGGTTGTCGATCTTGTTGGTGTAGAAGTTGTAGGAGATAACAGCGAAAGCACCGGTTGCGATACCGAAGGCGGTGTTCACAAGTGCTTCAGAAATACCGGTTGACAGGGCGGTGGAGTCAGGAGCACCCGAAGCAGACAGAGCCTGGAACGATTTGATCATACCGATAACGGTACCGAGCAGACCAACGAGAGTACCGAGAGTGGTGAGGGTAGCCACGATGGGGAGGTTCTGCTGGAGCGAAGGCATTTCCATAGCGGTTGCTTCTTCAACTTCTTTCTGGAGGGTCTGAACTTTCTGTTCTTTGGTCAGGACGGTGTTTTTGTCCATTTCTTCGTAGCGAACGAGAGCGGCAGAAACTACGGCAGCAACAGAGCCTTTCTGCTTTTTGCAGAGAGCCTGAGCACCGGCGATGTCGTTGCTTTCGAGTTTGGTTTTGATGGCAGCTACGAACTTGGCAATGTTGCCGGCGCCCTTAGCAGACTTCAGAGCGATTGCACGTTCTACGGAAAGAACGATAACAGTCAGGAAGAGGGTTTGAAGAACAGGCACGATGATGCCGCCTTTGAAGATAGTACCGATAAGGTCGGTGGGGTGAGATTCACCGTCGAAGAACCACATAGATGCGGGTGCTTCGCCTTCGAATTCAAAGTGGCTGGGAGCGCCGAAGAAGAACAGGAATGCGCAAACGGCAACAACGAAACATGCGATGATTACCAGGAATGCGTTCTTTACGCCGGTTACATTAGACTTAACCGGAGCTTTGGAGTTTGTAGCTTCCATTGTTTAGAATGTTGTGATTTAAATAGTTAGTTATTGGTTAAAAATAAAAAAATTGTTCAGATATTAGCTTAAGTCAGTTGAAACTAATCAAAATCTAATTGCAAATTTATCAATTATTTTTGTAACACCAAAAAAAATCGCCATTTTTTTGTTTTTCGGGGCAGCAAAGCGGCCCGAAATCCACCTTATTTATATAGGGAGGACATCGGAATTCCGGCGATGCGGCGGCGGGCAACAATGTTGTAGGGCAGATAAAGGGGCGATTTCGGGTCGAGGCTGTTGCGGCGCACCAGCTGCGACGAGTGCACGAACTCGCCGTCGCGGTCATAGATGGCCACGTGGGTTATGCGGCCGGTTTTCGGATCGCCGACAAAAAGCAAGTCGCCGGCCTGCAGCGAGTCGGCAGGCACCTCAACGCCAAGATGAATCTGCTGCGAGGCATCGCGCGCAAGCAAGCGCCCTTGGGCGGCGTAGGCAATGCGCACCAGTCCGGAGCAATCCATGCCCTTGGGCGACAGTCCGCCCCAAAGATATGGCGAACCCATGTAGAGTTCGGCAGTGCGCGGCAGGCGCGCGGGGTTGAAGGGCTTGGCCGACAGCCGGTTCAACGGCTCGAAAGCGCCTGCGGGGGCAAGAATCTTACGGCCGTCGGGCAGACAAAGAGAGTCGCCGTCGATAACCAAAACGTCGCCGGCAACAAGGTCGGTGCGGCAATCGGCATCGCGCAGCTCGTAGGGGGCGGTGATTATGGCCTTTTCGGCATTACTCCAGGCCTGCATCTCTTCGGCGGTGGGAAAGACCATCGAGTGGTTGATAATCCAGCCATGATAGCAGTCGGGGGTCTCAACCCGCGACCATTCGGGGCCTTTTTCGAGAATCTTTACCGGGGTGCCCATCAGGGCCTGCGAGGTTTGTTCGGCTGTGTGTGAGGGGCGCGAGCGCATACACGCAACGCTCAGGCGCACCAAAGCGCGCTGCTCCGACGCAGCGGCAAGACTGACAAGGCTCAAAAGGTAAAAAAATAGCTGTCGCACTTCAAAAAAAGAGGGGTGTGAATGTGGGGGCATTAACCAACACGAATGCCCCCACAAGTAAGGATGTTTATACTAAGGAGTTGATAACGGCCTTAATCTGCTCGGCAAGTTCTTCGGCCTGGGCCATGGTCGAGGCTTCGGAATAGATGCGGATAATCGGCTCGGTGTTAGATTTGCGCAGGTGCACCCACTTGTCGGCGAAATCGATTTTAACGCCGTCGATGTCGGTGATTTCCTCGTTGGCAAATTTTTCCTTAACGGCAGCAAGAATAGCATCGACGTTGATTTCGGGAGTCAGTTCGATTTTATTCTTGGCAATCGCGTAGGGAGGATAGCCGGCTTTGAGTTCGGTAACCTTTTTGCCGCTCTTGGCCATGAGGGTCAGGAAGAGGGCAACGCCAACCAGCGCGTCGCGGCCATAGTGGAGTTCGGGATAGATAACGCCGCCATTGCCTTCGCCGCCGATAACGGCGCCGGTGCGCTTCATTTCGGTTGTTACGTTCACTTCGCCAACGGCCGATGCGGAATAGGAGCAGCCATGGGCGCGGGTAATGTCGCGCAGCGCACGCGAGGAGCTCAGGTTGCTGACGGTAGCGCCGGGAGTGTGGCTGAGCACGTAGTCGGCAACTGCCACGAGGGTATATTCTTCAACGAACATTTCGCCGTTTTCCATAACTATGGCAAGGCGGTCAACGTCGGGGTCTACAACAAAGCCTACATCAGCTTTGCCTTCTTTCATCAGGTCGGCAATCTGGGTGAGGTTTTCGGGAATAGGTTCGGGAGTGTGGGCAAACTTGCCGGTGGCCTCGCAGTTGAGTTCAACAACGTTTTTAACGCCGAGGGCGCGCAGCAATTTGGGCATAATGATGCCGCCAACCGAGTTCACTGCGTCGATGGCCACGGTGAAGTTAGCTTTGCGGATGGCTTCAACGTCGACCAGCGGCAGGGCGAGCACGGAGTCGATGTGCTTGAGGTCGTAGGTAGTGTTCTTGAATTCGTGGCCCAGGTCATCTACCTCGGCGAATGAATAATCATCGGCAGCGGCAATGGCCAGAACTTCGGCGCCTTCAGCGGCATTGAGGAATTCGCCGTTGTGGTTCAGCAGCTTAAGTGCGTTCCACTGCTTGGGATTGTGGGAGGCGGTAAGGATTATGCCGCCGCAGGCACCTTCGCCGGTAACGGCGATTTCGGTGGTCGGGGTAGATGCCAAGCCGATGTTGACAACGTCGAAGCCCATGCCCATGAGGGTGCCGACAACGAGTTTGTCGACCATCTTGCCCGACAGGCGGGCGTCGCGGCCAACTACGATAGTATTTGATTTAACGGGCGAGGATTTGCGGATGAATTTTGCATAAGCAGCAGTAAACTTCACCACATCCAGGGGTGAAAGTCCTTCGCCGGGCACACCGCCGATGGTACCGCGAATGCCGGAAATGGATTTGATCAGTGACATGTTGTTGGTTTAATAGATTTTGGTTAGATTCTTGAAGGATAATAGCGGATGTTGTAGAGGAACGGATAAACCGACGAAACCTCCTGAACCGGTCCGAGATAGCTCTTGATTACGAGGCGCACGTGGCAGTTGAGTTTCAAATAGTCGAGCGGTATCTGAATACCGGTGCCCCAGTTGGTGGTTGAGGACAGCGAGGTGTTCTGATAGCGGAAAGAAGTCGGGTTCGAGGCAACATCCTGCTCGTTGCCCGAGGGCTCCCACTGGCCGGTTTCATAGGCTATTTTAAGGTTATAGCGCGTAAAGCGGAACCACACCTGCTGGTCGGCAACGGCCCGCGCGCCTGTGCCGCGGTCGAGCACCTGCATGTAAACGTAGCCATCATCGTCCATGCGATAGAACGGCGTGCGCTGAATGGCCTGCTCATGGAGCTCGGTTGCGTTGAGGTCTTTAAATTCCTCGCGGAAAGTGGGGTCGGCTTCGATATCCTTTGTGGTAACAAACACCGAATCTACCGGCACGGAAGTAATTACCGGATAATTAACAAGGAAGTTGTTTACGGCATAGTTTTCGTCGCGCAGCAGGTCGGCATAGCTCTCCTTGTCCTTACAGGCCGGAAGAGCCGCGAGCAGCAGCGCGCCAAGCATAATATTGAGGAATTTCTTCATTCAGGAATATATTTATCGTAGTTAGGCATTGCTTCGAGCAAGCGTTTTTTGCAATCTTCGAGCGGACCCTTGAATTCAGCGCCCGCAGCGTTCAAATGGCCGCCGCCGCCGAAAACCTCATTGCAGACCAGATTGACCGGAAAGCGCCCCTTGGAGCGCATGGAAATTTTTATGTGCGTAGGGTCTTCGCGCAGGTAAACGCTCCATAAAACTTCGGGCATGGCCAATGGCTTGTTCACCAGGCCCTCGGTGTCGCCTTTCTCATATTTGAAGCGTTCGAGTTCTTTGGCGTCGAGGGTAATCAGCGAGCAGCGATGTTGGGGAAGCAGCTCCATTTTTTCGCTCATGGCGTAGCCGTTGAGGCGCAGCGACGATTCAGAAAAGGTGTTGCACGCGCGCTGATAAAGCCGGTCCTTATCTATGCCCTTGCGCAGCAGCTCGGCAATTACAATATAGAGGTCAGGCTCGTTGGAATTATATGAAAAATTGCCGGTATCGGTCATCATGCCTGTGAAGATACATTCGGCAGCCTGACGGTTTATGCGGTCAAACAGTTCCAGGCGACACAAAACCCTGAACACCAGCATCGAAGTGGAGCTCGATTCGGGATGCGAAATAAGAACGTCGGCAAAATCGCCGGGATTCAGGTGATGGTCAATCTGCACCTTCGGGGCCTTCGATGCGAGCAGAGCCGGCTCCATGCGGTCAATGCGATAGGACTCGTTATAGTCGAGGCAAAAAATCAGGTCGGCTTCGGCAAGTAGTTTGGTAACATACTCATCGTGGCGCGTAAAGGCAATCGTATCCTTAACTCCGGGCAGAAATTGCAAACTTTTCGGCACAAGGTCGGGGGTTACCACAACTGCATTCTTGCCGATGGCGTTGAGGGTGTGCATCAAGCCAAGCGACGAGCCTATGGCGTCGCCGTCGGGGGCAAGATGACAGGTAATTACAATCTTATCGCTCTGGGCCAACAGATTGCGCAGCTTCTGTATCTCTTTTTCGTTTATGATTCGCGTAATCATAGCGCAAATTTAACACAAATTCCCCACCCTCGCAACCTGTTAAAGTTTTTTTAACGAAATAACCCCGATTCCACATTTTTTTGTAACTTTCCAACCAAATCCAAATCAAGCAATGGCCACCCCGCCCTTATGCCATTCGCATCCCCCAAATAGGCCAAAGAGCAACGTTAGGTGCGTCATGGTTCTATCTCACCGCTTTAGAAATTTAATCTTTTTTTCTCCTTTAATTATGAAAAGCCCTGCGGGAAGATTGTCCATATCAGAATACGGATAGACAGTTCCCGTGAGATCATAAATTAATTCATTAGTGCAGGTATAGGAATTATCATTCGTTTCAATTAGTCCGTTTGCTTCAAAAGCTGATTTTGACAAAAGGAACTTCAACCGTTCTGGAGTAAAACTCCATTCGCACGTCTCCCGATGATTCCAATCATATTCAATATCAAGTTTTGCCCCCTTCAGCGATATGGCCTCCAACCGGCTGAAAAATGATTGGATTGCATCTAAATTACGGTTGGCATCCCTACCACCGACCACGGAATATATCTTTGTGGCGCCGAAATTCTCCACCGGAATTCTTGGAGTGTTGCAAGCCACAGGCATGGCACCTGCGAAATAATCAGGATATGCAGTCAGCAGATTCCATACTCCGTATCCTCCCATCGAACCGCCAAGGATGAAACTTTCTGACCCTTCTGCAATAATATATTTTTCCGATAATGCCTTTATCGCAGGCAGATATTCGCCTTCCCATTGGTGGCCATCAGGAACTTGAGGAGCAAGCAAGCGTGCGTGATAGCCATTGTCTTTCAGAAAATTGTAAATGTCATCCACAGCTTTAGTTTGTAATTGCGCCTCATTGTCAACTCCCTGCGCACTTCCTCCGTGAAGGAATATTACGATGTTTTCAGGAGCGTGGACGTCGGAGTTAATGACAGCCATACGATAGTTAAGGCGCGTACCATCAAAATCTCCACTTTCATAAGAGAATTCATTCTCTTTTTCAGCATTAGCCATCAAAAAGAATGAAACTGCTATTGCAAATATGACATTTCTTATGTTTCGCATAGATTTAACACTAATAATATCCAAATGCAAAGTTACAAAATATTTCTTTTATATAATAATATTTCATTTTCATGATGTGAGAATCAAGCTGCCGGATACCGAATTGCCGGCATTATCCCAGTTAGTTCCGGCTTTGGTTTCGCAGGTTTTGGCGGCTTCGTCGAGGACGGTGTAGGTTAGGGCTTGGCCGGCGTAGGTGTAGGTGAAGTCGCTGGCGAGGGCGGGGAGGGTGAGCATTAGGCCAAGCGACGAGCCTATGGCGTCGCCGTCGGGGGCGAGATGACCTGTAATTACAATCTTTTCGCTCTGGGCCAACAGATTGCGCAGCTTCTGTATCTCTTTTTCGTTGATTATTCGCGTAATCATAGCTCAAATTTAACACAACTTCCCCACCTTCGCAACCTGTTAAAGTTTTTTTAACGAAATAACCCAGATTCCACATTTTTTTCTAACTTTGCAACCAAATCCAAATCAAGCAATGGCCACCACGCCCGCAAGCCACAAACGCGCGTTTGCGCATAACTATCACGCCCCATTCATCTACCATCTGATTCTCAAAAAGGCAGATGGTGTTGAGCCGTTCGGCATGGTTAAAGGCGATGCTCGCATACCTCCGGGAATGCCGGGCTCAGCCCATATAGAAGAATCGGCTTTAGGCCATCTGATTGCAGGAGCCATTCTCCAAATTCAAAAAATTTTTCCAATTCTTCAAATATATCAGTTCATGGTCATGCCCGACCATATCCACATTCTTTTACGCGTAAAGGAATGGTCGGATAAACACCTTGACGACTACATTCAAGCCCTCGTTTCAAACATCGGAACCCAATATGGACAATCGGTTTTTCAGCCCGGTTACTGCGACAAGCCCCTGTTACTGAAACGAAGCCTCGACGGCCTTTTCAGATATATTCGCGAGAACCCGCACAGGCTCGCCATGCGGCAACAATTTCCTCAATTTTTCCAACTCACCCGCAAACTCAAAATCGGAAATGTTGATTGCGAAGCCTACGGCAACCTCTTCCTACTGCGCAACCCCGATAAAGAGGCGGTTAAAATCAGCAGCAAACTAACACCCGAAGACAAACTCCGCACAAAAAACGAGTTTTTGACACAAGCAGCAAAAGGCGCTGTTTTAGTTTCGCCCTTTATTTCAAAAGAAGAAAAAGCAATAAGAGCCGAAGCTGAGACAATTGGCGCCTCCGTCATTCTTCTAACCCACGAAGCCTTTGGCGAGCGCTTCAAGCCGGCCGCCCACGACTTCAATCAATGTAGCGCCGGCCGCCTGCTGATAATCTCGCTCGGTCTCCCGCCGAAAACGCCTCTCACCCGCGCCCTCTGCCTGAAAATGAACGCCCTTGCCCAAACACTAACCGAGAAATGAACACCCGAAGACAAACCCACATCTCCGCAAAGTTTGTCTTCGGGTGTTTCTATTAGATGCGTACTTTCTTGGTAACGGAGTCGGTGGCTACGAGGTAGATGCCCGAGGGGAGTTCGATGCGCCCTGCCTCGCCGACATAAACCTGTGCGCCCGAAGTGTTGTAGATGAGAACGCTTTCCGCGCCCTTAACCACAATCGCGCCGTCAACTACCTCAATCTTTGTCGGCTGATTGCTCACTTCGCGGATAGCCATGAAGTTCGACCACGTCGGATGCACCTTATAGGTCTCGGCGGCGCCGTCGGGCACCACGAGCGTTGCGTTCTTGTAGGCGTTGGCGCTGAATGCCGATGCCGGGGCTTCGGCCGGAGTCTGCGACTTGGCGTGCACCTCGTCAATCCAGTGGATGCCCATAAAGGCGTTTTCGCCGATGCTTTTTACCGATTCCGGAACATGAATGGCGGCCAGACCTGTGCAGCCAAAGAATGCATAGTCACCTATGGTTTCCACAGAGTTGCCGATGGTAACCGAAGCTAAGGCGCTGCAGCCGGTAAAGGCCTCGTCGGCAATGGTGGTAACATTGTCGGGAATGGTAACTGATCGAAGCGAAGTGCAATAGCCGAACGCCAACTCGTCAACTGACTGCAAAGTCTCCGGCAGCGACACCGCCTTCAACCCCCAGCAATTATTAAACGCCTCCTTACCAATTGCAGTTACCTTATAAGTCTCGCCCTCAAACTCAACCGTCTCCGGAATGATAATGCCCTGCAGGCCCTCATAGTTGCTCAAACTGTTCTGCTCAGCAAAGGTCACGGTGGCCGTTTTCAGCCCGTGGTTAACAATATAATTCAGACTACCTATTTTGACGGTATCCACGGCTTCAAATCCTACGATATTAGGGAAATTCTGCCAATATTTTGCCGATTTATATGTTTCTAACGACACATCCGGAACATTCAGCGTTGCATAATCCTGAATATTTCCAAAGGGGGTTCCCGACTCACACAATGGTGGTTGTATAGACCTTATTGTAACTGATCTTAGATACTTACAGTCAAAAGCAAAATATCCTACAGTCTCTACACCCATTGGAATATCAACCGAAACAAGACCATAACAACTGGCAAACGACCAGCCCGATATGTTTTTGACAGAATTTGGAACCACATATTCAGTTGGGATGATGGTGGGCGTGGTTGAAAGGAGACCTCCGGACGATATAGACCATTCATCTATAGTCTTTCCGGCAGGATATTGAATCAGAGTCGTGAGATCTTTATCAAACAACACTCCGTCAACAGCCACAAAATTAGCATTAGCACTATCAACGATTATTTCTTTCAAGCCCCCACATCTGGTAAATGCTCCTTGACCTATTGACGTAACCGACTTCGGGATTGTTACGGACTTCAATCGGTTGCAATTTCGAAAGGCGAGCTCCCCTATAGTTTCCACCGAGGCGAGATTAATAGTTGATAAAGAGAGACAGGTTTCGAATGCATAGTCAGCAATAGTTTTAACAGAATTGGGAAGATTCACTTTTGTGAGGTTAGTGCCCTGAAAGGCAAACATGCCAATGCTTTTAACCGAAGTTCCGAAATCAACGGCGTTTACACAAGATGCATAGAAGGCTTCGCTTTCAATACTCTCAATCGTGTTTGGCAACGACACCGAGTTTAGATAACAGTTATAAAACGCAAGGTGGCCGATTCGTGTAACCGTATATTTCACACCCGCCGTAGTTGCCTCTGCCGGAACGACCACATTTCCCTTAATACCGGAATTTCGGCCCACCTCACATGTTTTGGCGGTTTCGTCGAGGACGGTGTAAGTTAGTGTTTGGCCCTCGTAGGTGTAGGTGAAGTCGCCGGCCGTGGCGACGATGGCGAGCAGGGAGGCCGTAAGCGATAGCAGTAAATGTCGCTTCATTGTGATGATTGAATGCCTCGGGGCCGACTGCGTTGGCAGTTAAGGGGTTAGAAAAAAATGCGTGACGGCCTTACTTGTTGCCCGCTCATCAGTTAGAGGCTCTGGAATGCCCGATAAAGGTGAACGGACAACGCAGAACCTCACGCATGTATATGCTGCCATATAACCGCAAGAGGCATCTACCGTTGTCTCACTCCCGACTTTATCGTTGAAATTTTCCAGATTCCTAACTGTCAAGAAAGAGCGCCGAGTAAACGCATCTAAATAAATATGTCCGCATCCCACCCGCTTAACCCGCGACCGGGGCTCTGCAAAGCGGTCTGCGTTGGCAAAGTTAATAATTTTGCAGGTATTTAGCAAATTGAACTTTTAATTTTTGTGAAAGCCGGCACAGTTTTTGTGGGAAAAATTGTTATAGACAGGAGAATTTTGTAAATTTGCAGTCTATATGAAGGATATGATTTTAAATAAGGAGGCGAATGAGCGCACGGTACTCGTGGGCCTCATCACTCCGCAGCAACCTGAGCAGAAGGCTCTGGAATATCTCGACGAACTGGCTTTTCTGGCCGATACGGCCGGCGCCGAAACGGTTAAGATTTTTACGCAAAAGCTTGACCATGCCGACCGCGTAAGTTTCGTTGGCAAAGGTAAACTACAGGAAATCAAGCAGTATGTCGAGGAAAATGAAATCGGCATGATAATTTTCGACGATGACCTGACCACGAAGCAGGTGCTCAATATCGAGCGCGAGCTGCAGATCAAGGTTCTGGACCGCACGTCGCTGATTCTCGACATTTTTGCCAAGCGCGCCCAAACGGCAACGGCGAAAACACAGGTGGAACTGGCGCAGTATCAATACCTGCTGCCACGCCTGACGCGCATGTGGACCCACCTTGAACGCCAGCGCGGCGGCATCGGCATGCGCGGCCCGGGTGAAACTCAGATCGAAACCGACCGACGCATAATCCTCGACCGCATTTCTCGCCTGAAAAAGGAGCTTGAAAGCATTGACCGCCAAAAGAATATCCAGCGCAAAAACCGCGGCAAGCTAACTCGAGTGGCGCTGGTGGGCTACACCAATGCCGGCAAGTCGACGCTGATGAACGTTTTGAGTAAAAGCGAGGTTTTTGCCGAAAACAAGCTCTTTGCCACGCTCGACACCACGGTGCGCAAGGTGATTATCGACAATCTGCCGTTCCTGCTCACAGATACCGTGGGCTTTATCCGCAAGCTGCCGACCCACCTTGTCGACTCCTTTAAGAGCACCCTCGACGAAGTTCGCGATGCCGACATATTGCTCCACGTTGTCGACATCAGCCACCCGCAGTTTGAGGAGCAGATTGAAGTTGTTAACAAAACCTTGCAGGAAATTTGCGGCGCCGGCGAAAAGCCCGTAATAATGGTGTTCAATAAAATCGACGCCTTTAAGTTCACCCCCAAGGATGCCGACGACCTTACGCCCCGCACCCGCGAAAACATTCCGCTCGAAGAACTCGAACAGACATGGATGGCCAAGCTCAACGGCAAATGCGCTTTCATATCGGCGAAAAAAGACATTGGCATCGACAACCTGAAGCGGATGATATATGACGATGCCAAGGCCATTCACATGGAGCGCTTCCCCTACAACGATTTCCTATATCAAACCTACGACGACCTCAACGACCAACCCGAATAATCATTATGGCACTCACCGACTTAGAACCAATCATTGATCGCACAACCGATCCTATTATAATTGCCGGCCCCTGCTCGGCCGAAAGTGAAGAACAGCTGCTCGAAACCGCCGCCGAACTCGCCGCAAACGGAATCAAGATTCTCCGCGCCGGAATTTGGAAGCCGCGCACCAAACCGGGCGGCTTTGAAGGCGTAGGCAAACCGGGCCTGGCATGGATGGCCAAGGCCAAGCAGATCTACGGCATGAAAACCGCCACGGAAGTGGCCACGCGCCAACACGTTATCGACGCCCTCGAAAGCGGCATCGACATTTTGTGGATCGGCGCTCGCACCTCGGCCAACCCCTTTGCCATGCAGGAAATTGCCGACACGCTCAAGGAGTTGGGCGCAACCAACGTGCCGGTGTTCGTCAAGAACCCCGTCAATCCCGACCTTGAGCTCTGGATTGGCGCTTTGGAGCGTCTCCACAATGCCGGACTCCGTCGCCTCGGCGCCATTCACCGCGGATTTTCGGCCTACGGCAAACACCTCTACCGCAACCTGCCGCAATGGCACATTCCGATTGAGCTGCGCCGCCGCTTCCCCGACCTGCCCGTGATTTGCGACCCCTCGCACATCGGCGGCAAGCGCGAACTGGTGTCGCCGCTGAGCCAGCAGGCTCTTGACATGGGCTTCATGGGCCTGATTATTGAAAGCCACTGCGACCCCGACTGCGCGCTGAGCGACAAAGCCCAGCAGGTTACGCCCGATGTGCTCAACTACATTCTGTCGCAATTAGTTGTGCGCGACCTTCAGGGCACCACCGAAGGATTGGCATCGCTGCGCCGCCAGATCGACGACGTAGACTCCGAACTGGTTGAGCTGCTGGCCAAGCGCATGAGAATTTCGCGCGACATCGGCCAGTTCAAGAAGGAACACCGCATGTCGGTACTTCAGATGAGCCGCCACGATGAAATAATGAAGTCGCGTTGCGCAGCCGCCAAAGAGCTCGACATGTCGCCCGAATTTATGAAGACGGTTCTTCAAGCCATTCACGAAGAATCAGTGCGCCAACAGATTGAAGTATTCAACAAGCGATGAAAATACTGATTCTCGGAGCCGGCAAAATGGGGTCGTTTTTCTGCGACCTGCTGTCGTTTGCCCACGACGTTGCAATCTACGACCCCGATTCCGAACGCCTTAGATTCACCTTTAACTGCCGCCGGTTTGCATCGCTCGACGAAGTTAAGGACTTTGATCCTGAAATCGTTATCAACTGCGCGACGGTAAAATACACCCTCGACGCGTTCCACGCCGTTTTGCCCTACATTTCGGAGCGCTGCCTGCTCAGCGACATTGCTTCCGTCAAAACCGGCCTGCCCGAGTTTTATGCCGGATGCGGCCATCCGTTTGTCAGCACCCACCCGATGTTTGGCCCGACGTTTGCGTCGCTCAGCAACCTCAGCAACGAAAACGCCATAATAATTAAGGAGGGTGATGCGCTGGGCCGCGCGTTTTTCAAGCAGCTATATTCCGACCTGCACCTGCACGTTGAGGAATACACGTTTGCCGAACACGACGAAACCGTTGCCTACTCGCTGTCGATTCCTTTTGCATCGACCTTGGTGTTTGCCGGGGTTATGAAACACCAGTCGGCGCCCGGCACCACCTTCAAGCGCCATCTAGCCATAGCCCACGGCCTGATGAGCGAAGACGACTACCTGCTCACCGAAATTCTTTTCAACCCCCACTCTATCGACCAGATAGACAAGATTCAAGAGCAGCTGTCGACCCTTCGCAAGCTCATTGAGGCCAAGGACTCCGACGGCATGAAACAGTTTTTGGACCGCGTTCGCGGCAATCTGAAATGACGCGCACCGGAGCCTGGATCGAAGCCATGAGGCTGCGCACTCTGCCGGTGAGCCTCTCAGGCGTGTTGTCCGCAGTTGGTTTCGTTGCCGCCGAAGGCCACGAAATCAGTTGGCTGTGGGCCGGCATATGTCTTGTGTTTGCCCTTTTAGCCCAGATAGTGTCGAACTTCGCCAACGAATATTTCGACTATCGCGACGGCATCGACGCCGTCGACAGCCGCCGCGGCCCCCAGCGCGGAGTGGCCAACGGCGTAATCGCCCCCAAGTCAATGCTCCGGGCCACTTTCGGAGTGCTCTCCGCCGCCTGCCTCATCGGGTTGTTTACCATTTTGCGCGGCGGGTGGGCAATGCTGCCTTTCGGCATCATCATTGCCCTCTGCGCCATAGGCTATTCGGCGGGCCCCTACCCTTTTTCGCGCCATTGCCTGGGCGAAGTGGCCGTTATTTTGCTCTACGGCCTCGCGCCGGTGGTTCTTACCATCTACCTGCTTTCGCTCACCCTCCCGCCGAGGGCCTTTATACTCGGCGCCGCCATAGGATTTTGGGGCGCTATGGTATTGCTCATCAATAACTATCGCGACATTGAACCTGACCGCCGGAGCGGCAAACGAACCGTTTCGACCGTTATCGGCCCTCAGGGATCTGCCCTGCTCTACTGCGCACTCGGCCAGTTTGCCGGCCTGGGCCTATGGCTTGGCGGCGGCATGAGCTGGGGCCTGCTGCCGGTAATTCCGATGGTGCTCGGCATGGTTGGCGGCTACGTTATGTGGCGCGGCGGCCTCAGCGGCCCGCAATGCACCAGGCTGCTTGCCCTCACCTCCGTTCTCATGTTTATCGCAACCTTTTTTCAAACCATATTAGCCCTGCTATGAAATTCAGCGAAGTTCCGGGCCACGCCGATGCCAAGCGGCGGCTTGTAGAAATGGTTCAACAGGGTCGCCTGCCCCATGCGCTGTTGATTTCCGGCCCCGTCGGTTCGGGTGAGGTAATGTTGGCGCGGGCTCTCGCACAGTATATACATTGCACAGGCCGCTCGGCAACCGATGCCGACAGTTGCGGCGAGTGCCCGTCGTGTCGCCAGCATCAGTCGCTCAACCACGCCGACCTGCATTTCGCCTTCCCTATCCTCAAAAAAGGTACGGGCATAACCTTGTGTGAAGACTACTCGTCGCAATGGCGCGAAATGCTTGAGCAAGACCCTTGGATGGATTTTCGCCGCTGGCCCGAAATGTTGGGCAAACCCAACGGTCAGCCGGTAATCTACGTTGACGAAGCCGACGTGCTCCGCCGCAAGCTGTCGATGGCCGCACGTTCCGGCGACCTCAACATCGCTTTTGTGTGGCTGCCCGAACGCATGAACGAGGCCACGGCCAACTCGCTGCTCAAGCTCATCGAAGAGCCCGAACCGGGGTCGATGTTCATTATGGTGAGCAATTCGCCGGCCGACATTCTGCCCACTATCTACTCCCGCTGCCAGCGCATAGAGCTGCGGCGGCTGAGCGACGCCGAAGTGGCCGAAGTGATTGGCCGGGGCATGAACCCCGCCGACGCCATGGCTGCCGCGCATGTTGCCGAGGGCAACGTCATTGCCGCGCGCGACTCGCTGGGCAGTGCCATTTCAACCAAAAACCTCGACCTGTTCATGCAGCTGATGCGCCTGGCCTATCAGCGCCGCATCGCCGACCTGAAAACCTGGAGCGAAACCGTTGCCGCCATGGGCCGCGACAATATCTGCCGCTTTCTCGACTACTGCCAGCGCATGGTTCGCGAGAACTTTATCATGAACCTGAGGGTGCCGGAACTGAACTACCTTACGGCTGCCGAAAGCCAGTTCAGCTCGCGATTCTTTCCCTTTATCAACGAGCGCAACGTCGAAGGCCTCATCAAGGAGCTCAACGATGCCGAAACCGACATCCGCGGCAACGTGGGCGCCAAAATTGTTCTCTTTGACCTTGCCATAAAGGTTATTATGCTCCTTAAGGCCTGATATGCACGAATTTCTGAATTCCATAGCCCGCGTATATGCCACCGACCCACAGGTCAGGAGCTACACGTTTGTGTTTCCCAACGTTCGCTCGCGCACATATTTCCAGCAAACTCTCGCCGGATATATGGGTGTTGAGCCGGAGAGCATAAAATCATTGTTTCTGACCCTGGCGCAGCTCGTCGAACAGGGGTGCGAAATGAAAATCGCCCCAAAGGAGCGGCTGCTCTTTATATTATATAAGGCGTATTGCAACGTGCGCAGGCATATGGGACTCGAACCGGAGGCGTTTGACCGCTTCCGCTTCTGGGGCGGAATGATTCTGAGCGACTTCAACGACGTTGACCGCTATCTGGCCGACCCGGTGCAGCTTTTTCGCAACGTTGGCGACTCCAAGGAAATTCAGGCTTTCTATCTGACTCCCGAACAGGAAGAACTAATAAAAACCTATTGGCGCGCCGACCCCTACTGGCAGTCAGCATTCGAGCATCGCGACCGCCTGAAGGAGCTCCCTTTCTGGAACCACATATCGCGCCGAGGCGAACCGGCCAAGAAATTCACCCAGCTTTGGGCGATGCTCGGCGAACTATATGTTGAATTCCGCAAACTTCTTGCCAAGACAAACGAATGTTATCCGGGCATGGCCTACCGCGCGGTGGCGGAGAGATTGCTGCGCGGCGACAGGCTTCCGTTCAATCCGCGCCTCTACGTTTTCATAGGCTTTAACCGGCTCAGCCATGCCGAACACGCGATTTTCCGCGAGTTGCAGCGCGCCGGAATGGCACATTTTTACTGGGACTATGACCCGGCGCTGATGAACCACCGCGGCGCAAACACCGCGGGGCGCTTCATTTCAACCTACGTCAAAGACTTCAGCACCTGCAATCCGGAAGTCAGGATTCCGCTCCGTCCCGCAGCCCACTCGGTAGAGATTATCGCAGTTCCGGGCGCCGCCGCCCAGGCGCAGATAGCGGCCAAGTTCCTTAGCGGCGATGAAACGGCAGTGGTTATTGCCGATGCAGAAATGCTCGTGCCTACCGTGTCGGCGATTCCCGAAGAATATGAGCGGATAAACGTTACCATGGGCTATCCGCTGCGCTTCTCGGCTCTGGTTCAGCTGATTTCGCAGCTCATAAAAATGCAGCAGCGCGTCAGCTACGATTCGGCCGGAAGAGCCATCTTTTTCCACGACGACGTTGCCGAGCTGGTCAAGCACCCGGCCGTGCAAGGGGCGTTTCCCGAAGCCGCGGCGGGTTTGGTGCCACACATGCGCGCCCACCGTCTTTTCAACCTGACCCTCGATGACCTCTCTGCGGATTTCGACTGCCTGCGCCCGCTGCTCGGCTCGGTTGGTGCCGATGCTGATGCGCAAGAGGTTGCGGAGTATATGAACACCTTGCTCGACTATGTTAGCGACAACGGCATGATAGAGGGCATCGACACAGTTGCCTTTGACCGGGTTCGGGAACTGATTGCCAACCTGTCGGCCTGGTCAAACGAATATGGCGTCAAGGCCGACAAGCGCACACTGCTCGACATGCTCGAACACTCGCTGATAGAAACCACAGTGCCGATGGAGGGCGAATCGTTTGAAGCCATTCAGGTTATGGGTGTGCTTGAAACCCGAGCGCTCGGCTATACAAACGTGGTGATGCTCTCCATGACCGATGCGAACTTTCCGGGAGCCGACGGCAGCCGCTCCTTTATTCCCGAGTCGCTGCGCAGGGCCTACGGATTGCCCACGCGCGACCACGCCGAGGCCGACTCGGCCTATCATTTCTACCGCATATTGTCGTGGGCGCGCTCGCTGACGCTGATCTACGACGCCCGCTGCGGAGCCATGAGAACCGGCCAGCCGAGCCGCTATCTTACGCAGCTTCTGCATGGCAACTTCCCCGGAGTCAGGGTCAGCAGCCGCGTTGTAGGCTTCGCGCCGCCGGAGCTGTCGGCCGAATCCACATCAGACGGCTCGCTGTCGAAAACCTTTTTGCTCGACCGGCTCAACGCATATCTCAACCCCGAAGAAATCGAAAATTCGGCCCTGTCGGCATCGGCGCTGAAAACTTATCTCAACTGCCCCAAGGAATTTTTCCTTGAAAAGATTCTGAGGCTGTCGCCCCCCGACCCCATAGACCGCGAAACCTCGGCGGCCGACCATGGCAACGTGGTTCACCAAACCGCCGAGCGAGTCTACAACTATTTCCTTGAAACTCAAGGCGGCTGCGTTACGCGCCAAGACCTCGACTCGCTCCTTGCCGGAGGCTTCGACGGCCTGCTGGAGCGCGAGCTGACCCGCGCGGTAAACGTTAACATGCTCTTTGTTAAGCCCGAACTCGACAACGGTGAGGAAAATCCGAAAATCTATACGCCGATAACCTCGGGCGAAGAGATTTTCTACATCGACGGCCTCCGCCGCGAACTGCATTCGCTGTTTCGCCGCGAATCAACCCCGCTGACCATTGTTGCCACAGAAAAGAACTATCGCTTTCCGCTGAAAGTGGGCCCAGGGCGGACTCTGAACTTCAACATGTTTATTGACCGCATCGACCGCATTGAGGAAAACGGCAAATCTATCGTCCGCATTATCGACTATAAGAGCGGCAACGACCAGACGGCGTTTTCGTCGGTCGACTCGCTGTTTGAGGTAGGCAGACACGACCTGCCTAAAGCTATTTTCCAGCTTTTGGTTTACTGCGAGGCCTATCATCAGATTACAGGCACTCCGCGCGAGGAAATCCGCCCCATGATTTTTAAAATCAAGCAGATGGACGCGCCCGATTTTCCGCTGCTCGACTATGCAAAAAAGCCGCTCGAAAACTACGCGCAGGTCGCCGATGATTTCCGAGAGCACTTTGCAGGCTTAATCGACGAGATTTTCGACCCTGCCCTACGCGCACCCATGGCCGAAAACGACGCCAACTGCCGCTACTGCAAACTCAAAACCAAGCTTTGCCGCTATTGAGCCGTGGCCGGACTATATATTCATATTCCGTACTGCCGGGCCAAATGCTCGTATTGCGACTTCTATTCCGGGCCGCTGCGGCTGTTTGACCCGCAGACCTATTTTCAGGCTATCGACCGCGAGCTGCAGGCGCGCCGCGGCGAAGTCGGTGAATTTCAAACGGTTTATATCGGCGGAGGAACGCCCAGCGCCATTGACCCATGCTATCTTGCGCCATACCTCGCAATGGCCGACGGCGAACGGACCGTTGAGGTTAACCCCGACGACGTTACGCCGGCGCTGGCCGAGGGGCTGCTCCGTGCCGGAGCGAACCGGGTCAGCATGGGGGTGCAGTCGCTGGTCGATTCAGAGCTCAAAGCCATAGGCCGGCGCCACAACGCCGCCACCGCCCGGCGCGCGTTCGACACCCTGCGCAGCGCCGGTTTCACCAACATTTCGCTCGACCTGATTTACGGCCTGCCGGGCCAGTCGCTCGACAGCTGGCGCCGCTCGCTCGCGCAGCTGCTCGAATGGGAGCCCGAGCACCTGTCGGCCTACATACTTTCCTACGAAGAGGGCACCCTGATTACCTCGCGGCTCAATTCCGGTAAAATCTGCGAGGCAACTGACGAGCTGATCGAGCAGATGTATGACCACCTCTGCACGGCGACCTCCGACGCCGGCTTCGCCCACTACGAAATTTCAAACTTTGCCCGTCCCGGCATGGAGGCCCGGCATAACTCCGCATATTGGAACCTGACGTCCTATCTTGGTCTTGGCCCCGGGGCACACTCGTTCGACGGCCACGTGCGTCGCGAAAATCCCGCCAACCTCAAGGAGTATCTCGCCGCCCCCGAAACCTTTGCCCGAATCGAGGAAGAAACCGACAATAACCGCTTCAACGACCGGCTGATTACCGCCCTGCGAACCGCCGAGGGCATTGCCGAAAGCGCCTTCACCCCCGCCGAACTCGCCATTGCCCGCCGCTTGCTCGTTCCCGCCTCAAGGCCCGGGCAGTTGCGCATTGCCGAGCGCGACTGGCTTCTCTCCAACTCCATTCTGCTCGATCTGCTTCGCTAACACCATTTTTACGAAAAAACAGCCGTGCTGTCTCGGTTTTTGAGACACCATGGCCGTAACTTTGCGGTATAAATAATTTTTCGTAACTTTGCATCAGTCAAGAGTGACAACATTTTGGAATAAAGAAAGTGCTTCTAACTTGAAGAATCGCCAAATTTTTGATAGTACATCGAAGCATAGCTTGAATAGCTCATACATCAATGGGCTGTTCATCTGTGTGTATGTACAAGCGTTTGGCGATGCTTTCAAGTTAACACAGGTGGCAGCCCATTTTCTATATATTAACTCAAGTAACAAAAAAACTCTTTATAAAATATAATCATGGCCTTTAAAACAACTCCTCCAAAAGTGACCAAACTCTCAAAATGTGAGATATTTGTGTTCGGCAGTAACCTACAAGGACAACACCATGGAGGTGCTGCACGAATTGCCTACAAACAGTTCGGTGCCGAATGGGGAACAGGTGTAGGCCCAACGGGACAATGTTACGCTATTCCCACTATGTTTGACTCCGTTGAGAACATAAAGCCGTATGTCGACGATTTTATTGCTTACGCAAAGGCCCACCCTAACAATCGCTTTCTTGTGACTCGCTTAGGATGTGGCATTGCCGGTTTTAACGACGAACAGATTGCGCCACTATTTGAAGAGGCCTTTGACCTGCCGAATGTGCATCTGCCGGAAGAATGGCGTGATATTATTTTTCTTCCGCGATTTATCGACGCATACTGCGGATGCCCTCCAACTCCGAAGGAATCGGTGAAAATACCGGGAGCTATTAACGAAAATGACCTTGTTACTCTCTGCAAGAAATATAAATACCTCATAGGCACAGGAATTAAAAATGTTCCTATGCCAAAAATTACCATTCGCTATGTCATTGACAATGACCGATTCGGGTATGCAAAATTTGGCGACTTCTTTTTCCTCACTCCATCAGACCTTTATGTATGGACCCGCGATAAAGAATTTCAGGAGGAGCATAATCAAGACATTGTGGAAGCATATTTTGACGACGAATGCACCAATCGTGGTTTCTGTCATAGGGTCATATTTGCCGGAGTTCAGACTCCATATTGCGATTCTAACGATAGCCCGATTTACACGGGCGATGTACTGCGCGTAGCTACCGACGGCCTTGGTAATAATAAAAATATAAGCGACGAAGATTTTCTGAAATACTCGTACGTGCATGCATTCGGCACCCTCGGCGAAAATACCGACGACCGCTCAGCACGGTATTGCTTTCCTCTTGACAACCACTGTATAACTCCCGATATGGTAAGCCGCTGGGAACGAGTAGGCACAGTTTTTTATCAACTTGACCAAAACGAAATTCACCCGCCCGTGGCTAATAGATGCTTCTATTTTCAAGATTGCCGTGGCGGCGGTCCGTCTGTGGAAGAAAAGCTTATAATGGCTCGTTTCACGCCTAATTTCGACCAAGAAACGTGGAAGTATCAGGCACTTGACATTCTCGGCTGCGAAGACTATAACTGGAAATAATTTCAATAATCATAAAAATTTTGTTCTATGGATCAATTATCAAAACAATCATTGGGCAGCTGCGGCGAATTTGAGGTTTTATCCCGCCTGTCACTTCAAGGCTTTGAGGCCTGCATTTCAAACATGACGAAAAATAACTTCAAGGGAGTAGATATTTTTTGCCAAAACCCTGAAACCGGCGAAGTAGTTGGCATTCAGGTCAAGACTTCAACCAAAAAGATATTCCCAGTGGGATTGACAATTGGCGATATTCGTCGCGGCGACTGGCAAACGAAAATTAAAGGCCCCTGGGTTTTTGTGCACGTTTCCGGCACCGCTATAAATCCCGACTTCAGATTCTTTATTCTTTCGCATCACGAAATGATAGATATGATCGGAGTTACCCACGACTGGTATATCAACAAATGGGAACGGAAGAAAGAGCTGTCAGACAACGGAGTTGTTTGCGTTTCAATGGATTGGCTTCTAAAAAAAGACGAAAAGGCAAAACCCAATGTCCACCCCGAATGCATCATACCCCTGACCGAATCCGCCGAAAACCAATGGCAAAAACTCTGGAACAACGGTGTAAAGCCATACATCGGGAAAGTAATACACAGAATGACTGTCCCGGATATGGAAATCACCGTCGATAAAGAAGGTAAAAGCATTAAAATCTTCTCACCTGAAGAAATACAGGAAGTTAAAGAACTTATACAAAATGAACTTGGGTTCAAAGCACAAGATGTGGTTCTTAGAACAGTTAAGAACTCGACTGCCCAATATCTAATATTTGATATCGATGACAGACATTATGTAGTAAGATTCGCCGATCATACATACGCAATCCCGGCAGGTGAAAATTGCATATTATTAAGCAACCGATATGAATATAGAGTTAATGGTCTGAATTTTATTATTGAACCGTCCTTGTATCGTTTCACCTCAGAAGATATTGTCAATTCGATAAAAGGTACGGAAAAATGGTATAAACACTTTAATTCCAAAGAAAATATAGCAAAAATAAAACGCTTCGTAAATGAGTATGTGAATAAAGAAGAAATGTTAGATATTTATTGCAATTCCTGCGAAAAATCTGATTGGAATGGCATGTTTGAGGACTTTATGGTTTACCCCAGTACGTTTGGCATGGAATTAGCATCCTACTATATAGATGAGAATAATATAGATGAGAATAATTTAACCGTAGATGAATATGATTGTTTATTCACCGCCCTCAGTAGCATCATGGAGCGAGAATTGGAAACAATCTAACCCGAACTGATAGTATCCTACATCCAAACCTTTCCCGACACTCGCAAATGAAGCAACCGAGACCACTTCATTTGCCGGTGTCGGTTTTATTGGTTTAAGGGTAAGGGAGGGTGATGGGTTGCGGGGGTCGGGGAAATTTTGTATATTTGCGGGCAGCTATGAGTATGATTAAGAAATTGTTAATGATAGCAGTCGGTGCGTTTTGTTGCGCATCGGCCGCCGCCCAGTATCCGTTTATTTTCAGAAATGACGGCAGTTTTAACCGCATTGACTTGGCCGATGAGGTTGTTTTGCGCCATAGGATTTCTGCCGCAGACTCGGCCCTGACGCTGGGCAGCGAAGAGATTCCCCTCGGAGCAATCGACTATATAGATTTCCGCCAAACCGACATTCCTACCCTGCGGTTCACCCTGCCGGAACATCCCGACTATGATTGGGCCAAGGATAAGACAACATACCTTGATGCCGTTCTCGACATTGACGGCTGCGGAATGGTTGACGATGCCGAGGGCCTGCAGCTGATGGTCAGAGGCCGCGGCAACACCTCATGGTCGATGCGCAAGAAGCCACTGAGGCTGAAATTCGAAAAGAAAACGGCAATCTGCGGCCTGCAAAAGGCCAAGAGCTACGTATTGCTCGCCAACTATCTCGATCATACCCACATGCGCAACGCCGCCGGGCTGTGGGTTGCACGCCGCCTGGGCATGGACTATGCGGTAAACGCGGTTCCGTGTAATGTTTACTTCAACGGCAAATATTGCGGGCTTTATCTTTTAACCGACAAGATCGGAACGACCAAAGCTTCGGTCGACATCGACGAAAACACCGGCATTTTGTTTGAGGCGAGCGCGGAATTCGACGAAAAATATAAATTCAAGTCGTCGATGAAGCTGCCGATAATGGTCAAGGACCCTGACTTCGACAAGCTCTATGCCGCCGACTCCACGGGAATGACTCCCGACGAGCGGCTGGCAATGTGGGCCGACGACCTCAACAAGGCGGAAGAGAAAGTTGCCGAAGACAAAGGCTACGAAGCCTTCGACATGGCCTCGGCTGCCGACTATTTCCTGACCATGAACTTCTGCAACAACTCGGAAATCGGCTACCCCAAGAGCGTCTATTTCTATAAGCGTGACCTCAGCCCCGAATCGCTCTACCATTTCGGGCCGGTTTGGGACCTCGACGTGGCGTTCAATATCGTAACTTCGCTCGAAACCCTCGAAGAGGTAAATTCAACAACGCCGCTCTGGCGCATGTGGTATTTCTTTTATTTCGAGGACCTTGAAATATATAATACCCTCTATGCGCAGCGGTTGGAGGAATTTGCAACAACAATGTATCCCGAACTTTGCGAGTGGCTCAACGATTACGCAAAAATGATTGAACCCTCGGCAAGACTCGACGGCCTGCGCTGGCCCGAAAACACCGGCGTTGGCGGCTGGACGCGGCGAATATCGTCGTTCGACACCGCACGCTTCGGCTCCAACTTCTTCAAATGGATAAACGCGCGCATGGAATTTATGTTGAGCGAAGCCGGGCTGGACATTCCCTTCACTCCCGGGATCTTCGACTATGAGCTACCTAAACCGGCAACGAGCAACAAGAGCCTTAATATCCACGATTTCAGCGGCCATATCAAGTCATTCAAGCTCAACGACGGCCTGGAAGTTAAGCTTTCCGACGGCCGACTTGAGGTTGCCGGCGACGGCGCAGACTATTCATGTGCGCTGGCCGACGTTAGCCGCATCGACTACTCCGAAGCTGAGCAGACGGCAATTGCCGCCCCTGCCCTATCCGATTCGCGCATTGAAATATACGGCGACTATGCCATCGTGGCCACCGAAGCTGAATCGAGAGTCGACATCATCGACCTGAGCGGGCGCCGCGTATTCTCCGACGACACCTCGGCCGACGAACTCCGGATAGACCTTTCAACCCTGGCCGACGGAATTTATATCCTAAATATAAATGGCTCAGCCTGCAAAAAATTCAGAAGAATAAATCGCTAAAAAGTAGCGGTCGAAAGTTTGTAGGGTCCGGCTAAATTTTGTATCTTTGTGGGTAGTTATGGAAGCATTTGTTCATCTCCACGTCCACACACAATATTCTATTCTCGACGGTCAGGCCTCGGTTAAGGGTTTGGTCGACAAAGCAATTGCCGACGGCATGCCCGGCCTGGCAATCACCGACCATGGCAACATGTTCGGCATAAAGGAATATTTCAACTATGTAAACAAGGTAAACTCCAAGCGCAAGGAAGAAGGCCTCGAACCATTCAAGCCGATTTTCGGCTGCGAGCTCTATGTTGCAAACGGTTCGCTCGAAGACCGCTCCGACAAGACCGACAAGGGGCGCCACCTCATAGCCCTGGCAAAGAACGAAACCGGCTACCATAACCTCATAAAAATAGTGTCGCGCGCATGGACCGACGGCTTCTATCACCATCCGCGAACCGACAAACAGGAACTTGCCGCCCACCGCGAGGGGCTGATAATATGCTCGGCCTGTCTGGGCGGCGAAATTCCGCGACTTATACGTGCCGGCCAGATTGAAGAGGCCGAGCGCCAGGTGCAGTGGTATAAGGAAACTTTTGGCGACGACTACTATCTGGAACTCCAGCGCCATAAGGCAACGGTTCCCAACGCCAACCACGAAGTTTATCAGGAGCAGCAAAACGTTAACGCCTTTCTGATTGAATTTGCAAAGAAGTTCAACATCAAGCTGATTGCCACCAACGACGTTCACTTCGTTAACGAAGAAGACGCCGAAGCCCACGATCGCCTGGTGTGCGTTTCCACCAACCGTTTTCTGACCGACCCCACCCGAATGCTCTACACCAAGCAGGAGTGGATGAAAACAACCGAGGAGATGAACAAGCTGTTTGCCGATGTGCCCGAGGCCTTGGCCAACACCGTTGAGATTCTCTCGAAGGTAGAAACGTATTCAATCGACCATAAGCCGATTCTGCCCAACTTCCCCCTACCCGACGGCTTCACCGACAACGATGATTACCTGCGCCACCTCACCTACGTTGGCGCCCACCGGCGCTGGGGCGAGAACCTCACCGACGAGCAGATTGAGCGCATTGATTTCGAGCTCGACACCATTAAAAACATGGGTTTCCCGGGCTACTTCCTCATTGTGCAGGACTTCATAGCCGCCGGCCGCGCCCGCGGTGTGTCGATCGGTCCGGGTCGTGGTTCGGCTGCCGGCTCGGCTGTTGCCTACTGCCTCGACATCACCCAGATCGACCCCATTAAATATGACCTGCTGTTCGAACGCTTTCTGAACCCCGACCGTATTTCGCTGCCCGATATCGACATTGACTTCGACGACGACGGCCGCTCCGACGTGTTGGCCTACGTTACCGAAAAATACGGTGCCGAAAAGGTTGCCCGCATCATAACCTACGGCACCATGGCCGCCAAGAGCGCCATTAAAGACGTTGCGCGCGTCGAGCAGCTGCCCCTGGCCGAGAGCAACCGCCTGGCCAACCTGGTGCCGAAGCGTATGCCCGAAGTCAACGGCAAGGAACTGAAATGCACCCTTAAAAACTGCTACGAACACGTGCCGGAGTTCGCCCCCGAACTTCAGAGTCAGAACCCCATAGTTCGCAACACTCTGAAATATGCCTTGCAGCTCGAAGGCAACGTGCGCAACACCGGCGTGCATGCCTGCGGCGTGATTATCTGCCGCGACGCCGTCAGCGACTGGGTGCCCCTGAGCGTGGCCTACGATAAGGACTCGAACCAGAAAATGCTCGTGACCCAATATGAAGGCTCGGTGATTGAAGACACCGGCCTGATTAAGATGGACTTTCTCGGGCTCAAGACCCTGAGCATCATTAAAGATGCACTGGCCAACATTAAAAACACCCGCGGCATCGACGTTGACATCGACAAAATCGACATAACCGACCCCGCCACCTACAAACTCTACTCCGAAGGGCGCACCGTCGGCACCTTCCAGTTCGAGTCGGCCGGCATGCAGAAATATCTACGCGAGCTGCAGCCCTCGACTTTCGAAGACCTCATTGCCATGAACGCCCTGTATCGCCCGGGGCCTATGGACTATATCCCCGACTTCATCAACCGCAAACATGGCCGTTCGCCGATTACCTACGATATTCCCGAAATGGAGAAATATCTGAAAGACACCTACGGCGTTACGGTTTATCAGGAACAGGTGATGCTGCTGTCGCGCCTGCTGGCGAACTTTACGCGCGGCGAGAGCGACACTCTGCGCAAAGCCATGGGTAAGAAGCTCATCGACAAGATGAACCACCTCAAAGGCAAGTTCCTCGAAGGCGGTCAGGCCAACGGCCACAAGCCTGAGGTGCTCGAAAAAATTTGGAAAGACTGGGAAAAATTCGCTTCCTACGCCTTCAACAAGTCGCACGCCACCTGCTATTCGTGGGTAGCGTTCCAAACGGCCTATCTTAAAGCCAATTACCCGGCGGAATATATGGCCGCGGTGTTGTCGCGCAACATGGGCGACAAACTTTCGGGCTTCATGGACGAATGCACCCGCATGAAAATCAAGGTCAAGGGGCCCGACGTTAACGAATCGTTCTCGAACTTCGGTGTGAACGCCGCCGGCGACATTCGCTACGGACTCGCGGCAATCAAAGGCATCGGCGAAGGAATCGTTAACGCCATTATCGAAGAGCGTAAGGCCAACGGCCCGTTCAAGAGTATCCACGAGTTTATCGAGCGAGTGCCCATCAGCTCAGGCATCAACCGCCGCACCATCGAAAACTTTGCCATGGCCGGGGCCTTTGACTGCTTCAGCTCAGAAATCAAGCGCGAAGACTTTTTTCAGGTCAACGCCAAAGACGAAACTTTTGCCGAGCAGCTTGTTCGCTACGGCCAGCTCTATCAGCGCGACCGCAGTCAGCAGGAAGTGTCGCTGTTCGACGAATTTGCCGACCCGGCGCTCAACACCTCAGGCCGGCCCCCGATTAAACCGGCAGTGCCTTGGGTGCAGTCCGAACTGCTGTCGAAAGAGCGCGAACTCGTTGGCCGCTACCTATCGGCCCATCCGCTCGACCCCTTCTATATGGAGCTGCGCTACGCAACCACTTCGATTAAAGATTTCACCTCCGACGACTTTATTATTGAAGAAGGCCGCGAAATTCAGCTCGGCGGCATGGCCACGAAATTTGAAACCCGCCCGGGCAACAAAGGCCCCTGGGGCATACTGACACTCGAAGACCTCAGCGGCTCCACCGAGCTGCGCCTGTTCGGCCAGACCTATTCGCAGTTTAACAGCTACTGCACCGCCGGGCAGTTCATCCGCGTTATCGGCAAATATCAGCGGCGCTTTGCCAACGATGAGCCCCGCTTCAACATCGTTGCCATAACGCGCCTCGACGACATTAAGAACCGAGTTGTTAAGGGCATCACCCTGTCGATGTCGACCTCGGCATTCTCGCAAAACTTCGTGGACATGCTGAGCGAACACGCACAGTCGGCCAACACCGACATGGGCGAACTGAGGCTTGCGCTCTACGACTCCAAACTCAACCGCGCGGTTAACCTCACCGCCCGCCGCTCCATACCAATCAACAAAAAGTTGATTGAAATGCTCGAAAGCGAAAATATTCAATACTCAATAATTAAACAATAAATCAACCGATTATGACTTTTACCGACGAAAACATCCACGAAATCATTGCATCCGGTCAGCCGGTGATGATTGACTTCTGGGCTACCTGGTGCGGTCCCTGCGTGGGTATGGCTCCGAGCATCGACGCCGTAGCCAAGGAATATGAAGGCCGCGTAGTTGTTGGCAAATACAACATTGACGACAACTCTGACCTTACCGAAAAATATCGCATCATGAGCATCCCCACGATTCTCACCTTCAAAAACGGCGAAAAAACCGACCTTCGCCTCGTTGGTGCGCAATCTATCGAAAAACTGCGCGAAACCCTCGACGCCCTGCTCGCAAAATAATCAGACCGCATAAAATATCAACAGGAGAAACAGCTTTTTGAACTGTTTCTCCTGCATTGTTTTATATGCGATCTGAAGTTTCTTAGAATTCCGCGGTTTCGGCGGGGTCGGCGCTGAGCGAGGTTACTTTGAACCCTGTGGCGGTCGCCTCTACGGAAACATTGCCGGGAACTGCCGGAATGAAGTCGCCGGGACCTACCCACTGCGCCGGATAGGTCGGGTCAACAGCCGCTTCGTCTACTGCCCCACGCAGGAAAATAAAGGTGCGGGTAGTGTTTTCGGCCTGACTGAAAACCGTGCGGTCAAACTTGGTTGCCACAAAAACCGTTGCGGCCCCGGGGTTGGCGCTCACTACCTGCGACACTTCCGCAGCATCGGCGCCTGAAAAGTTGTAAACGACTATGGCACCGGGAAATACCACTACCTGAGTGCCGTTTTTAAATGTCTTTTTCATAGCTTAGAGTTCGTTTTCGTCAAATTGATCGGGAATGTGGATAACCAGGCCGTCATAGGCGAGCTTAACGCCTTCGGGCAGTCGGAGCGAAGCTTCAACAGCGGGGCCGATGCCGTGGCTCATGTGGGTTATATAGGCAATGCGGGGCTTAACCTCGGCAATTATATCCAGAGCCTGCTGCAGCGACAGGTGCGAGTGGTGTTCCTTCAGGCGCAGGGCATTGATAACCAAAGTGTCGATGCCGCGAATCAGCTCAAGAGTAGTGTCGGGAATGGTCTTGGCGTCGGTAATATAAGCCAGGTTCCCCATCTTGAAACCGACAATGGGCAGACGATGGTGCATAACGGGCAGGGGCACAACATCGAGGTCGGCAACATTAAACGGCTTGGTGGTGATTTCGGTAATATTGAAAGCGGGTACACCCGGATACGGAGCCTCGGCGAAGCAATAGGGCACGCGGTCGCGCAGGTCGCCGGCAACGTCGGGACGGCAATAAATCGGGAAACCGTCGCCCATGGCGCAATACGGACGGAGGTCGTCAACGCCGCCAACATGGTCATAGTGGCTATGGGTAACCAAAAGGGCTTCGAGCATCGGCGAGCCCTGCGCAAGCATCTGCTGGCGGAAGTCGGGGCCGCAGTCAATCAGAATATTTTTATCTTTGTAGGTAACCATTGCCGAGCAGCGCAGGCGTTTGTCGTGTTCATCGCGGCTGCGGCAAGTAGGGCAGTCACACATAATTTGGGGTACTCCGGTGCTGGTTCCGGTTCCGAGAAATGTAAGTTTCATAACAGTAGCAGTTGAAATGTGATTTTGTCCTTATAACGTTTCAATCGTGCAAATTGTTCTCGACCGATGCAATATACACCGAAATCGTGCGTTAATTATTTAGTCATGACACTCCGCTCTAAGCACTTTAGCAGTATTCACATATTTATTCTCCTTGCCCTGCTGGCTGTAGGGCTTGGGGTTGAAAGTGCATACGGACAATACTATGAGCCTCAGATTCAGGCCCCTCCCCCAACAATTCCCATGAAACCGTTTGCCGGCGAGAAGATGGACACTATTCTTCCCGACGGCCGACGCGACGTGCGCCCAACAATTCCGCGCAACTTTCAAGAGCTGATGCAATGGGAGTTCATTCAGGATTTGAATCAACCGCAAAACATCACCACCGAGGCCGAATATGACCCGCTGACCCAAACATATCTGGTTCACGTCAGGCTCGGCAAAGAAGACCTCGTAACGCCCTTTGCCCTGACCAAGAAGGAATACGAGCAGTGGCAGACCCGCCAGACCCTGGGCCGATACTGGAAACGCCGCAACGCCGAACTGGCACGCAACGCAACCACCAAAGAGCCGTTCAACATTCTCGACATGAACTTTTCGCTCGGCCCGCTGGAAAAGGTGTTCGGCCCGGGGGGTGTGTCGCTCAAAACCACCGGCTCGGTTTTGCTGTCGATGGGCATCAAGTCAAACAAGACCGACAACCCGGCCCTGAACCTCGACTCGCGACGCAAAACCTATTTCGACTTCGACCAGAAAATTCAGGCATCGATTCAGGCAAGCGTGGGTAACAGGTTGAGCTTCAACATGTCGTATAACACCGACGCGACCTTTGACTTCGACTCCAAGAACCTCAACCTCAACTACCAGGGCGAGGAAGACGACATTGTGCAGTCAATCGAGGCGGGTAACGTAAGTTTCACCTCCGGGTCGTCGCTGATTCGAGGCGCCACCTCGCTCTTCGGCTTCAAAACCAAACTTCAGTTCGGCAAACTCACCGTTCAGGGCTTGATTTCGCAGCAAAATTCCGAATCGAAATCGGTAAGCTCCAAAGGTGGCAAGCAAACCACCAAATTTTCGGTCAACGCCGACAACTACGACGAAAACCGCCACTTCTTCCTGAGCCATTTCTTCCGCCGCAACTACGACCGCTTCGCGTCGAAGTTGCCGTTTGTGTCGTCGGGCGTTAACATTACCCGCGTGCAGGTTTGGATCACCAACAAAAACTCGAACTTTAACGAAAGCCGCAACCTTGTGGCATTTATGGACTTAGGCGAAAACGAAGACCTCGACTGCTCCTACTGGCAACCCAACCTTGGGCAACCGAACCCGTCGAACAGCTCCAACAACCTGCTGCAAACAATTAAGGAACAGTATCCCGACGCCCGCCAAATCAACTCCGTAACCCAGGCGCTGGCGCCACTAAGCGCCATGGGCTTTGAAGGGGGCCGCGACTATGAAAAAATCGAATCCGCACGCTTGCTCTCGGCCAACGAATACTCGCTGAACGCAACGCTGGGCTACATTTCGCTGCGCACCACCCTGAATGCCGACGAAGTGCTGGCTATCGCATATGAATACACCTATAACGGACGCGTCTACCAGGTCGGCGAGTTCTCGGACGACATCACCACCACGAGCGAAAATATCTACGTAAAGCTGCTGAAAGGCACCACCCAGTCGCCCCGCTGGCCCAACTGGCGCCTGATGATGAAAAACGTTTATTCGCTCGGTGCCACAAGGGTTTCGCAATCGAATTTCAAGCTGCAAATCAAATATTTGAGCGACACAACCGGCACCGCCATCAACTATCTGCCCGTTCCCGGCATGGAAAACAAAACCTTGCTGCAGGTTATGGGCCTCGACCGCCTCGACTCAAACCAGGAGGGCAACCCCGACGGCATGTTTGACTACCTCGACGGCTACACGATTTTCCCCTCGACCGGCAAGGTTATCTTCCCCGTTGCCGAGCCTTTTGGCGCCCACCTTGAGCAGGCCATCGGCAACCCGGCAGTTGCAGAGAAATATGTCTATACGCAGCTCTACGACTCAACCCGCGTAGTGGCCCAGCAGTTTGCCGACAAAAACAAGTTTATGCTCACCGGCGAATATCAGGGTTCCGACGGCTCTCGAATTTCGCTCAACGCCTTTAACGTTCCGCGCGGCTCGGTAATAGTTACCGCCGGCGGCGTTACACTGAACGAAAACTCCGACTACATTGTTGACTATGCCAACGGCGAGGTAACAATCATTAACCAGAGCATTCTCGATTCCGGACAGAAGGTGTCGGTTACCCTCGAAGACCAGGGCCTCTTCTCCATGGAGCGCAAAACCCTTATGGGCCTCGACCTTAACTATAAGTTCTCGAAAGACTTCAACGCCGGACTGACCCTTATGCACTACGGCGAAAAGGCTCTGACCGAGAAGGTAGGCATTGGCGAAGAAACCGTAAACAACACCATTTGGGGCTTCAACTTCAACTATAACAAGGAGTTCCAATGGCTAACCAACTGGCTCAACCTCATTCCGACGGTCAATGCCGTAGCACCTTCGAAAATCTCCGTTCAGGGCGAGTTTGCGCAGTTAGTGCCCCACAAACAAAAATCAGGTTCGAACCGCGGCTCCAGCTATGTTGACGACTTCGAGGCAACTCAAACCGGCATAGACCTTAAATCGCCCTACGCTTGGAGCCTGTCGTCAACGCCGTCGATGTTCCAGGAAAGCACACTGAGCGACGACCCGGCCTACGGCTACGGCCGCGCTCTGCTGAACTGGTATTATATAGACCGCCTCTTTACCCAGCGCAACTCCTCGCTCTGTCCGGGCTACATTAAATCTGACCTCAAGCAGCTCTCAAACCCATACGTGCGCGAAGTAACGTCGACCGAGATTTTCCCGGGCCGAGAGCTGACCTACGGCGAAACCAACCTTATACAGACCCTCAACCTCAGCTTCTACCCCACCGAGCGCGGCCCCTATAACCTCGATGCCACCAACATCGACGCCCAGGGCGCGCTGCAAAACCCCGCATCGCGCTGGGGCGGCATCATGCGCCGACTCGAAACCACCAACTTCGAGCAAAACAACATTGAATACGTGCAGTTCTGGATGATGAACCCGTTCCTCGACCCCGAAGCACAGAATCTTGATGGCGGCGACCTTTACCTGAACTTCGGCGAGGTTTCGGAAGATATTTTGCGCGACGGCTTCAAGAGCTACGAAAACGGCGTTCCCTACGACGGCAACGACCAATATATGCGCCAAACCACCTGGGGCCGCGTGTCAACCCAAACGTCGCTAACCTATTCATTTGACAACAATTCCGGCTCGCGCGTGTATCAAGACGTTGGTCTCGACGGCCTTATTACCTCCGACGAATATGAATCGCCGGCCTACGCCGACTTCCTTGCAAATCTGCGTCAGAAACTCGCACCCGATGCACTGAGCCGCATGCAGGCCGACCGCTTCTCGCCGCTCAACGACCCCGCCGGCGACAACTATCACTTCTATCGCGGCAACGACTACGACGCCGAGCGCCTGTCGATTCTTGAACGCTATAAACGCTACAACGGCGTTGAAGGCAACTCGCTTTCAGCCGAAGATGCCGACGACCCGCTCTATCAATCGTCGCGCTCAACCCCCGACGTGGAAGACATAAACCAGGACAACACCCTCAACGAATATGAACGCTACTTCCAGTATCGCATATCGATTCGTCCCGAAGACCTGGTTGTTGGTCAGAACTATATAACCGACAAACAGGTTTCGCTGGTGCGCACCCGCGATGGCCAGGATGTTGAGGCAGAGTGGTATCAGTTCAAGATTCCTCTGGCTAACTACGAGTCTAAAGTCGGCTCCATCAACGACTTCACCGCCGTGCGCTTTGCGCGCATGTTTATGACCGGCTTCACCGCCCCCACCCACCTCCGCTTCGCAACTCTTGAACTTGTGCGCGGCGAATGGCGCGGCTATAACTTTAACCTCAACAATCGCTCGGACACTCCCGCCGAGGGTCAGCTCGACCTGTCGGTTGTCAACATCGAGGAAAATGCAGGCCGCGAACCGGTTAACTACGTGCTGCCCCCCGGTGTTACCCGAATCACTGACCCCGGTCAGAGCCAGATTGTTCAGCTCAACGAACAGTCAATGTCGATGACCCTGACCGACATCAAGCCCGGCGACGCTCGCGGCGTTTACCGCAACACCCAGCAAGACCTGCGCAACTATAAGCGCATGCAGATGTGGGTACACGCCGAAGCGCCTATCGACAACACCCAAAACCTGCGCTCGGGCCAGTTCTCGGTGTTCCTGCGCCTCGGCTCCGACGTCAAGGCCAACTACTATGAATATGAAGTGCCCCTGGAACTTACCGCTCCGGGCCGCTATAACAACGAAGTGGCCTCGCAGCGCTATCTGGTGTGGCCCGAATCTAACTATCTCGATTTCGCCATCCAATCGCTGGTCGACGTTAAAAACCAGCGCAATGCCGCCATCAATGCCGGCGAGCCCGGGGCATCGTATTCGTCGCGCTTCTCGCGCCGCGACCCCGACCATGAGGCGAACACCATAACCGTTGTCGGCAACCCGACCGTTGGCGACGTGCGCGTAATGCTCATTGGCGTGCGCAATAATTCCTCGACCGAAAAATCGGGCACCGTTTGGGTCAACGAACTCAAGGTTACCGACTTCGACGAATCGGGCGGCTGGGCAGCAAAGGCCAACGTCAACCTGCAGATGAGCGACGTTGCCACCTTTAACTTCTCGGGCCACTACGAAACATCGGGCTTCGGCAACGTTGACCAGAGCCTGAACCAGCGCCGCATGGACGACTACCGCCAGCTCAACTTCGCAATGCAGGTCGACGCCGGCCGCTTCCTCCCCGAAAAAGTGAAGCTCCACGCCCCGATCTACTACTCTACCTCGTCGGAAGTTACGACTCCGAAATATAACCCGCTCGACACGGACGTGCTGCTCAAGGACGCCCTCGACCAGTGCGCAACCAAGCATCAGCGCGACTCAATCCGCGCCTTTGCCGTCGAGGAAACCAAAACCCAGAATTTCTCTATTTCGGGCCTGAAATTCGACGTTAAGTCGAAGAACTCCATGCCATACGACCCTGCAAACTTCACTGCTAACTTCTCGTTCTCGAAGCAACACGTCAACGACCCGACAACCGAGTATCAGAACACCAACGACTATCGCGGTTCGCTGCAATATAACTGGACTCCCTTCAAGCGCACATGGAAACCGTTCCACAAAAAGATTGACTCCAAAAAGAAGTCACTGAAGTTTATTCGCGACTGGGAGCTCGGATTCCTGTTCAACAACATTTCTTTCTCTACCAATATTTCGCGCTACTACTACGAAAACCAGGTGCGCTCGGAGGTTGACGATAACTTCCAGCTGCCGGTGTCGGTTAGCAAGAACTTCCTTTGGGATAGAAAGCTGTCACTGTCATGGAACCTGACCAAAACCCTTAGCTTCCGCTTTGAGAGCAACACTCAGGCGCGCATCGACGAAACGGCCGGTGCCGTTAACCGCCGCCTCTTCCCCGACGAATTCAAGGAGTGGAAAGACACGGTGATGTCCTCAATCCGCTCGCTCGGCACGCCCTGGAACTACAACCAGTCGTTCTCGGCCGAATATAAGCTGCCGTTCAACCAGATTCCGGTGCTCGACTTCCTTTCGGGCACGGCGAAATATAACGCCACCTATCAATGGAACCGCGGCGCCACGGTTGCCGGAGAATCGTTTGGCAACACAATTGCCAACAAAGGCGACTTTACAGCCGACGGCCGCATTAACCTCGAAGGACTCTTCAACAAAGTTCCCTACCTCAAAAAGGTTAACCAGCGGTTTGCATCAAAGCGTTCGTCATCATCCGCCAGCTCTCGCGACCGCGTGCAGCGCACAAAACGCTATGAGCGCACCTTTAAGCTCAAGAGCGACACCTCGCTCGTTATCCGCCATAATCTCAAGGTTAAGAACGTGCGCGTATCGGCCACCACTACCGACGGCCGCGCCTTCCGCATTGAATCTAAACCGATTGACGAAAATTCGGTTGAAATTCTGACCCGTGGCGACAAAAACCTCAAGTTCACCATTACCGAAGTCAAAGAGAAGGAAAAGAAAAACTTCTGGACCGAGGCCGCACAATATACGGCCCGCCTGCTCATGTCGCCCCGCAACGCATCGGTGCGCATTCGTCACTCGCAGTCGCTGTCGGTGCCCCTCTGGAACCGCAACGTTGGCATTGGCTTCGGCCAGAGCAACGGCGACGGCCCCATGGCCCCGGGCCTGGGCTTCGCTTTCGGCTTTGCCGGCGACGACTTTGTTGATCAGGCAAAGGAGCGCGGATGGCTGCTGCTCAACGACGGCCAGACTTCGCCTGCGGTTTCTAACCGCGCCCTTGAAATCCGCTTTGAGGGAACTCTTGAGCCTATTCCCGGACTGAAGATTTCGCTTAACGCCGACCGAAACGACTCGCGCACCAACTCCGTGCAGTTCATGTATGACGACATGCCCACCTCGCGCTCGGGCACATACACCAAGACCCACTGCGCAATCCTTACCGCGCTACGCACCTCAAAGGCCGACGATGGCTATGCCGACCCCTATTTCGAGCGCTTCCTCGAATACATCCCCGTTATGGCCCAAAGGGTTGAAGATCGCTATCGAGGCGTCAACTACCCCTCAGGAGGCTTTATGCAGGGCAATCCCCTTGCCGGCAAGCCGTTCAATAGGTCTAACGGCGGGGTGTCGCCAACGTCGTCAGACGTGCTTATTCCCGCATTCATTGCGGCATATACCGGCACCAACCCCTCCAAGCAGTATCTGAACCCCTTCCCGGCCCTCGCCGCCATATTACCGAACTGGAAGATAACCTACGACGGCCTTATCAACCTCTTCAACCTTAAAAAGGTGTTTAAATCCTTCTCGATAAACCACGCCTATCAGTGTACCTACACCGTGGGTTCATATTCGGGATTCCTCAACTGGGTATCGGCCGGCGGTTCCAACAATGACATGGGCTTTACCCTCGACGAACTCACCGGCTCGCCCATTCCGTCATCGCCCTACAACATTGCCTCAGTCACGATTCAGGAGCGTTTCTCGCCCCTGGCAGGTATCAAAGTGACCCTCAACAACGACCTCCGCTTCAATGCCGAATGGACCGAGCAGCGTACCCTCACGCTCAACTCGTCGGCCGGCCAGTTAGTCGAGGCCACCCAGCGCGGCATAACCATCGGCGCGGGATATAAGATTGTTAACCTTGCCAAAATCTTTAAAATCGCCGGTCGCGGTACCTCAACGTCGCACGACATCGACCTCAACGCCGACTTTAAGCTCACCCAGAGCCAGGCGCTCATCCGCCGCATAGAGTCGAACTACACGCAGGCCACCTCGGGCACCCGCAACCTCAACGTTAACGTTACCGCCAAATATAATCTCTCGAAGCGCATCCAGCTCGGCATGTTCTTTGAGCATCAGGTCAACACCCCGCTGGTTTCAAACTCAGCCTTCCCCACCTCCAACAGCGGCTACGGCATCACCTGCAACCTCTCCCTCGCCCGCTAACCCTAAAATATTGTTCAACTTTTTAGCCGTTTGATTATGGAAATATCGAAGAAACAATATGAATATGCCCTTAATCGCATCGAGGAATTACTCCCTTTAGTGACAGACGAAACTCCGGTAACCGATAAAAACTCAATTGAACTGACAATTGTATCAGATGTGGTTGAAACGTATGAAAAAAAACATTATCCGATAGCTAAACCAACTATCGGAGAACTTATCAGCCTTTCAATCGCAGAAAAAGGAATTACTCAAAAAGAGCTCGCGCGAGAATTGGGAGTTAGCCCGTCTCGTGTTAGCGATTATATTTCCGGCCGCTCCGAACCAACACTGAAAATAGCGCGAGCCATCTGCCTTATTCTCGGCATTACCCCGGCAGCCATTCTTGGTCTTTGATTCAAAGAATTTTCTTATTTCTGCAAGTTGATGAATAATGTTTTGGGGGGTGCTGAATATTTTTGAGGTATTTTGATGATTATTTATGGAACTCGCCACTAATTTATCTGAGGCGGTTTTGGGATTTATATTTTGAGTTTTCTAAATTATTTGCTAACTTTGCGGCGCAGACCGACCATGAAGCCCCGGTCTTGGGTGAGTGGGAGGTATGCACCGACATAATTTTTGAAAGCGTTTATCAGCGCTGATTCTTGACAAGCAGAAATTCTCGCAAAATTTCATTTAGATGTCAGGGTTCAGACAACGATAGATGCCCGTGGATATGTTATACCTTGTATGCTGCGCAATGCACATACATTGAGTGTTGCATATATAAGCGTGGGCTTCTGCGTTGTCGTCCGACATCTAAAGGGCAATGCGAGAAGCCTCTGCTTGTAGGACGGCAACAGATACAGACTCCTGCGCTTTTCGTATATAAACCAATTAATTGCCAACGAGGGGACGACCGCGGCACACGTTATAAAGTATGCATTTGCCCATTTGTATTTGTCGCGATGTAATTGATGTCTTCAATAAAAGAGAAGATTACGATTTTGATTCACATGAATTTATTGCTGCACTTAAGCTTAGTTATCCAGCTGCTTATTACAAAGCGCTGCTCAGCAACCTCGCTAACCGCGCGGTAGAAGAGGCATTTCAACAATTGCATGCGGAGATTGGTAAATTCCTATCAAGAAACCAAAATAAGCTGAACATTCGCTCAGTCGGAAAGCATTGCTCGCTTAATTATAAGGGAACCGAATCCCAAAATGAAATGTGGAAAAAACTTTAATCAACCTATAAAATATGGAAAATAGAATAGCTCAATTCGTGTTTTGCATTGTAATGTTCCTGTCCGCATTTCATGCAAACGCATCCTCTGTAGATGTAAATGATTATATACCACAAGGTAATGAAACTTTAAAAGATATAACTTACACCGACCAATCTATAAGGTTGAAGGGATGGGTTGACAAACAAAAACAGTTTGTTGACGGCTCTCCGATTGAAGTATATCTTCTACGTCGAGATAATTTTCACCCCAATATCATTGCAGAGCATAAAATCTTGGAGGGCACAGTGTCTCAGAGTGATGATTCGACATTCGTTGATGGTGTGCTAAGTCAAGAATTCATCCCAGGCGAGGTATATTCTTCAAAAACATTTTATCCAATCACTACTAATCATATAACCGGCCGCTTTTTAATACATAATAGCAAAGATGGCACACTCAAAGCAAACAAGAAAAGTGACAAGATTAAGGTTAAAATGGGGGTTTTTACTGTCGATGAGAGAATTGTGCCGCTTTCTATAGAAATAGTTAATCTTAATGAGTATTCAGGTAAGACATCATTTCTTAACAGTACTGTTAAATTGAATGCAGTAAAAGGAAATAACGATTCTATACATGTAAACTTAACCTGCTATGATTTGCGATTGGATCAAAGGCACGTGGGAGTAAAATTTGTAGAAACACACACTAAATCTCTAGACTCGATATTCGCAACAAGTAAACCGTATGAAGGTATAAAGTTAAAAGACAATGCATATTGGCATGTTGTTTTTAACAATGATGATGAATGGTTTGGTCCTATCTATTTCCATGGAGATGCAGAACAAGACAAAGCATGCAGATACATTTTCGCCAACGGTGATATTATTAGTACTGATGGCTACTGCTATGATAATACCGTTTCATATCCTTGGGGGAATTATACCGTTTCATATCCTTGGGGGAAATGGCCTGAATGGAAAGACTCAAAAAGGTGGCGAAACTACACAGTAACTTTCGCCGACGGACAAAAAATAGAGCCTTCAGAATGGCTAAGCTCCATTAACGCCACTGACATTTTAGATTGGAGTAGATATAAATCACTCTTAGGGGAATCATCTACACCAACAGAATTTCGCGATAATATTATCGCAGCTATTCAATATGAAAAAGACAAAGAAAAACAAAAGGAAATCGAAGAAACAGAGAAACGCTTAGCTGAGCAGAGAAAACAACAGGAGTACATAACCAAATATGGTGAAAAATATGGAAAGCTCGTTCAAGATAGGAAAGTAGAACCGGGTATGACCAAGCAAATGGTCAAAGAATTCTTACAAGAGGAATGGTACACAGTGACGCGCACCGGGAATAAAGAAGTCTGGCGTTTAAGTGCTCAGAAATTTAAACAATCCGCTTATAAGGATGATAATGGCATAGGCATGTACTTTTTGTCAGGTATGCTCGGTTCTTCTCTTGACCAGCTAATTGGAATGCGGTTATCGGAGTTTCCTAAAACAATTGTTTTTATAGGAGAAAAAGTAACCTCAACAACTATATAAAGTGTTAGAGTTTGGTGAGGGCGGCGAGAAGGAGGCCGCGGGTGAGGAGGTAGGCGATGAAGGCGAACCAGAGGGCATGGTTGCCCCAGAGGGGAGTCAGTAGCCACCACAAAAGGAAGAAAACGGCTGTTGCAGCGGCCATGGATATCAGCATCAGTCTGGTGCGGGTGATACCCACGATTATACCATCCCACGTAAAGGCCATGAACCCGGCAAGCGGAATCGCCGCCCCCCATAATCTGAACTCGCGGGCGGCATTGATGATCAAGCCATCGTCGGTTAGCAATCGCAGGAAGGCATCGCCACTAATTGCGTATAGCGCCGTAAAGAGCAGGGCCACCGCCCCACCCCACAACATAAATCGCCTGATAAGATCGCGCAATTGCGCGAACTGCGACGCGCCATAAAGGCGACCGCACATTGCTTCGGCCGCAAACGCAAAACCGTCCATGAAATAGGAGAACAGCGTAAATAGCTGAAGCAACAAGGTATTCACCGCGAGAATAACGTCTCCCTGGCGCGCACCGGCGCGGGTAAACCAAACCGTAACCGCAATGAGGCAAAGCGTGCGCAGGAAAATGCTGACATTAACCGTAAAGAACGGCCTCCATGGCAGCTTCAGGCCCGACCGTTGAAACTTCAGGCCACCGCGCCTGACAACCATTATAAATCCGAGCAGACAGCCAACCCATTGAGCGACCAAAGTTCCGGAAGCCACGCCCCGGATTTCAAGTTTGAAGATAAAAACAAGAATCAGCGAAACAAGGATGTTGACAACATTGATTGTCAATGAAATCACCATTGGCGAGCGAGTGTCCTGGCTGCCGACAAACCAGCCGGTCAGCGCATACTGCATCAAAACCGCCGGCGCGCCCCATATAAGCACCGAAAAATAGGTCAGCGCCAACGTGCGCGTAGGCTCGTCGGGGTCCATGACAAAGAGCGCCAACTCGCCCAACGGCTTTTGAAGCAAAATCAGCAAGCAGCCGAAAAGCAGTCCGATAAAAACGGACCTGCGCCCTATCAGCCATTGTTCCACGGCATTTTTGTGGCCCACAGCCTGTGCCGTCAGACCCGAAGTGCCGAAGCGGAGAAAGCCGAAAAACCAATAGAGCATATTGAACAGTGAGCCGCCGACAGCTATGGCCCCGACAAAGGCCGCGCTGCCCAGATGGCCGACAATTGCAACGTCGACCAAGCTGAGCAGCGGGGTTGTTATGTTGGCGACTATGGCCGGAATGGCCAGTCGCAGGATCTCTTTATCAGTTGAGTTTTTTATCCTCACGGCAGCTTGCCCACCAAACGTAGGCGATCAAAGCGGCGTATGCAATCAGGCCGAGAGTCTGGGTCAGGCCGTCGGACAGCGGATTTACATATTCGTAGCCGCAGAACTTGGTGAGGGCGGCAAACACGCCAAACAGCGCGCCGCCGGCAATTAGGCCGGAGGATATGAGTGTGCCGCGGTCGTGGCGGGCAGAGCTAACGGCAGAATCTTTCGACGAGTGCTGCACAAACCAGGCAACTGCACCGCCAACAAGCATCGGAGTGTTGAGGCTAAGCGGAATAAACATGCCCAGGCAGAAAGCCAGCGCGGGAACGCCCAGCCAGTTGAGCAACAGAGCCAGCACGGCACCGCAGAAATAGTAAATCCACGGAGTTTCGCCGCCCATCATCAGCGGCTCGATAACCTTGGCCATGGCATTGGCCTGGGGAGCAACGAGCGGATTCGGGTGTTCGGGAGTTGCGTAGAAGCCATAAACCTGGTTGAGCAGAAGAATTACGCCGCCTACGGTTGCAGCGCTCACCAGAGTGCCCAGGAACTTCCATGATTCCTGTTTGCGGGGAGTCGAGCCAACCCAGTAGCCGATTTTGAGGTCAGTAACAAAGCCGCCGGCCATGGATAGCGCCGTGCAAACTACGCCGCCGATAACCATTGCGGCAACGATGCCGTTAGTGCCATTCAGGCCGATAGCAACGAAGATGGCCGACGCAACAATCAGGGTCATCAGGGTCATGCCGCTAACAGGGTTTGAGCCTACAATCGCGATGGCGTTGGCAGCCACTGTCGTAAACAGGAAAGCGATTACCGTTACCACCAGCCAAGCTACTGCGGCCTGCCAAAGGGTTCCGATAACTCCGAGCCAGAAGAAGAGGAACACAACGGCAAGGGCAAGAACCATATAGGCCACAACCGACTTCATCGACAAATCGGTTTGCCAACGAACGGGCTTGGCCGACTTGTCGGCACCACCTTTAAACTCACGGGCGGCAAGGCCTACGGCCTGCATAATAATGGGCCAGGACTTAACAATGCCGATAATGCCGGCCATGGCAATGCCACCGATACCTATCAGGCGCGCATGGTCGCTGAAAATCTGTTGAGGCGAAAGAGCGGCCATGTCCGCGGAACTGCCGAGCAGCGGAACAATTATCCACCATACGAACACCGAGCCGGCAAAAATTACGAAAGCATATTTCAAGCCAACGATGTAGCCCAGACCCAACAGGGCAGCACCGGTGTTGCAGCTCATAACTACCTTGAACTTGTCGGCAATGGTCTGACCCCACGTAGCCGCAGTGGTGGTTACGGTTTCAGCCCACCAGCCGAAGGTAGCGACTATGTAGTCGTAGACGCCGCCGATGAGCGAGGCAATGATGAGGGTCTTGGCCTGCGAGCCCGAACCCTTGGCCTGAGCCGACACGAGCACCTGGGTGGTTGCGGTAGCCTCGGGGAACGGATATTTGCCGTGCATATCCTTCACGAAATATTTTCGGAAAGGAATAAAAAAGAGTATGCCGAGAATACCGCCCAGGAGCGACGACATGAAAATCTGCAGGAAGTTAACGGTAATTTCGGGATATGTGCCCTGGAGGATATAGAGCGCGGGCAGAGTGAAAATCGCACCGGCAACTATAACGCCCGAGCAGGCACCGATAGACTGGATAATTACGTTCTGGCCGAGCGGATTATCTTTCTTCAGAGCCTGGCTGAGGCCGACGGCAATGATTGCAATAGGTATTGCGGCCTCAAAAACCTGGCCCACACGCAGGCCCAGATACGCTGCAGCTGCCGAAAAGATTACTGCGAGCAGCAGGCCCATGCCCACGGAATAGGGGGTAACCTCCTTGGTGTCGTGGGCCGGATGAAGAATCGGCTTATATTCTTCGTCGGCTCCCAACTCCCGGAAAGCGTTTTCCGGGAGCGAGCCGAGGTTGTTTTCGTCAATATTTTCCATTATTCAGCGGGATCAGCAAGAGTTTCGTCAACAGGAACTTCGGGCATATCGCCGGTAGCGGCTTCAAGCTTCTTCATCTGCGAGAAGAGGAACGCAGCCGAGATCAGGCAGAGAACAACAAGAATAGCCCATACAATAGGAGTAGGAATTTTGCCCCACAACATCATCGGTATGGAAACGAGGTAGTTGCCGACTGCGGTTGCTGCAAACCAGCCACCCATCATCGAGCCTTTCATTTTTGGAGGAGCTACCTTGCTGACGAAGGAGATGCCCATCGGCGATACGAGCAGTTCGGCAAATGTCAGCAACAGATATGTAGAAATCAGCCAGTTGGTGGAAACGTCGCCGTTGGTGCCAACCAACGAAAGCGAACCGAAAATCATTACCACGTATGCAACACCGGCCATAATCATGCCATAGCCGATTTTGCGGGGAGCCGATGGTTCTTTGCCCTTTTTGTTAAGCCAGGCGAAGAAAGCCATAGAGAACGGAGTCAGAGCTACAACATAGAACGGATTGAACTGCTGGTAGATTGCCGGGTCAATACCGGTAATGGTAGCCGGTGTCCCCATATAGAGCCAGCCAACGACACCGATGCAAGCAGTCAAAATCACTCCACTGATAACTTTAGCTTTGGTGGTAGTGCTTTGAATCACTCCAAACAGGGCATAAACGCCAGCCGCAATTGCAACGAGAGCCCACAGATTGAAGCCGATGCGGGTCCAGCTCGACGAGTCGGGGCTGGTAGCACTCTTGGCAAACTCGGTCAGGGCCTGACCGTTCTGGTGGAATACCATCCAGAAGAAAATAACAACGGCAAACACAAGCAGCAGAGCAACGACACGTTGCTTGGTTTGGGCCGGAGTGAGCTCGGGCTCGTTAGTAACTGCCGCATTCTTTGTTCCGGTTGCCTTCTTATCGACAATAATATGCTTATATGTGCTGCGGCCGAGAGAATAAATAAGGAAGCTGACAATCAGCGAACCGCAAGCAAGCATAAAAGCATAATTGCAACCTTGCGAGAAAGCGGTTATATAGCCTTCGGCAAACTCAGTCAGAGAAGTAAATGCAACCGAACACTGACTGGCAAAGTCAGTAAGATACTGACTCAGAGCAGCTGCAACGTCACCACCTGCGGCCATGCCGTTTTTAGTAGCGAACTCGGTCATATTCTTCATTGTTTCTTCCGAAACGCCGCTCATATCGGTAAAGCCGTTAGTGTCGATTGCCCAGTTGCTAACCGTTGCTGCCATAGCATCATTGGTGAGATAACCGGCATTCTTCAAGGCAAGATTTTTCAAGGCTATAGCAGCACTCGGAGCAAACATCGAACCGATGTTGATTGCCATATAGAAGAGAGAGAAGGCGGCATCACGGCGATCGGCATAACGGGCTTCGTTATAAAGGTCGCCAACCATAACTTGCAGGTTGCCCTTAAACAGTCCGGTGCCTACCGAAATCAGAAGCAGCGCGGCAAACAGTATCATCAGCGAAGAATTTTCGCGAACAGGAGTGGGAGCCGACATCAGGGCATAGCCTACAAACATTACTGCCATACCGGTAACCACACATTTCGAGAAGCTCCATTTATCGGCGAGAATACCGCCAATCATAGGCATAAAATAAACTAACGCGAGAAAAATCGAAAAAATCTGACCTGTCCACGCTGAATCCACGCCGAACTTGGCCTGAATATAGAACAGGAACAGGGCAAGCATAGTGTAGTAGCCGAAGCGCTCGCCGGTGTTGGCGAGGGCCAGGACATACAAACCTGCCGGTTGGTTCTTAAACATGATAATGAAAAATGATTGGTTATTATTGAACTTAAATTTTCAGTTAGGAAAGCGTTGAAAAGGCCAGCGCGTAGGCCTTCATCTGCTTGACCATGGCGAGCAAACCGTTGGAGCGCGTCGGCGACAGGTGTTCGCTCAGGCCTATGCGGTCAATGAAATAGAGGTCGGCATTGAGAATATCTTCGGGCTTTTGGTCGTTGAGCACCTTTATCAGCAATGCTATGATGCCTTTAACGATTATGGCGTCGGAATCGACCTCGAACTTCACCTTGCCGTCGTCGGTCAGTTCGGCATTGATCCAAACTCGGCTCTGACAGCCCTCAATAAGATATTTCGGTGTTTTATACTTTTCGTCAATCGGAGGCAACTGGTTGCCGAGGTCAATAATGTAGCCGTAGCGGTCCATCCAGTCGTCGATTTCCGAGAATTCTTCAATAACTTCGTCTTGTATTTGATTTATAGTCATAGTTTTTCGGAGTAAATAAGCGTGGTTATCAGTTTACCGACATCGCCAAGGGTCGCAGCATCAATATTTTCGATGTTATCGTCGAGGGTATGCCACGTCGGGTTAAACGACCCGGTTTGCGGATTGTTGGTTTCGATAATGTCAATTGTGGGGATGCCTGCGCGGAGCAGCGGCAGGTGGTCGTCGGTAACAGCGCCGCCATGGGCATCGATAAAACGATTGCCGAGACCTATTCGTTTTGCAAGATTCCACAGGCGGGAATTCAGCGCCCGGGCATTGGCCTCGGAAAAAAGCTCGCGGGGAAAGCGTGCGTCGCGACCGCCGACCATATCGAGCAGAATGCCAAAATCGGGCATCGGCTCGCCAACGCCATACGGCAGATTGTCGGCAAAATACTGCGCGCCGCGGGCCCACGAAGTGTCGTCGCCCGAGGTTCCGGCGTCTTCAGCATCCACAAAAAGGATGTCAACTCCGATTTCGGGCTTGTGCTCTCCCATCAGTCTGGCCAGCTCCAGCAGAACCCCTACCCCGCTTGCGCCGTCGTTGGCGCCGTCGATAGGCGTAGTGTGATTAGCCGGATCGGGGTCTTCGTCGGCCATGGGGCGCGAGTCCCAGTGAGCAAGCAGCAGAACCCGGCGCGGAGCTGCGGCATTGAACGTTGCCCGAATGTTGGTCATCGGCCCGAAGCCCTCAAGGTCAGCCTGTTGCAGAGTCACGGTGTCGGCGCCATGGCGCTTCAATTCCGAAGCGAGCCACCCGGCGCATAATTCGTGGGCCTCGGAGCCGCCGATACGTGGCCCGAAAGCAACCTGCCGCTGAACATTGCTAAAGGCGCTGTCGGCGCAGAATTCCGGAGCGGAAATCTCATCAGCGACAGCGGGTTTTGCAGCCGGCTTTGAGCAACTGCAACCGAAGGCCGCAAGGGCCAATATCATAAAAATCCTGAAAGTCAATTCTTCGCGAAAAAAATTTTCTGCAAATTTACGATTTTTTTCTGAAAAAGGGAAATTTTAGTTGATGTAGATGGGAGCGGAGATGTGGCGGGCGAGTATTTCGCGGGCGGAGGCAAGCTGCTCGGGGGTGTTTTTCGGAGTGCTTTCGAGTTTATAGGGTAGATTCATGGCGGCATACTTATGCACGCCGAGGGTATGGTAAGGCAAAATCTCCACGCGCTCAACGTTCTCGTAGTCAGCAAAATGCTCACCCCAGGCATTGATGTCGGCCGGATCGTCGCTCACCCCGGGCACGAGCACATAGCGCAGCCACATCGGGCGACCGTTTTTGCGCAGCCAGGCGGCAGTTTCGAGCGTGCGAGAGTTATCCATGCCGGTCAAAGCAGTGTGTTTCCGGCTGTTTATCTGCTTAACGTCGAGAAGAACCAGGTCGGTGAGCAACAGCAGTTTATCAACATCCGAATTGCGAATAGTGCCGTTAGTGTCCAAACAGATATGTATGCCCTCACGGCGCAGATTCTCAAAAAGGGGAATCAGCTGGCGGGCCTGAAAGGTCGGTTCGCCGCCACTGAATGTAATGCCGCCACGCTTACCAAAAAATGGCTTCTGATCAACGGCCATTTTCAGTATATGATCCGGTTCGGTCGGAGTTGACTCGCCTATGGGGTCAATGGTGTCGGGGTTGGCACAATAGAGGCAACGAAAGGGGCACCCTTGAAGGAACACGACCAGTCTGAGGCCGGGACCATCAAAGGTGCCCATTGATTCATAGGAATGTACGCGGATCACATCGACTCGTGGAAGGAGCGGGAAATAACTTCCAGCTGGTGTTCGCGCGAAAGCTTGGTGAAGTTAACCGCATAGCCGCTCACACGGATTGTGAGCTGCGGATAAAGCTCGGGGTGCTCCATGGCATCCATGAGCAGTTCGCGGTTAAGAACGTTAACGTTAAGATGATGAGCGCCCTTGGTGAAGTAGCCGTCCATCATGCCAACGAGGTTTTCAACACGCTCCTCGTCTGAAGGGCCGAGCGACTTCGGAATTATCGAGAAGGTGTTGGAAATGCCGTCTTGCGAGTCGCGATAGCGTAGTTTGGCCACCGAGCTGAGCGAGGCAATGGCGCCGTGGGTGTCGCGGCCGTGCATGGGGTTTGCACCGGGAGCGAAGGCAACGCCTTTGGCGCGGCCGTCGGGGGTTGCGCCGGTCTTTTTGCCATACATAACGTTAGACGTAATGGTGAGCAGCGACAGTGTGGGACGCGCATTTTTGTAAACCGGCAGCTTTTTGAGCTCTTCGGAGAAGAAATAAACCAGGTCAACGCCCAGGTGGTCTACGCGATCGTCGTTGTTGCCGAAGCAGGGGAAGGAACCCTCAATGTCGAAGCCTTCGGTCAGGCCGATTTCGTTGCGGCGGGCCGTAACCTTGGCATATTTGATAGCCGAGAGCGAGTCAATGGCAATCGACAGGCCGGCAACGCCGTAGGCAAGGTTTATGCGCGGATTTGTGTCGATAAGCGCCATTTGCGCCTTTTCATAATAATATTTGTCGTGCATGTAGTGGATAATATTCTGCGTTTCGTTGTAAACGCGGGCAATTTCCTTAAGCACGAGCTTATAATTGTGCATAACTTCCTCGAAGTTCAAAACGTCGGAAGTCAATGCGGGTATACCCTTGACCATTACGGTGCCGGTGTTTTCACAGCGGCCTCCGTTGATTGCGAGCAGCAGGGCCTTGGCCAGGTTGGCGCGGGCGCCGAAGAACTGAATCTGCTTGCCGATTGCCT
>CAZKPP010000011.1:0-44408 GCA_964554665.1 uncultured Bacteroides sp.
TATATTTCAGGCGAATAATGTCTTGCTTGTTCTTTTTGGCGAAAGTTTCGCCGGTCAGGCCATATTCCTTTACTTTTTTGTTGGCTTTATATTGCTCGTAGTTGCCATAGTCGTCGGTGTAGTGGAGCGAAACGTTCAGATTCCATTTGTCGGCGAGGCGCTGCGACAGGTGAACCTGGAAGTGGTGTTGGGCAAAATAGTCATACTGATTAGGATAATATGCGGTTTTGCCGGTCAGCGAGTCGGTGTATTCGCCGCAAGGATTGTAGCGGCGGCCAAACTCTTCCATCTGCTCGCGGCTGGCATAGTCCCAGGCCATATAGGTGCGCTCCTTGCCGCCAAAAGCGAGGAAGCGGAGCAGCGTGCCGGGGTTGGAGTAGGCGGCCTGGCCGAAGTAGCTCCAGAGTTTCGACGATGCGCGCTCGATGTAGCCGTCGGAACTCATGTGTGAAATGCGGGCGTCGAAGCTCCAGTGGCCGTTGAGCAGGCCTGAGCCGATGCGGAAAGTTTCGCGGTTGGTGTTAAATGAACCGTAGCTGCCGCTGACTTCGGCGTAAGCCTCGTCGGAGGGGGCATCGGTAATCATGTTGACCGATGCGCCGAAAGCCGCACCGCCATTGGCGCTGGTGCCGACGCCGCGCTGAATCTGCACGTCGCGCACCGACGATGCGAGGTCGGGCATGTTGACCCAAAAGACTACGCCGCTTTCGCTGTCGTTGACCGGAATGCCGTTGGCCATAACGTTGATGCGGGTGGCATCGGTGCCGCGCACGCGCATCGAGGTGTAGCCCATGCCGGTGCCGGCGTCGGAGGTTGAGATAACCGACGGGGTAGCCGAGAGCAGATAGGTCATGTCGCGGCCGTCGTTGGCCTTGAGCAACTGCTTTTTGCTTACGTTGGTGAACGCTACGGGGGTTTTGCGGTCCGCACGGTTTGCGGTAACCTCTACGGGCTGGAGCTTTACTGCAGCCGAGTCGGCATCGTTGGCCGACATAGTGCCTGCACACAAAAATGCGCACGCACCGAAGAAGATTTTCTTCGTCATAACTAATTTTTCTCTACGCCGGAATTACCCGGATCAGGTTCGAAGGGTGTGATCTCAGCAGGTTGAAACCTGCACCCCTAAATTGTTAAATATGTAAAAACAGCGCTCGGATTGAGCGCTGCAAAGTTAAGTAAAAAGAATTTGCCACGCAAATTTTTTCAAAATTTCAGTAAAAATCTTTGCGCGGGCAGCGCCTGGCGGCGGATTGCGATGCACTCTCGGCCATTGGAAAAAACCATGGCGCGGGGCGGCGTCTGGGCCATGTTGACGCCATAGAGCACCTTGAACTCATCTGGCGCGTCAGCCCCTGGGCCAAGGTAGATAAAGTCGGCCCCGGCGGGGGTGGCGACGAAGCGCGCTTTGGGGCAGCAGAGGGCAATTATGCGCCGCGCCTCGGCGGTTTCGGCGCCGAGCAGGGCCACGGTTTGGGGATTGAAGTGGTTTACTACCCGGAAAAGGCGCCTGCCGGCCGGGGTTTTAACCTCGTTGCGGAAGGCATAGAAAGGGTGAGGGTTGCGCAAAACGTTGCCCACAAAGCCGAAGGCAAACGGCGAGTGGATGCCAAAGCCGAGGCCGGTGCGCCACATTTTGGCCTTGCGCAGCGGAAGAGTCAACAGGGAGGTGAGACTCATTGTTTGCGGCGAAGGGAACAGGCAATGCCGGCAAGAAGCAGCAGGTAGATGACCGAGGCGGCGGCGTAGGCAACGCCATTGGTGGTTGCAATGGTTGCCGGGGCAAAGGTCATTTCCAGCTTGTGGGTGCCGGCGGGGATGCGTGCGGCGCGCAAAACGTAGTTCACGCGACCGATTTCAACCGGTTGGCCGTCGACCAGCAGAGTCCAGCCGTGGGGGTAATATACCTCGGAGAAGACTGCCAGGCCGCCCTTTTCGGAAGTGGCGGTATAGGTTAGCCGGTCGGGAGCGTAGGAGGTCAGGGCTATGGTGTCGGTCGGGGCTTTGGGGGTTGCTTGGCCGAGTATAGTCTGGAACTTCTTGTCGGCAACGGCTTCGACGGCGGGGTTGAGGGTGTCGAGGGCATCCATTTCGTCGTCGGCCGACCCAACGTAGGTTATGGAGTCGACAAACCAGGCGTTGCCGAGGGCAAAGTCGTTGACTGCCGGAGCCTGGGAGTGGTCGGCGATAACATACTTGGTGTTGAGCATGTCGAGCACGCGCAGGTGTGAGTCGAGCCATGCCAGGTCGTCGGCCGAGTATTGGGCGCGGGTGGCCGAGTCGGTGCGCAGTTCCAGCAGGGCTGCCGCTTCGGGGCGCGCAATGTAGCCGAGGTGGCGCTCAATCAGGTCTTGATAGCGGGCCATTTTTGCGGCGTGGTAGCCGCCGATGCTCTTGTGATAGTAGCTCGGATTGTTAACGTAGAAGCGGCCACCGTCGAGCACCCTGTAGCTGAGCGCGGTGTCGGCGAGTATCGCCTTGTCGGCAGGGGTCATGGCAATCAGTTCGCCCGCGGTGGGGGCGGTGAAGCTTTCGGAGTTGAGATAGCGCTTGTCGGCCGTGAAGAGGTCGATGCCCACAGCTATGCCGATTATTGCGAGGGCCACGGCCGGTTTGAGCTTGCCTTTGGCCATGAATATCATTGCTGCGAAAGCAACGACTATGAACATCATTGAGCGGAGGGCGTCGGCGCGCACGGCTGATTCGCGCATCGACTCTACGGCCTGGAGCACTGCGGGATAGAGCGCAATGTTGAAGTCCTGAGGGAGCGCACCGGCGGCAATGTATTGACCAATGGTCTGCATGTCGCGTTCGCCAAGAATTGTCGCTCCGGCCACCGACGGCGTAATCATTACTATCATGCAGAGCCCGGCGCTGACGGCGGCGCTGATTCCCAGCGGACGGAGCAAGGCCTTGCGGTCGGCTGCGGCAAAGAATTCGCGCAGACCGAGAATTGCCACCAGGGGCATTGTGAATTCGGCGATTACAAGGATTGATTCAACGGCGCGAAACCGCGAATACATCGGCATGTAGTCGATAAACAGGTCGGTGAACCACTGCAAGTTGCGCCCCAGGGCGAGCAATATCGAGAGTATGGTCATGGCAACCAGCGCCCACTTTACGGGCCCTTTGACGACTATTGCGCCGAAAATGAAGAGCATGAAAATTATTGCGCCGACATAGACCGGGCCGTTGGTGCCCTCGGCGCCTCCGAAGTAGGGCGAGAAGAGCTGCAGCAGGGTCATTTGGTTATTGCGGGCCATGAGTTCGCGGCCTTCGGGAGTATCGGCCAGAGTCAGGCCCACAACCTGGCCCTTGCGGGGCATCGACGACGCGCCGCCGACAACGTCGGGAATCAGCAGGCTGAGCGTTTCGCCGCGGCCGTAGGAATAGGTTGTTATGTAGTCGCGGTCGAGGCCGGAGGTCGCTTGCGAGTTGTCGGCATTTGCCGGAGTCAGCTCGGAGTGTCCGCCGCGGGTCGACAGTTTGGCGTATTCGTATGTATGGTATAGCGTCGGGGCATTGGCAGCCACACCCAGGAGCATCGCTCCGGCAAAAATCGCCGTGTTAACGCCCCAGCGGGCCAGTTTTTTCTCGCGCCAGGCCATAACGCCGTAGGCAATCACCAGGGCGACCATGACGAAGGCAAAATAGTAGCTCATCTGCAGGTGGTTGGCGGCGATCTGGCGGGCCATGAAGAGCGCCGCCACGGCTGTGCCAAGCAGCCGCTTGCCGTTGTAGATCAACACCAGGCCGGCAATGGTTGGCGGGATATAGGTCAGGGCATAGAATTTCCAAAGGTGGCCCGCTCCTATAATAATTACAAAGTAGGAACTGAAACCCCAGGCCACGGCTCCGACCAGGCTCATCCACGGTTTGACGCGCAGCGACAGCAGCAGTATGAACATTCCTATCATCATCATTGCCAGTAGGTTGGCCGGGTGGGGCAGGAACAGGCCGTAGACCTTGGCAATCCACGAGAACATGCCGGTCGAGGCATAGTGGGGCGAGTTCTGGTAGGTGGGCATGCCCGAGAAGGCCGCGTTGGTCCAAAGGGGCGTATGGCCGGTCTGGGCCTTATACTCTGCCGCCTCGTGGCCCATGGCGTTGCCCTGAACCATGTCGTGCTGATTAAGAATGTTGCCGTCGAGGGCGTCGGGATAGAAATAAGCCAGGCTGATAATGGCTATGACAGCCAGTGAGCCGATGATGCTCAGGATTTTGCGCTTGTTCATAAATATTTGTCGCCCAAGGTCATGTTTACGTCGTTGACGTATTGTTTGATTTGCTGTTCATGGCTCAGGGGGCAGATAAGAAGCACGTTGTCGGTGTCGGCAACCACGTAGTTCTCAAGGCCGTCAACAACAATAATCTTGCCGGGAGTGGTTTCGGTGAAGATGGTGCCGGAAGTGTTGTAGCTGATAACCGAGCAGTCGTGGGCCACGTTGCCGTTGCGGTTTTTGGGTGCGAGTTCGTGGAGGGCGCTCCATGTGCCGAGGTCGCTCCAGCCCGGGTCAACCTGTTTGACAAACACGTTGGAGGCCTTTTCCATCAGGGCGTAGTCGATCGACACGGCCGGGCATGCCGGAAACTCGCGGGCAATCCATTCGCGTTCGCCGGAGGTTGCGAACACGGCGGCCGACTCCAGGAAGCGGGTGGCAATGTCGGGACAATGTTTTTTCAGGCCGTTGAGCAGATTCTTGGCTGTCCACACAAAAACCCCGGCGTTCCACAAAAACTCGCCCGAGGCCAGGAACACTTTTGCCAGCTCGGCATTGGGCTTCTCTGTAAAGGTTTTTACGCGGTTGATGCCGGGGGCCACTTCGGGGCCGCACTGTATGTAGCCGTAGCCGGTTTCGGGGCGCGAAGGCTTGATGCCGAGCGTGAGCAGGGCATCGTTGGTTTCGGCAAACTCAAATGCCGAGCGCAGGGCGTCGATAAACACGCGCTCGCGGGTAATCAGATGATCGCTGGGCATAACCACGAGCGATGCCTCGGGGTCGTTGGCGGCGATATGGCTTGCGGCCCAGGCTATGCAGGGCGCGGTGTTGCGGCGCGCCGGCTCAAGCAAGATGTTTTCAGGCTTGACGTCGGGCAGCTGCTGGCGAACCAGGTGCTCATAGTCGGCGTTGGTCACAACGATTACACGATCGGCATCGACCAGCGGCAATATGCGGTCGAAAGTCATTTGGAGCAGCGTGCGCCCCGTGCCCATGAAATCAAGAAACTGTTTGGGCTTATCTTTGCGAGATGCGGGCCAGAAACGCGAACCCACACCTCCACACATAATTACACAATATCTCATAGTTCGGCAAAGTTACGAAAAATTCCCCATTCCCAAAAACTTTTTTTCATTCCCCGCCGGCATTTTCCTCCGCAGATCGCCGATATGTCAGAGCATTGCTGCAACTCTGCGAATATCGGCCAGGCGCATCATGAATTTTTTGTTGTTCTTGGCCATCTGCATGTTATAATCGTTTTGCAATCCAAGCCATACATGGGCCGGAATCTGCAATGCCGCTTCCAGCATCATGGCCATTTCGGTATTCACAGCGCGTTTGCAACGAATAATCTCGTTGAGTTGCGAAGAATGAATGCCCAACTGCTCGGCCAGCTTGGCCTGCGTGAGACCGCGGGCGGCAAGCTCATCCTTAATAAGAGTTCCGGGATGAGTTGGCTCGAACGAATCGAGGTTATTGGCAATCATATCAGGCTGAACGCCCGGCAAAGTTATCATATCAGTCATAGTGGTTAGATAATTCAATTATATTTGCAATGGTCAGAACCGGCATATCCATATTTTCGGAGATAGTGAATTCAACTCGGTATTGATTATTGGCCCTTACGGAGTATAGTCCGGCTTTATCACCTTTCAGAGCCTCAAAGTGAAGTGATCTGATGTGAAACAGATCTTCTTTACGAACTGAATGCTTGAGAAAGTTTATGGCTTTAACGTAGCCTGCAACAACGTTGGGCTGAAACCGATGTTTTTTGTCGTTGCTACGTCCGGTCTGATACAGGTCGCGGAGATATTCCTTGTCAAAAACAACTATCATAAGTTCTAACGATGCTGCAAATATACAAACAAAATTCAATATTCACAAATCTGTGAATATACAAAATTCCAACCGAGGGCTAAAAAATCAAGAAAAAATCGTATATTTGAGCCCAACTAAAGACAAATATAACAATGAAAGAAGAAGTTAGACGCTATTTTATCCGGTTTCGTCATGGGCGTAACATCAAAACCATGAGGATTATTAGATTGTTTTTATTTGCAACGCTTTTAGTAACGAGTTTTGCTTGTAAAGCGGGCTCTGAAATTACAGAGGAGAATGCAATTAAGCAAGGGGAAGCCGTTGTTAATCTTTCAATAGCTTCCCATAGTGGTTTAACTATCGACAGTCTTCGCTGTGAAATTTTGTGGCCAACTTTGCTTGACATAACGAATGACGGTACTTGGCGCGTTATGTTACCGGTAACCTTTGAAAATGAGAGCGTAAGTGTTCCGATGGAAACGCTCTATCGTGACGGAATCGGTATGGAGATTAAAGACTTGCACAATAATGTTTTGGCCCGGGTTACATTTGGCCTACATCAAAGTAAACCGCTCAACCTTACACTACACTTCGATAAGGAAAATCGGCTTGTTGATGTTTCACACAGTGGAGGAACCGGAAATGTTGATTACACCGGGCAGTATGATAAGATTCGAATGAATTTCGGATCTACATCTTTAACTAATAAAGAAGATTGGGAAAATCCTCAGCGCTTTCTTGAATGGCAATTAGAGTCTGAACTCCCTCGAAATATTAGGGAAGCATTTAGCCATGTTGATATATCTGATGTAGAAAAGAATTGGATGACCCAAAATCTAACCTTGTTATATAGTGCGACGAGGATTTTGCCATATGAAAAAAGAGCAAAAACATGGGGCCGGGACTTTGTAGGGGTTGATACCTCTGCTATCACGCAACCGCCCCTGGAGTTCTATGATTTTATGAATAAAATGGATTATTCTCCTGTTATACTAAATGACTTCACAAACTCCTTGCGTTTTGTATGTAATAATATATTAACCGAATTGCCTGTAGGAATCAAGCCAATTGGGGAAACACCCATAGATGAATGGCAATCAGATGTTAAGACTCGCCTGAGTGGTATAATAGATAATCCTTCTCAATTACTATTAGATTTGCTCGCTGCAACGTCGTATTTCAATCAGATTCAATATGATAACCGACAGTTATCACCAATCCAAGTGTCGAATATAAACCATTTTTATAGTGATTCTGATTTAGGAAAGATAATTTTGTCACGAAATGAAAATCCTTATCCCAATATCATGTACCCTAATCCGATGATAAATATTGAGTGGATAGATTGATTAATCTGCTTTAATCTGATTGGTCGCAGAATTATTTATGGAATCTTCGCGTTCCATCTCAAGTAATTTGGCCGGCAATTCGTATGACCAATCTCCTTGTCAGGCTTCTCAGGCAATATATTGTGTTGTGAATACTCGTTTGCACCCCCTTTTATGTGCCGCACGGCCGTCGCTCCCATTCCACGCTCCCAGTTTAAAATAATTGTACGGGTATAAACAAATTTACAAAATTCTATCCAAATCCGTGTAATTGTTTTTTATTTGAGGATGCGGAGGAATTTGGGCAGGAGGTTGTTGGCGCGGGAGCCGATGTTGTTGACCCAGCCCAGGGGGCGGCCGCCGTAGGTCAGCAGCACGAGGCCGCGGGGGGCGTCGTCGAGGTGAATGGCGTCGCGGCGCAGGAAGGCAATGGCGGTCGGGCGGTCGACTTCAGCCTGCGGCCATTGGTCGGCGCGGAAATCGGCGGCCAGGCAGGCTGCATGGGTGGGAATTTCGGTGCGACCTTTGGGCTCGGTCAATGGCCCGACCCCTTGCTGGAGAATTTTTGCGGGCAGGCGTCGCAGCGGCGCGGCCTCTTCGTTGCCCGGCTTGCGCAGCAGCGCCATATAAAGGCCCTCGCCGCGAACCAGGTGGGGATAGAAGTGGCCGTTAACAACCCCGGGGAGTTCGGGCAACGGCATCTGCTCGGCGCCGAGGGTTTCTATGGCCCACTGAACGTTATCTTCGTTTTCTTCGCGGTTGAAGGTGCAGGTGGAGTATATGAGCCATCCGCCGGGGCGAACCAGCGGCCACACGGCTTCGACGATTTCGCGCTGGAGGGCCGCGCAGCTGCTAACGAGCTGCGGCGTCCATTGCTCGCGGGCTTTGGGGTCTTTGCGCATCATGCCTTCGCCGGAGCAGGGCACGTCGGCTGCCACTATGTCGAAGCTGCCGGGGGCGAGGCGGGCGAGATGTTGCGCCGGACCGAGCGACACAGCGCAGTTGCCGTAGCCCCACTTCATGAGGTTTTCGCACAGCACCTTTGCGCGCGCCGGCTCAAACTCGTTGGCCAACACAAACGACCCCGCGGGCAGGGCGTCGATGGCCGCCGTGGTCTTACCGCCGGGAGCGGCGCAGGCATCGAGATAGCGCACCGGGGAGCTGAGGCCGAGCGAGCGGATAACGGCGTCGATGGCCATCGACGAGGGGTCTTGAACATAGTAGAGCCCCTGATGAAACGCCGGGTCGAGGGTGAAGCTCGGGCGCTCGGCCAGATATTCGCCGGCCGCGCACCAGGGCACAATGTCGGCCCCGGGCCCGGGGGCTTGGCCTTTGAGGCGGTTATGGCGCACAGCAACAACGGGCTCACCGCTGCTCAAAGCAGCGATAAGCCCTTGTTGGTCGGGAATCGCCGGGTCGTTGACTATCCGGCGAACGAATTCTTCAGGCAGCATCAGTTGCAGCCACAGCCGCCGCAACCGCCTTCGCAGCTGCAGCCCTCGCCACATCCGCATTGGCCTATGGCCGCTGCGGCAGCGATTTCGGCTTCGCTGGCGGGACGCACCTCGTCGATGCGGCCGCTGATTTTTACTGTGTGGCCGGCCAGGGGGTGGTTGAAGTCAACCTTGACTTCAACAAACTCGTCGGTAACCGCAAGAACTACTGCGGCAACTTCCTGGCCAACATTGGTCTGCAAATAGATTTTGGCGCCGGGGAAAATCTTCTTTTCGTCGATTTTTCCGTCTTCTTCAAACACGGCACGGGGCACCGATTCGGTGCGCAACATGTCGTCGCGATACTCGCCGAAGCCCTTGTCGGGGGTGAGCACAACCGTGAAGGTAGCACCTTTTTCGAGGCCGTCGATGGCCTGAGCCAGGGGTTCGAGAACGTAGGGCGTAACGCCGTAGACCATGGTTTCGGGCTGTTCGGGGCTCACCTGATGAACGAGTTCATCTTTGCCGTCAACAACGTCAAACAGGTCGTAGGAAATCGCTACGTAGGCATTTTTTTCAACTTTCATAGTGTCTGTTAGTTTTTTAAGGTTAATACGTTAACAGATTACCAGATGATTACGCGTTCGGCTTCGGGGCGGAACATTTTGTCGCCCTCCTTGATGTTAAACGCTTCAAAGAACGGTTCGAGGTTGCGCAGGCTAACGTTTACGCGGTTGTTACCAAGCGAGTGAACGTCGTTGGTGGTCAGCGAGCGGATTTCCTCGTCGCGAATATTCTGGGCCCAAAGGTTGGCGTAGTTCATATAGAAAATCTGTGTGGGCGTGAAGCCTTTAACTTTAGCTTCTTCGCTCTTAATATCAACACCTTTCTTGTTCTGAGAGTTCACAAATGCGGTCATTGCCACGCGCAGGCCGCCCTGGTCGGCAATGTTTTCGCCGAGGGTGTAGGTGCCGTTGGCGTGGAGGCCGGGAAGCACTTCAACTTCGTCGAACTGAGCAACGAGGCCGTGGGTGAGCTTTTCAAAGGCTTCGGCGTCGGCCTCGGTCCACCAGTTGCGCAGGTTGCCGTCTTTGTCGAAGTTGCGGCCCTGGTCGTCGAAGCCGTGGGTCATTTCGTGGCCGATAACAACGCCGATGCCGCCATAGTTTTCAGCGTCGGTTGCTTCGGGGTCGAAGAAGGGAGCCTGCAGAATAGCTGCGGGGAACACAATTTCGTTAGCCATGGGGTTATAGTAGGCGTTAACGGTTTGCGGCGTCATGCCCCATTCGGTTTTGTCGACCGGTTTGCCCCATTTGCCGTAGATTTCGGCCTGATGCCACATCGATGCGTTGTGCATATTCTCGTAGTAGGAGAGCTTCGGGTCAATCTGCATTGTCGAGTAGTCTTTCCACTTGTCGGGATAGCCGATTTTAACGGTGAAGGCGGCGAGCTTTTCGCGGGCGTTGGCCTTGGTTGAATCGCTCATCCAGGTCAGGTTGTCGATGTGCTGGCCCAGGGCTTCGCGCAGGTTCTCAACCAGGCCGACCATATAGTCTTTCGACGACTGGGGGAAGTATTTTTCAACATAGAGTTCGCCAATGGCTTCGCCCAGGGTGCCTTCGGTGGCGGCCAGGGCGCGTTTCCAGCGGGGCTTCTGTTCGGTTACGCCGCTAACCACCTTTGCAAACTCAAAATTGGCGTTGGTGAAATCGTCGCTCAAATAGGGCGCTGCGTTGCTCACGTAGTTCCAGAGATAATAGTCTTTGAGCTCGCGTTCCGACGATTTGGCCAGCAGCTCCATGCCGCGCTTAACCGGCTCGATTTCGGTAACGATCACGCGGTCGGGGGCGTCGATGCCCATGGTTTCGGGGAAGAAGCGCTTCCAGTCGAGTTCGGGATACATTTTTTCGAGCTCGGCCAGCGAACGCGGGTTGTTCATTGCCGGAATGTTGCGGCTCTGCTCGCGGGTCCAGGCTTTTTCGGCGAGCGAGGTTTCGATTTTCATAACGTTGGCCATTACGCGCTGCGCGTCGGCTTCGGAATAGCCGGCGTTCATCATCTGGTCAACAATGAGCTTCTTATAGGCTTCGCGCACCTGGGTGTTGCGTTCGTCGTTTTCAAGATAATAGTCGCGGTCGCCCAGGCCCATGCCGCCGCCCGAAACATACATTGCATACTCGTTGGAGTTATCCATGTCTTCCATCGGGCCGGCGCCGAAGAAGGGCGACGCATAGTTGGCGTGGATCCACATAAACAGGTCAGTCAGCGAATCCTTGGGGGTGGATTCAATGCGCTGCAGGTCGGCCAAAATCGGCGTTGCGCCTTCGGCATTGCGGCGCGCGGAGTCCATGGCTAGATTATATATGGTGGCTACTTTATAGGCAACCGTACCCTCCTCGGGATTCGAGGCGGCTACGCCCGTAACCAACTGGCGCACACGCTCCTGTGCGGTATCGCGCAGCAGGTCGAAATTGCCGAAGCGGGCATACTCGCCCGTGAGCGGATGCTCGTTCATCCAGCTTTGGTTAACGTAGAGATAGAAATCTTCGCCCGGAGCGATAGAGTCCGACAGCTTCGTCAGGTCGAGGCTCTTGGTTGAGGGAGCCTTGGTGCAGGCAGAGAGGGTAATTGCCATAGCAAGAGCGATTTTTAATACTTTCATATAAAAAACATTGATTGGTTATATGCCCGCAAAGATACGGAAATAATTTTGAATGTTGAATGTTCCGGATTTGAAGAATAGAGAATTGGGGCGGGGATGTAATCTGTTTTAAAAGTTTTTTGTAACTTTGCAGTCGAAAATGACAACTAAGCTCTACTATATAATTTGCGAATGGCTGCGTGATCTGATTCAGGGAACTCCCTGGGAGGGGCACGTGTTTGCTGTAGGAGGCTGTTGTCGCGACGAAATGATGGGCTTTGAAATCAAAGACCTCGACCTGGCCGTGGACCTGCCCAACGGGGGCGTTAAGTTCGCGCGCTGGCTGCAGAAAAATAAGCTCACTACTGGGCGCCCGATATTTTTTCTGAAATATGGCACCGCAAAGCTGCGGTTGCGCCGTTTCCCGGACGATGAAATCGAGCTGGTGCAGACCCGCAAAGAACAGTACACTAAAGAGACGTCGCGCTGCCCGGAAGTGGCGTTCGGCACTATTGAGGAGGATTGCTACCGCCGCGACTTTACGGTAAATTCGCTCTACTACGATCTGACCAACCGCCAAACTGTAGACATTACCGGCAAGGGCATACCCGACATGAAGGCCGGGCGGCTGCGCACTCCCATGGACCCGGACGAGACGTTCAACGACGACCCGGTGAGGATTCTGCGCGGGCTGCGTTTTGCCAACCGCTTTAACTGGAAGCTCGACCCGGAGGTTTACGAGGCGATGTTGCGCCACATACACCGCCTGACCATAGTTTCGCGCGAGCGAGTGCATTCCGAACTGTGTAAGATGCTCAACGGCCCCGACCCGGTGGGGATTATGAATACCCTGCGCCAAACCGGGGCTCTGGCAATCATGATTCCGGAACTGTCTGACCTGTTGCGCAGCAAAAGCGACTGGCAGGCAGCCATGGAGCGGCTTGGCGCGCTGATTGCCGCCGACCCCGAGGCCCCGACGCGCTACCGCCTGGCCGCAATTTTTATGGGGCTGGCCCCGAACGCCCACGAGGCATCAAAAATCACCCGCGCAATAATGACCACGTTGCGCTTCGACCGGCCGATAGTGAGCGACGTTGCCTATCTGGTGCGCTTCGTGGGGGTTACCGACGACACCCTCGACAACTGGCGGCAGGTGCGTGCCATGCAGAATTTGGCGTCCATACCCCGGCGCCTCGATTTCCTGGCCGGTTTCATAGCCGACATGGGTCGCCCCGAGGTTGCCTCGCGCCTGCGCAGCGAAAGTCAGAAACTGATAAGGGAAGGCAAGGCCGGATTCACCCCCGACCGACCCAAGGCCGAGCGTGCAAGCGAACCTCAGCCGCCTAAAAAGAAACACCGCCGCGGCGGCCGATATAGAAAAAAAGGACGGAGAGCCCAAACTCCCCGCGGATAAACTGTTAAACACTTAAATATATTATTCACACATGACTATTTCCGGAGCTTTTGCTTACCGACCCAAAATTCTGTCGTCGCTGAAAGGCTATTCGGCGTCGAAGTTCAAAGATGACCTTATTGCCGGCATTGTTGTGGGCATCGTGGCCCTGCCGCTGGCCATAGCCTTTGGTATCGCCTCGGGCGTCAGCCCCACAATCGGCCTGATTACCGCCATAGTTGGCGGCTTTATAGTCAGCGCTTTCGGCGGCAATTCAGTTCAGATCGGCGGCCCGACGGGTGCCTTCATTGTTATTGTCTACGGTATTATAGCGCAGTTTGGCCTCGAAGGTTTGGCCGTGGCAACCTTTATGGCGGGGCTTATATTGCTGCTGATGGGCTTTTTCAGGCTCGGCACGGTGATTAAGTTCATTCCTTACCCTATTGTTGTGGGTTTCACCGCCGGCATTGCGTTGACGATTTTCTCGACGCAGATTAACGACTTTTTCGGCCTGGGGCTGAAGAACATTCCGAGCGAATTTATTCCGAAATGGGGCATGTATTTCAAAAGCTTCGGCAATATTGACCTGACCACCCTGATGGTTGCGCTGATTTCGCTGTTGATAATAATTCTGGTGCCGAAAGTGAGCAAAAAGCTGCCCGGAGCACTGTTGGCGATATTGATTGTTACGCCTTTGGTCTACTTTTTTGAGTTGCCGGTGGAAACGATTGGCGCACGCTTCGGCGAGCTGAAAACCGACATTCCGCTGCCCCACGGTTTTGAACTCAACATGGCCACCATCAACCGCCTGCTCCCCTCAGCTTTTACCATCGCCATTCTGGGCGCCATAGAGTCGCTGCTGTCGGCAACGGTTGCCGACGGTGTTACCGGCTCGCGCACCGACTCCAACTCCGAGCTCATCGGCCAGGGCCTGGCCAACGTTATAGTGCCGATGTTTGGCGGCATACCCGTTACCGGCGCCATTGCCCGCACCATGACCAACATTACCAACGGCGGACGCACCCCGGTTGCCGGCATAATCCACGCCATAGTCCTGCTGCTGATTTTCTTGCTGCTGATGCCGCTGATTCAGTTAGTTCCGATGGCCACGCTGGCCGCGGTGCTGATTGTTGTGAGCTACAACATGAGCGGCTGGCGCACCGTGCGCTCGATTTTCCACAACCCCAAGAGCGACGTTTCGGTGCTCATAGTAACCTTCTTGCTGACTGTTGTTTTCGACCTGACCATAGCCATCGAAATCGGCCTGCTGCTGGCAGTGGTTCTCTTCCTGCGCCGCGTAATGGAGAACTCATCGATTAAGGTTTACGGCGAAAAACTCGATGCAGCCGAAAATACCGACCTGTCGACCCACGAGGAACTCGACCTCGCCCCCGGCGTTCAGGTCTATGAAATCGACGGCCCGTTCTTTTTCGGCGTGGCCACCAAGTTCGACGAAATGATGCGCACCACCGTTGGCGAAGAGAAGCCGATTGTGCGCATTATCCGCATGCGCAAGGTTCCGTTTATCGACGGCACCGGCCTCCACAACCTCGAAACGCTCATTAAATCGAGCCGTTCGGAGGGCATCCACGTGGTGCTTTCTGGCGTGCGTCCCGAGGTTAGCGAGGTTCTGCATAAGAACAATATCGACAAACTGCTGGGCAGCGACCACATCTGCGACCACATTTCAACGGCAGTTGTGCGCGCCAACGAAATCGCCACGGCAAACACCTGACTCTCTGAATAGTGCGCCGAACTCTTCTCGTCATATTCCTGTTGTTGGCCGGGCTCGCAGTGCGGGCCCAGCTCAATACGGACCGCACGCTTCAGGCGGGACGCTCGGCGCTCTATTTCGACGACCCGATGGTCGCCATTCAGTATTTCAACCAGGTTATTACGGCGAAGCCATATCTGGCCGAGCCATACTTTTTGCGTGCAATCGCAAAATATAATCTTGTCGACTACGTAGGCGCCGAGCGCGACGCCCGCATGGCCGCGGAGCTGAATCCGTTTCTGCCCGATGCCTGGGAGGTTAAGGGCGTCGCTAACCAATGTTTGGGCAATAACGCCGAGGCCATTGATGACTATAGCCGCGCCCTGGAGCTGTTGCCCCACAACCGTCAGCTGCTTTTCAACAAGGCGCTGGCCGAAGAGGCTGCCGACCGCTTTGCAGAGGCCGATTCGACCTATGCGGAGCTGCTGCGCTATTATCCGCGCTTCGACTCGGGCTATGTGGGGCGCGCGCAGCTGAACCTTCACCGCGCCGACACCGTAGCGGCACGCGCCGACCTTGACCGCGCGCTGGAGATTAACAGCAACAGCGTCGGAGCCCTGTCGATGCGCGCGGCGCTGGCCAATGATCCCAAGTATGCGCTGGCCGACATGGAGCGGGCCGTAACCCTGCAGCCCGACAAAACATATCTGCGCGTAAACCGCGCGGTGGCCCGCTATCGGGCAAACGATTTCAACGGTGCGCTCGACGATTTTGACTACGTTATAGAGCAGGAGCCGATGAACTACGAGGCACTGTTTAACCGCGCCATGCTGCGCGCCGAAATGGCCGACAACGACCGCGCGGTAACAGACCTGACGCGCGCCATAGAGCTGCGGCCAAGCGACCTGCGGGCGCGACTGAACCGCGCCATAATTCTTCACGACAAGGGCGAAAACATCAACGCCCTGGCCGACGTTAACGCCGTGTTGAAGGTCTATCCGGAAATGTTTGCGGCGATTGCGCTGCGCGGACAAATCAACCATGACCTTGGCAATAAAACCGCCGCCACGCGCGACCTGCGCTACGCAGCCCAGCTGGCGCACTCCAAAGATGTTCGCAACGACGAAATCTCCACCGAAGAAACCGACGAGGTGCTCGCACGCTTCAAAGCCTTGCAAACGGCCGACGACTCGGAGGCAACCGCCTCGACCCAAAATTTCAATGCCCGCGGCCTGAAGTCGCGCACCCGGGTTGACAACAATCCGGCCGAAATGCTGCCTATCTATCAGCTGACATATTATACCGACACCGATGCGCCGGCAGTTTACGACAAAGAAATCGACGACCTGAACGCGGCGCGGGTGCTTCCGTTTATAGTGTTTCTGAGCAACGACATCCCCTCGATTCAGCGCGAAGCCGACGCCCAGAAGCATTTCCGCAGCGTTGACCGGCTGACGAAGCTGATTTCCGGCGGCGAAGCACGCCCGGCCGACTTCTTTGCCAGGGCAATGGACTACGTTACGCTGCGCGACTATGAGTTAGCCCTCGGTGACCTCAACGCCGTTATTGCCGCGCAGCCCGACTTCGCGCCGGCATATCTGCAGCGCGCTGCCGTGCGCTACCGCATTCAGGAGGCGGGCCTGGGTAGCGTAATTATTGAAGGCGACGCCGCAGAGCTTAACGCGCGCTCGCAAATGGTTTTGCAGCAGATTATGGAGGACATTGACCGCGCGCTGACGCTGAATCCGCGCATGGCCACGGCGCACTATAACCGCGGGGTGGTGCTGATGCGTCTGGGAGCGTGGGCCGATGCCATCGACTCGTTTACGGCGGCAGTAGATATTGACCCCACACTCGGCCCGGCATATTTCAACCGCGGCTACGCGCAATTCTCGCGCGGCAACCGCCAGGAAGCCATTACCGACATTTCCCGCGCCGGCCAACTCGGCGTCCACGCCGCCTACCCCCTCCTCAAAGCCCTTCAATAAATTGAGAGTGTTGAGTGGAGAGTGTTGAATGTTGAATCTGGGAAGTTAGAGATCAGTCTTCAGGGGAGACTTGACTGCGTAAGCTTTTTGTTATTGAAACTAACAGGCTTAGAATCTCGGAACAATCAGCATTTATGCTGTTATATTGAGTTTGGGAAATATAACCTGTTTCACATAGGAGTTCGAGCCAATACTCCGTTTCACGGGCTTCTTTGAGTGAAACATACACTTTATAGAGAAAATCTTTCTTCGAGAACGCCTCTTCGGCTTCATGAAGATTGGCCCCTATTGACGTTCCGCACCTAAGGAGTTGTTTGCTCATAACATATTCCGATTTACTATCACATAAATAATTGTACAATTTAACAATCCTGATAGCAAACCGTTTTGACTTGCAAACAACAACACTATTTGAGGTGTTACCCATCTTATTGCCCGTTTGTCGACACTCTACACTCAACACTCAACACTCCCTCGGGTTTATTCCCACTCGATGGTTGCCGGGGGTTTGGAGGAGATGTCGTAGCAGACGCGGTTGACGCCGCGGACTTTGTTGATGATTTCGTTGGAGACTTTGGCAAGGAATTCGTAGGGGAGGTGGGCCCAGTCGGCGGTCATGGCGTCGGTGGAGGTTACGGCGCGCAGAGCCACGGCGCGCTCATAGGTGCGTTCGTCGCCCATAACACCTACGCTCTGCACCGGCAGCAGTATGGCGCCGGCCTGCCAAACCTGGTCGTAAAGGCCCCACTCGCGCAGGACCTCGATGAAGATGTGGTCGGCTTCCTGAAGCACGGCAACCTTTTCGGGGGTGATGTCGCCAAGAATGCGCACTGCAAGGCCCGGACCCGGGAAGGGGTGGCGGCTGATGAGGCGGTTGGGAATGCCCAGGGCGCGGCCTACGGCGCGAACTTCGTCTTTAAAGAGCAGGCGCAGAGGCTCGCATAGCTTGAGGTTCATTTTTTCGGGCAGGCCGCCAACGTTGTGGTGGCTCTTGATAACTGTGCCGGTAATAGAGAGCGATTCAATGCAGTCGGGATAAATGGTGCCCTGAGCCAGCCATTTAACATCTTTAACCTTGTGGGCTTCGCGGTCGAAAACGTCGATAAAGCCTTTGCCGATGATTTTGCGTTTGCGCTCGGGGTCGGTAACTCCGGCCAGCTCGGCAAAGAACTCGGCGGAGGCGTCAACGCCGATAACGTTAAGGCCGAGACCTTCGTAGGCCTTCAGAACGTCCGAGAACTCATTTTTGCGGAGCATACCGTGGTCAACGAAAATGCAGGTGAGGTTGCTGCCGATTGCCTTGTTGAGCAATACTGCGGCAACGGTTGAGTCAACGCCGCCTGAAAGGCCGAGCACAACCTTGTCGTCACCTAATTGGGCGCGGAGCTCCTTAACAGTGGACTCGATAAACGATTCGGCGCTCCAGTCGCAGCGCGAGCCGCAGACGTCAACAACGAAGTTACGAAGCAACTGCATGCCGCATTCGCTATGGTAGACCTCGGGGTGGAACTGCACGCCCCACGTTTTTTCGCCGCTAATCTGATAGGCGGCGACCGGAACTTCGGCCGTCGAAGCAATGATTTCAAAGCCGGCGGGGAGCGAGGTTATGGTGTCGCCATGGCTCATCCACACCTGTGCGCCCTTTTCAATTCCGGCAAGGAGGGGATTGGCGGCATCGACGCGGTCGAGGCGCGCACGGCCATATTCGCGCGAAGGTGCGGACTCAACGTTGCCGCCGTTCTCCCAGGCCATAAGTTGGGCGCCATAGCAGATGCCCAGAACGGGCAGGCCCTTGGCTCGCAGGGCATTCACGTCGATTTTAAACCCTTTTTCGTCGTAGACGCTAAAGGGTGAGCCCGACAGAATTACGCCGATAACCGAGTCATCGCCTTCGGGAAACTTGTTGTAGGGAACAATTTCGCAATAAGTGTTGAGTTCGCGGACGCGGCGGCCAATCAGCTGCGTAGTCTGCGACCCAAAGTCGAGAATAATGATTTTTTGCTGCATAACGTAACTTTTGCTGCAAAGTTACGAAAATTTTTAGGATTTCGAAGCACCCGCCCGCGGAAATCTTGCCCCCGCACCAATTACCGCCTGTCAAAGTCAATTGAGGTCAACACAATTCTGGGCCGCGACTGATCGTAGGCCGGATTGATGAAGCTGCGTGTCGGGTCGAATTCGGCGGTCTCAACCCCCGCAAGGTCGAGGAAGAAGTGAGCCATGTCGTTGGTTGAAATCCGCTTGTCGGCGGCTTGGTTTATGGCCTGCTGCAGCTCGGGATGCTCGCGGCGGAAGGTTTCAGACGTCCAAATCATCAGGGGCACACAAATCTGATAATCAATCTTTTCAGCAGAAATGGCATTGCCATGGCCAAAGTAGTCACGACAATCGAAAATTTCCTCGCCATGATCGCTGACGTAGATAACAATGGCATCGCGATCGGCGAATTTCTCAACAATCTGCCCCAAAACGGCATCGTTATAATACGTTGCATTATCGTAGTGGGCAAGTATTTCACGCTGCTTGGCCGTAAAACGCTCTGAATCATAGTCTGCGGCGGAGAAACGGCGGTAAGCTTCAGGATAGCGGTCGACATACTGAAAATGCTGACCCATAAGGTGAATCAGGGTAAAGGCCGCGGAATCCTGCAGCTCGACGGTTGCCACCAGGTCGCCGTCGTATTTCTCGAACTTGTCGTTGCGCGAATCAAACATCAGCTCAGACAGGTCGGGGCGACTATAGAAATAACTGTCTTTAGAAACGAGGAATTCATTGTCGTAGAGCCTCACCGGCCAGCCGGCCTTGCGCAACAGCACCGGGAAGAGCGCATGTGAGCCGAAGTCTGCGGCGCTCTGTCCCGGGCAGAACATCGAAACGAGCACCTTCTGGGTCCAGTCTTCGCTGGTAACCACGTCGGTAAACACGGTCATCGAGCTGTCGGCCATCCACTTGCTCTGGTTGGGAGTCGAGGGAAGTTCATAGCCATAAACCGGCGAGTGATAAACGCTGTAGGACTCGCCCAAAACGAACACAATGTCGAAATCGGGTGTCGCTGCCGAGTCAATTTCGGCGTTTTTGCAAAGATCGATGAGCCGGTCGGTGCGCTTGATGTTGGCAACGCGCTGCATAAATCCGTAGGCCACACGCGTCGGCGCGGTAAAGGTGGGAATCTGGGCGCCGTGGCGGTAGCGAACGAATCCGTAAACCATATATCCAAAAACGGCCACGCCGAGCAGCACGAGCAGATATTTCACCATCGCAACCCAGCGCCGTCCATTGGCAAACGCTGCGATAGCACATCCGGCAACATATAGCAGCCAGTTGAACAGAACAACAACCAGAACGCCGCCAAATACCGCCAGTGGCGACAGGTAGGACTGCATGAACTCAGCAGCCTCCGAGGGGTTGGTGCCGAGAACCAGGTCGATGGCCTGCTGGGAGAGCACGGTATTGAATTCGGCCAGCATAAAAAGGTCGCCGACAAACAGCACATTGTGCACAATCAGCAGCAGCCAGTAGTAACCATAGCCCGCACCCTTACGGAAGCCAGCTGGGGTGCGGCCCGCAATAACCCTGAAAAGCAGGGACTCGGCCCATGCCGTAACTGCGGCCAGTCCGGGAATGAAATAAATGGCAGTTTTCGGCGGATTGATGCCTAAAATAACGTAATCCGAAAAGAGGTTCAGCAAAAAGAACTGCCAAAAGAAAACTGCCGGCACATTTTTCATCAATCCGGCGAATTTTTTAAGATTCAATGCTTTCAAGGCTATGTATGTCTAAAAATGAGGGGGATTAGTCGGAGAAGCGGGAGTGGAGGTCGGAGAGGTAGGTGAGCAGGCGGTGGCCAATCAGCTGCGTAGTCTGCGACCCAAAGTCGAGAATAATGATTTTTTGCTGCATAACGTAACTTTTGCTGCAAAGTTACGAAAATTTTTAGGATTTCGAAGCACCCTCCCGCGGAAATCTACCCCTTCGGATAACAGTTATGGCGAATTCAACGGCAACTGAAGCAAAATAAATCAAGGGAGGCATGAGCGGATAGTGGTAGCGACCACCGCCGTACATCAGCGAATGAGCCGCGCACCCTAATAACACCGGGAGTAACACTATTCCGGAAATCCCGAATAAGTCTTTTCGCTTTAGCCAAATGCCCCAGACACTTAAAGCGAGAACCATGTAATAGACCCCCGACAAGGCCATTTGGTGCGACAGGCTATGGTCAGGGTTTTCCTCAAGCACGAATTCCGCATACGAATCATGCCCCCACAAGTAAAACATTTTTTTAGGAACAAGAGAAACCCACCGTATAGGATTATGGATTATCCAATCAACACTGCGCGCCGACAAGCATGAATCACGCTCAACAACGTTATATTTCAACTCCGGATCGATATATCCGGGGTTTCCGGAGTCGAAAACCACATCGTCGTACTTGCCTGTAGCCTGATCCCAACAGCCCATAATCATGTTCGTTCCCTTCGTGGTGCTTCCACTCAGAGGGTATCCGCACGATGAATAGGTCAGGGTCATAATCCCGACCATTACTATAGCTACGCCGGCCGCATAGGATACATAATATTTTACGGGCGACTTCTTAAGCAACGCGAAAAGCAGAAGCGAGGGCCAATACATCGTGCCAATCGGGCGAATCCAGTTGGCTATAGCCGAAATAATGCCGGCCAACATAATGCATCGCCAATCCCGGCGAATTACAGCAAACGACAGCATTAGCAGCGCAACGCATGGTATATCGCTCATTCGCCCGGCAACCGTAATAACATTGCTGGGTAATAAACAAAAGATAATTACGGCAACTTTCGCCAACGTTTCTCCTCCGAGCTCCCGGACTACCTTATAGAACGAAAGCAGAAGTATAATATTAAACACGAGTTGTTGAGGGCCAACCCAAACGGCCGTTCCAAATAATTTCAGGTTAAGGACCAAAAGGTTTATATAGCCCGTATTGGCAATCCACGCGTTATTGTTAAACATTTCGACAGTCGGATACCACGACGAGGCAGCCGCTGCCTGGCGGGCGAAGTCGAGATAGTTGGCGGCATCGCTATATTGAGGTTCTCCCCAGTATATGCAGATAACAACAATTTGCGCCACAATCCATAGTGCGCCAACGCATACAGCACTAACTGAAAGAGCTCGCTTTAATCCCATAATTTATCCTGAATTGCGAAACGCGGACGGCTTTTGACTTCCACGAATATCTTGCCTACATATTCGCCTATCACTCCGAGCGCCATCATAATAACACTGCCTATGCCCCATATCGACAACATAACCGATGCCCAGCCGTGGCTTATTGTTTTTGACATAAACAGCGAGCAGATAACATATATCGCAACCAGACCGGTTGCTATGAACGATATGAACCCAATGGTGAAAATCCAGCGCATAGGTTTGGCGGAAAAAGAAGTTATGCCGTCGATAGAGAAGAGCAGCATTTTCTTCAGCGGATATTTAGATTCTCCGGCTACGCGCGGATTCCGCTCATAAAACACCTTTGAGTTTTTCAGTCCAATCTGTGGAACAATACCACGCAAAAACAGATTTGATTCTTTGTAGTCGGCCAACAGATTGAGAGCCCGCTGACTCATCAACCGGAAGTCGGCATGATCATAAACGGTTTCAAGCCCCATGATTTTCTGCAGTTTGTAGAAAGCATGTGCCGTTGTACGCTTAAACATCGTGTCGCTGGCACGCGACGAGCGAACCCCATAAACGATTTCATTACCCTCACGAAAATGCTGTACCATTTCGATTATCGCAGCCGGATCGTCCTGAAGGTCGGCATCAATCGAAATTGCCGCATCACACCTGTCCCTGACTGTCATCAATCCGGCAAGCAATGCATACTGGTGCCCCCGATTATGAGTAAGATTGATCCCCTTTATTCGCGAATCAGACGCATGGAGCCTGCCGATAATTTCCCATGTTTTGTCTGACGAGCCATCGTTTACAAACAATATGTAGCTACTCTTATCTGCGAGTCCGTCGGCTGTCAGGCAATCGAGAATTTTCAGAAGTTCCGGTGCGGAAAGAGGCAGAGCGGCTTCCTCGTTATAGCAAGGAACCACTATGGCGATTATCGGTAGTGCGGTGTCAGTCATTAGATTGTTTTGCAATAATTTCTTGGGGGATTAGTCGGAGAAGCGGGAGTGGAGGTCGGAGAGGTAGGTGAGCAGGCGGTGGCGGGTGGTGTCGGGCATGTCGGCCAGGTGCACAAACAGGTGGCTGCCGAGGCGACGGACGTCGCTGCGGTTGGCGGAAACTTCGTTGGTTTTGTCGGTAAGCTCGCGCTCGGTGCGGGCCACACGTGCGGTGTCGGTTCCCTCAAGAGCCTGCGCGTGCGCTTCGTGGTAGGGGCGGAGCTCGTCGAGCGCGCGGTCCATGGCCGAGCAATAGAACGACACCATTTCGGAATATTCGTCGGCAGTTACGCCCTCCGACTTTTCAATTTGGTCGGCATACGCGGCGGCCTTGCGGTTATCGCGCTCGGCGGTCGTGCATGCGCCCAAGGCTGCGGCTGCGAGCAGCAGGAATATGTAAAAAATATGCTTTTTCATTTTGCCTGGATGCGGAGTTTATAGGTTATAGGCTCGTTGGGAACCCAATATTCGGGCATGGTTTGCACGTCGAAGCCACAGGAGCCGTTGCCGATGCCGCGCATGGCGCCGTCGAAGTGAACAACGGTGTAGGGCTGCGGGGTGAGCTCCCACATGTGCTTGGCGTCGCGCAGCTGCACGTCGGTCCAGGGGAGAGCCGAGAAGCTGACGTCGCCCAGCGTCGACACCACAATGCCGCGGCCGCTTTCGGGGTTGGAGAATGTTACCTGTCGCAGGCCCTGGCGGTTGCCCGTGCTCTGGGGCTTGACGTAGGTTTCGCCGGAGGTGGCAACTGTGGTTGAGTAGCGGCCAACGGGTGCGCCGTCGAGGCGGTCGTTGGTGTTGCTCAGCGGGCCGTGGGCGTAGTAGTCAATATTGCTCAGCGCCGGGTCGAGGCCGAGGGCAATGCCGGCGCGGCGCAGGTCGTCGCTGTGGGGCGTAATGGTAACGTCGATGTCCATAATACCCTGCGGATAAATGGTGTAGACGAGCTTTTCGTCGGCGAGTTCACCCTTGCGCACACTGGTGAAGATTTCCGCACCGCTGCGCGACGAAACCTCGGTTTGCGCTTCGGCTTCGAGGCCATTGTCGGTGCGCTGGAAGCGCGCGTCGTTTTCAATCCAGCGGTAGTTGTTGAACTCGGGGCCCTGGCCGGCGGCAATTACCGATTCGCCGTTGAGCTTGAGCTCAATCATGCGGCCGGTCGAGCGGTCAAATGCGGCCTTGATGGCCGGCGACTGGAACACTACGATGTTTCCGGCCTGATCGTGGGTCATGGCGCCCGAAGCCTTCAGGGCGGCCATCGGCGCGGGCTGAGAAATAACATACTGGCGGAAAGCCACTTCATGGCCGGCGGGGGCGTAGGTCGTGGCCTCGCGCTCCGTAACGCTGAGGTTCAGAATAGCTTCGAGGCCGGCCTTAACCTTCGGCAGCTTGATGGTCAGCTCAGTAGACTCGCCGGGCGCCACGGAGGGGAGGCGGAGTTTGCCCGACTTCAGCGGGTAGCCGTCGGCCAGCATGGTCCATGTGAGGTCAAACTCGTTGAGGTTCGTGAAGTCGTAGGCGTTGCGAAGATAAATGGTGGCCTTGTTGCCGTTGACGCTGATTGAGTCGAATTTCACCCACTGGTGAACGGCCTTGAGCTCGGCCAGCTTGGCCGTCGGCCGGCGTTCGGGGCCCACTACGCCGTTAGAGCAGAAGTTGCCCTGATGAGGGCCGGGATAGTCGTAGCCGGTGGTAATCTGCTTGATGCCCTGCTTGAGCAGCTGCGGGTCGTAGATGGCCTGGTCTACCCAGTCCCACACACAGCCGCCTATAGTTGCGTCGGAGGCCTCGATAACGTCCCAATATTCGCGGTAGTTGCCAACGGCTTCACCCATGGCGTGGGCATATTCGCATATAAACATCGGCTTATCTTTGCCCGAGGTGTTGGCGTGCATCCATGCCTGGCCGGGATACATTTTCGAGTAGAAGTCGCTGTAGCGGCGGCCGCCGTAGTCGCCGCCGTCGCGCGTGCCCTCGTAGTGAATGGGGCGCTGGTCGAGCTTGCGGGCCTCTTCGTAGCAATATTCAAAGTTGCCGCCGTTGCCCGCCTCGTTGCCGAGGCTCCACATGATTACCGACGGGTGGTTGCGGTCGCGGGTAACCATGCGCGTAATGCGGTCAACAAAAGCGGGAATCCACGACGGATTTGCCGAAATCGACTGGTTGGCATGGTCTTCAAGGTCGGCCTCGTCGCAAACATAAATGCCGTAGTAGTCGGCCATTGCCATCATGCGGGCGTCGTTGGGATAGTGGCTGGTGCGCAGGGTGTTGATGTTGTTTTGCTTAAACAGAAGAATATCTTGCAGCATTTCGTCGACCGTTACGGCGCGGCCGTTGACGGGCGACGTGTCGTGGCGGTTAACGCCCTTCAGGAACACGCGCTTGCCGTTGATCCAAAGCAGCGAGTTGGCGATTTTAACGTTGCGGATGCCAACGGGGGTTGAAAAGGCCATTTCCTGGCCCGGAGCCCCGGTCTGCACAATGTCGAGGCGATAGAGATTCGGCTTTTCGGCGCTCCAGGGCTGCGGGTTCGCAACGTTGAACACCGCCGAATAGCTGCCCGCGCCATTGATTGCTATGTCTTTCGAGTCAACCAACTCGCCTTGAGGCGAATAGAGCTTAACGGCTACTTGGCCGCTGCCGCTCCCCTCGGTGGTGAAGTTAACCCACACGGCGGCTGAACTGAAGTCGTCGGCGAGTTGGGTGCCGACAACATGGTCGTAGACCGACAGCTGCGGAACGCTCAGCAGCTCAACGTCGCGGAAAATGCCGCTCATGCGAAACATGTCCTGACACTCCAGATAACTGCCGTCGCTCCAGCGGAACACTTCTACGGCCAGCGTGTTTTCCTCGCCCGGCTTCAGGGCGTCGGTGATGTCAAATTCGCTTACGTTGTTGGCGCCCTGGGTGTAGCCGATGTGCTGGCCGTTGACCCACACATTGGCGGCCGAATATATGCCCCCGAAGTGAAGAATCGTGCGGCGGTCGTTCCAATCGGCGGGCACCGTAAAGGTTTTCAGATAGCTGCCTACGGGGTTGATGCCGTAGTTTTTGCCGCCGTCGTTATATCCGGGGCGCGCCTTGATAAAGGGCGGAGTGTTGGCGTGGGGATACTCAACGTTGGCATAAATGGGATGGTCGTAGCCGAGCATCTCCCAGTTGGAGGGAACGGGAATCACATCCCAGCCCGAAGCGTCGAAGCCTGGCTGCATAAAGTCGAGCGGACGCTGCGAAGGCTCCTCAACGAGGTTGAACTTCCAGTCGCCGTTAAGGCTCTGGCGCACCGACGATTTCGGCGTGAGCCACGGCGTTTTCAGGAACTCGACGTCGGCCAGCATCTCGGCCTCGGTGGCGTAGGGATTAAACGTTGCGCGGCCGGGAAGTTTGTTGATGGCAAACACCTGCTCGTCTTCCCACACGTTTGACTGCAGTTTCGGCTTCTCAACGATTTCTATGGCAAACTGCGCGCGCGGGTCGGTCAGGTCCAGAGGCTTGGCGATAAGCTGGCCCGCGTCGTTGAGGGCATACATCAGGCCCTTCTGCGCCGAGGTAATGACCACGGCATCCTTGTCGGGCACACGCACAAAGCGGAAGCGGGCGTTGTTCCATTGGCCCTGTTCGGCGGGCCATTGCAGCAGGTAGTCGATTGCCGCGTTATTGCCGCCGTCGTCCCAGTTCTGCGAGTAGAAGGCGCCGGCTATGGCGCGGTCGTTGAGGTCAATCATCTCAACCTGCCAATATTGGCCGCGGTTGTCGGGGTCCGTGGCCTCGGCAACTATGCGGGCGTTGTTGCCGCCGTCGTCGCCGTTGCCCAACACCTTTTCGGGCTCGGCCACCGAGCGGAAGCGATAGGTCAGCTGATTATCGAAGCCAACAATCGGGCTTTCGGTGATTGAAAAATAGCCGCCGTTGGCCTTTTCAACCAGCGCCAGGCGCGAGCCCGAGGGGGCTGCCGCCAGCTGCGGACGGTTGGTGGGAATCAACGTGAAGCGGCCGCGGGTGGTGGGAGTTACGGTCCAGAGCTGAGCCTCGTCGGAGCCGTTGTTCTCGCCAACGCCAACCGAGGCGCTCTCGGAGCGCAGCGCAAGGTTGCTAAACGGATTTATCAGGCGCCAGGAGCCGCTGAGCTCCGTCAGGGTCCAATATTGCGCCGGCGATGCGGCATCGGGCTTAACCAGGGCGGCGCGGTCGTCAACAACATCGCGACCCGAGGAAATAACATACAGGCGACCGGGAGTAAACTCCACGGCAGCCGTCGATATAGCAGCAGACGAAACCGCCACGCACGCCAACAAGCATTTAACGGAATTTTTCATGGATAATCGATTATTTCCCGCAAATTTACGAAATAATTAGTAATTAGCAATTAGTAATTCGCAATTTTTTGAGAATTGAGAGAGTGGGCGCCCTTGCGGGGGCGACGGCGGCTCGCCGTCGCTGTGCATCGCGTAAGCATGTGGGCCAAGCTGCCCACACCCCCAAATTTTGCTCCCCCAATTCAAAATTCAAAATTAAAAAAATCCCGCCGTAGCGGGATTTTTCAAGGGAAGGGTATGTGTGTTTTTTTAGATCGCAACTTTTGTCGTCTTAGTCGCCGTCTTGACGATGTAGACGCCATGCGGCAGGCCCTTTGTCGAATCGCCGACTTTAACGCCGCGCAGGTCGTAGACCTCTATGGCGCCGTCAACGCTCAGCTCGTCGATGCTCACGGTGCCGTCGATGTTGAGCAGCACTTCGTTATGGTTGGCCATGCTTGAGTCGAGATACGATTCGTTGCGGCCGATGGCGCGGCTGTTGGCGGCGAATGCCGGACGCTCGGGGTCGGGGAGCACGCAGAAAGCGTGGGCGCTCTCGGGCGCGTCGGCTGCAAAGAGGTTGCCGCTCAGGTGGTTGTCGGCGGCCTGAACGCTCGGCTCGTCAACATTTTCCAAGAAGTTGAGGGTCACCTCCGGCGAAGCCGAGCGGATAATCACGGGCTTGCCGGCTTCCACGAAGTCATGGTCTATCTCGGTCATATCGAGAATGTTATCGTTGAGCAGACCGGTGTAGACCTCGGCATCGGTGCTGAAGGCGAAGGGCATGGTTATGTTGCCGTAATAGTTGCCGTTGGTGTAGGCAAGGTCGGTGAGCGTCATCGACGTGACTTCTTCGAGATACCACCACGAGTAGGGAGTGCCTGTTGCCCAGGTCGTTACGTGGCCGTTGTCGATGTTGGGAACACTCAATGCGCGCGAGCCGTTGGCAAACGTGCCGCCGTTGGGCATTTCCTTGTCGAAGGCAACTTCATCGCCGTTGCGCACCATGTAGAACTCGCCCGGCTCGAGGTCCGACGTGCCGTTCTGTATGTTAGCCGTGTGGTTTGCCTCGGCAACGTATGTGCCCTGGGCGGACAGAAGAACCTTGTCGCCTGCGGGCTCGATTCTAAACAACTGCTGGGGATTGCTTTCGTCGAGGTCGGCGGCAATCAGCATCTTATCATCGTCCATGGTCAGATACTTACCCGCATGGTGCTTATTATGAATGCGATAAAGCGTCAGCGGCTCGCCCGGCTTCACCGGTTCGGGAGTTCCCATAATAACCGTTACGGCACAAGTGGCGGAGATTTCGCCGTCGGCGGTTGCGGCAGTAATCATCGTTGAGCCTTCCGCGATTGCGCTAAGCAGGCCCGAATTGCTGATGCTGACAATTTCGGGGTCTGCGCTGCTCCAGCTGATGCGCTTGTCGGTGGCATCGACGGGAAGCACTTCGGCTTCAAGTTGGAATGTCTGGCCGACTGTCAGGGTCAGTTCGGATTCGCTCAGGCGAATTTCCTCAACATTCACAGTCTTAATCGCATAAACGGGAATCTCTGCAATCGGGCCGTCGGCATAGAGCGACTCAGCAATAATCTTGCAGTCGGCTGATGAGGCGTTTTCGGCCAAGGTGTGAACCGTAACCACTCCGTTCGCGTCAACCGTTGCGACTTCCGGGTTTGTAGAGCGCCAATATACTTGCGGCAGGGCAACGTTTTCGGGCTCAAGAGTTGCGTTCAGCTGAACGGATTGCCCGGGTTCGAGCGAAACCGTCGGGTTTTCGTCAACGTTAATGCCGGTAGCGGCAACCATAGCGTAGCCGTCGAAACGGTCCCAGCAGTTAAACACGTCGTAGTATGCGTCGATAACCGAATCATTTCCCGGGTCTTGCAGCCAGAGCTTGGCGGTGTAGGCGCTGAAGGCGGTGTTGGGAGCTTCGGGCGGGGTTTGAGCGGTGACGTAGACGTTCGTAGCGGGGCAGTTCTTAAAGGCATTCTCGCCAATGTTTTTAACGTGAGCGCCCATGATTATGGTCTTGACAGAGGTGTTGTTTTCAAAGGCCGATGCTCCGATAGTCTCAACGGCGATTGGAACCACAATCTCTGTCAGGCCGGTGCATCCGCTGAAGGCGTTGGCGCCGATTTCCTTAAGGCCGCTACCCATAGTCAGCGACTTCAGGGAAGTAACGCCCTGAAACGCATTATCGGGTATTTTGGCCGTTACGTTGCCGATAGTCAGGCTTTCGAGATTGGATGTGGGCAGATTCATCCCCTCTACCGGGCGACCCCAATAAAGGTTTGTAATTTGAGGGCTAAATGCATTATCCCCGATTGAGATTGCTTCAGCGGAATCCGCAAAGTAAGCCGAAGTCAGGCGGGAACAACCGGAGAAAGCATTGTCGCCGATTTCAGTAACCGAGTTGGGAATGGTAAGCGATGTCAAGTTGTTACAGCCGAAGAAAGCATTGTCGCCGATTTCAATAACCGAGTTGGGAATGGTAAGCGATGTCAGGTCGGTACAGCCGTAAAAAGCAGATTCGCCGATAGTGGTTACGGAATTGCTGATTGTCAAGCCGGTGAGGCTAACTTTGTTAAGGAAAGGCGATATCGCATAGTTCAGATTTCGTCCGAGATACAACGTTTCGATCGGACAATCAGCAAATAGCGAAGACAACGAGCCCTTACCAACCATAATATTAGTTACAGAGACCATATCAGCACCTCTGCTATCAGAGCTATCTTTAGTGTAGGAAAGGTAAAGAGTCACATTGGCATCAGCAGTAAATTCCTTGCGATAGCTGCCCGACTTGTTCCCGCTTTCGGTAAGAACCGTCGTGTTATTGATTTTAACAATGAATTTGTCATAATTGGCCTCGCTATCTACAGCATAGTTAAAAGTCAGCACATCACCTGCAACGACCGAGAACGTATATTCTTTGTATGAGGTCGAACTATCCGAATGGTTGGTAGAAGTCCAGTTGGGGAAGATTGAGAGAGAACTCATGGGTTCTCCACATTCTAAGCTTGTTGATCCTTGCTCAATAGTAATGTCTACGAGCGACGTACAACTGCTGAAGGCAGACTTACTGATTTCGGCTACGGAGTTAGGTATGTTTACCGAGGTCAAGCCGTTGCAGCCGGAGAAAGCATAGTCGCCAATTGCAATGACAGAGTTGGGGATAACAAGTTTCGTAACCTCTTGGCCTGCGACATATAAATGATGAGCGTAAGACAGAGGATTGGCATCAACACTTCCAAAAATCATGGCACATAGTGCTTCTATGCTTGCAAATTCGGCTTTAGTCAGGGCGCCGCAGCCGGAAAAAGCGTTCTCGCCAATTGCAGTAACTGAGTCGGATATGGTTACCGAGGTCAGACCGTCGCAGTTGTAGAAGGCATAGTCACCGATAGTTACCACAGAGTTGGGAATAACCAGGTCTGTAACCTCTTTGCCTGCGATATACAAGCGCCGAGTATTAGCCAGCGGATTAGCAGCAGAATTTTCAAAACCGATTGAACACAAATGTTCAATGCTCGAGAATTCAGCCTTGGTCAGGCTGCCGCAGTCTTTGAAAGCATCGCTACCGATATAGGTTACGGATTTACCTATAACTATCGAGGACAGGCGAGTGCAGCCGGCGAAAGCCTCGCTGCCGATAGCGGTTACAGAGTCGCCGATGCTGACCTCTGTTAGGCCACTACAGCTGGAAAAAGCGGATGTTCCGATTTCGGTGACGGAGTTGGGTATGGTCACTGAGGGTAGCCTACTGCAATTATAGAAAGCAGAGTCGCCGATAAATGTAACGGAGTTGCCGATTGTGACCTCAGTCAGGTTATAGCAGTAGCGGAAAGCCTCGCGGCCGATTTCGGTAACAGAGTTGGGGATTATGACTGATTTTAGACCGACGCACCAGGAGAAAGCATAGCTGCCTATAGAGGTTACGGAGTTGGGGATGTTCAGCGAAGTCAGATTCCGGCAACCGTCGAAAGCACGGCTGCCGATAGAAGTAACGGTTTCGCCAATAGTAAGCGATTTCAATGATCGGCACTCGTAGAAAGCCGAGTCGCTGATTTCGGTTACGGAGTTGCCTATAGTTACTTCTTTTATTGTATTCTTGCTCTTAAACGGAGAAGATTGACCACAGAAATTGCGGCCGAGATAAACCGTTTCAATCGGACAACTGCTAAATGCATTGCCTACCGAAAGCGGAGTTTCGCCATCTTCGATTCTTACATTGCCTATGCCCGAGCAGCCGTAGAAGGCCTCGTTGCCGATTTCGGTAACGGAGCCCGGGATAGAGAGTGAAGTCAGGCCGCTGCAGCCATAGAACGCTGAGTTACCGATAGCAGTAACGGAGTTGGGGATGGCGACCGAGGTCAGGCCGGTGCAGTTATAGAAAGTCGAGCTTTCGATTTTAGCAACGGAGTTAGGGATGGAGACCGAGGTGAGGCCGTGGCAGCCGTAGAAAGCTGAACTGCCGATTGAGTTTACCGAATTAGGAATATTGAAATCTCCTTTCAGGCCGTTGCAGCCATAGAACGCAGATTCGCCGATAGTTTCAACCATAGTGGGAATCGTAAACTCGGTGAGTTGTGTACAACCGCTGAAGGCTTCGGCTCCAATAATCTTCAAGTCAATGCGCGAATTGAAGGTAACTTTCGTAATTGACGAGTTCTTGAACGCGCCTTGACCGATTCCGATTACATAATAGCGGGTGTTGTTACCGTCATCGTCCGTAACCGTGAATCGTTCGGGAATAATTATTTCGCCGCTATAATTTCCGGGTTTAACAATTGCCGTGTTCTTTTCTCCTTCGGCCGTGGCAGGGATAAGATAATAGTTTAGCGTTCCGTCGTTAGCGGTTCCAATTTCAATCGGCGCATCGCTGCCTTTCTGACGCAGGTACTTAAATAAAACCCAGTTTGAGCTAACATATTGTCCAATAGACCCTGCCGGCACCGTTACGATAGCAGAGTCGTAAAGACCGCTAAATGACGAACTGGAAATCGAAGGAGGCACCGGGTTTACATTCTCAATATTACTAAGTCCGCTGCAGCCATAGAAAGCATGGTTGCCAATAGTGGTCACTGAGTTGGGGATGGTAAGCGAAGTCAGGCCGCTGCAGTTGTAGAAAGCCGAGCCGCCAATAGAGGTCACTGAGTTGGGGATGGTAACCGAAGTCAGACCGCTGCAGTCGCAGAACGCTTTATCGCCGATAGATTCAACTGATTCCGGAATAACGTATTCGCCTTCAAGATTTAACGGTGCAAAGTAGATTGACTTCTTATCCGGCCCGAAAATAAATCCGTCTTCTATTATCGCTCCTTCCGGGTTATAGGCTATTATCGTACCATATGAGAAAGGATTGCTTAAGTTGTTGGGATAGGCCGACTTTATCAAGCCGCTGCAATTGCGGAAAGCGTAGTTGCCGATTGCTGTTACTGAGTTGGTGATTGTAACTGTTTTGAGCGTTTTTTTATTATTGAACGGAGAATAGCCATAAGATTTTGAAGTTCCGTAACTTAAGTTTCGGCCAAGATAGAGGGTTTCCAGGGGACAGTCATTGAACAAACCTTCACCTGTTGAAGTAGATTTATATAAATTATACCCCAGAGCCAGTGTTTGGTCGCCATCTTCAAAAATAAGGTCTTTAAGGCCTCCACAGTTTTTGAACGCCTGGTTACCTATAGATGTAACTGAGTTAGGTATGGTAAGGGATGTCAGCGAGCTACAGTAGGAGAAAGCGGAGGAAGCAATAGATTCAACTGATTTCGGAATAACGTATTCGCCTTCAAGATTACAGGAAGCAAAGAGAATCGACTTCTTATCCGGTCCGAAAACAAATCCGTCTTCTATTATCGCTCCTTCCGGGTTATAGGCTATTGCCGTACCGGCTGAGAATGGATTGCTTAAGTTATTGGGATAAGCCGACTTTATCAGGCCAATGCAGCGGTAAAAAGCTGAGTTGCCGATAAAGGTTACGGAGTTACCGATGACTACCTCCGTCAGGCCGGTGCAGTTCTCGAAGGCATTGCCGCCGATAGAGGTAACAGAGTTAGGGATAGTTACCGAGGTCAGGTTGCTGCAATTGTAGAAAGCATTCACTGGGATAGTTTTAACACTCTCGCCAAATATGACCGATTTAATATAATATGGAAAAATCGGAGACCAGCTTGAGCCCCAAAAGGTACAGTTTTCAGCATTGAATATTACATCTGTCAGGCCGTTGCAGTCGTGGAAAGCCGAGTGGCCGATAGAGGTAACGGAGTTGGGGATGGTAATCGATGTCAGACCGGTGCATTTCTCGAAAGCGAGATCTCCGATAGTTTCAACGGAATTACCGATGATTACCTCCGACAGGCCGCTGCAGCAGCGGAAAGCCTCGCTGCCGATTTCGGTAACGGAGTTGGGAATGGTAAGCGAAGTCAGGCCGCTGCAATTGCGGAAAGCATAGTCGCCGATTTCAGTCACGGAGTTGCCGATGGTGAGTAAGGTCAGGCCGGTGCATTTCTCGAAAGCAAGATCTCCGATAGTGGTAACAGAGTTGGGGATGGTGACCGATGTCAGCTCGGTGCAGCCATAGAACGCATAGCTGTCGATGGAGGTTAGGGTGTATTGGTTGCTGCCGTCGAAAACGGTTGAGGGGAGAATCAGTCTGCCGCTGACATTATTTCCGGGGCCACCTGAACTCCCCGCTTTTGTTTGGCAGGTTTTGGCATCTTCGTCGAGGACAGTGTAGGTCAGGGTCTGGCCCTCGTAAGTGTACTCGAAGTCGCGTGCGCTGATTGCAAGCGGCAGCAACAACGCAAGCAGCGCGAGCCACCGCCTTAGGGTTAGTTTGTAAATATTGTTCATAAATGATATGGGTTATTGATTTATATTTGATTGTTGATTATTCCTATTCCGATGAGTTTGGTTTCGGGGTGTTCGTTAATAACCACGACTTCCGCGCCTTGGTCTCTCAGCGCTTCTATAATTTTGTAGCAGGGGTGGTTATAGCGGTTGTCTGCGCCCACGCATGCAAAGCAGAGCGGGAACTTAAAGGCTGCGTTGGACGCCGGCAGAATCAAATCTCCATTGCCCGATTTAGCCCCATGGTGGGGAATCTGCAACGCCCCGATTTGAGAGATTTGGCTATTATTTAACTTATTATAGAATGCGTTGAGCCATTTTCGGTCGACCGAAATATCGCCGAAGAATACGCATCCGGTAGGGTATTTAGCATATTCGGCATAAAGACTCATTTTCGGAGACGCCGGGTTTAATCTGCTCCCTAATGCTGTGTGGCTAACGAATTTGAAATAGCAGAAATTCTCGGCTTCTCCAACAATATTCGAGTAGACAACCAGCGAATGTTCGTTTTTGAGCTTAAGCTCTTTGTAAATCCTCGTTAATTCTTTAAAGTTTTCAGGGTCAGTAATATATCCACCATTTTCGTCTGCATTCAATGTCTCATAATCGAGCAGCGGCGATTCATTAACTTTTTCTATAAATTGCTCAATGAAATCACCTAATTTCGGGGAAAAGACAACATATTCCATCAACTTCTTTTTTCTCTCTCCGGGAATAGTCGCCCAAATCAAACTATTGCTTGCCAGGTCGACTTTACGCTCACCGTCTTGTTCGCTGAGGTCCAAGTTATTGCGCCAATTCTGAGCGTGACCTTCGTCAAAAGGGCGCACGTAAATTAGTCGTGGCTGATTGGGGAAACGGCCTTCGATACCCTTGTACGCTTTGTAGTCAAACTGCTTTTCGTTGAAATAATCACTGAATATTTCAAGAACCTTCAACTGTTCATCGGAGATATATGGAATAATAACGTTTTTGGGTTCCAGTTGCTTAACTTGATCGATGTGGTCCTGGTCGAAATGAGAAATAAAAAGTACATCTACTTCTTTATCCACCATCTCCTCCTTAATAATATTTCCGATAAGGGCTGGAGAGCCGGCCGAGGAGCTGCCGCAATCATAAACGGCTCGGAAAAGCCGCCGGTAGCTGTCGGGGGTTTGTTGGTAAACCTCCGCGGCATAAAAAGCTCCCTGTCCGACCGGATAGAAGGTGCGCTTGAAGAGCAGATTCATTGGCTGCAATAGTGCCGCGGGGTCCGTTTCTTTGGCGTGGTTAACTGATTGGTTTTCAAACAAAAAGCGCGAGGACCTTATCTTTCTGTCCGTCCTGTTTATAGAGGCCTTCGCATTGCCCATCACAATAGAACGAACAGAGCAGATGCCTCACGCGAGATTACATACGTGTAACCACATAAGGCGTCTATCTCTGTCTCATTCTTGATTGTGATTTGAAAGTTGCGAAGTTTCTATAAACCAAGAACGAGCGTTGGATAAACGCTTTCAAAAATATGTCGTTGTCACCCCGCCCTCAGCCCGCGACCGGGCATCTGCAGACGGTCTGACCCCGCAAAGTTACAAAAATAATTTTAAATTTGGAATTTTGAATGCCGAATTTTTTGCGGGCGAGCCTGCGGGGGCGATGGCGGCCCGCCATCGAGCAGCGTCGTCGCCAAGCCCCCCCGGATTATCTATTCGCATTTTTTTTGTAACTTTGCGGTATCTAAATTTTTGACTATGCAAGAGAATAAACCTCATTTCATGAAAAGAGATTTAACAGTGGCCGGGAAAGAGTACGCCTCGTTGCTCGCTAATATTAAATCTCGGTTTCGCACGCTGCAGATCAAAGCTGCCGTAAAGGTGAACACTGCCCTTTTAGAGTTCTATTGGTCTTTGGGACACGACATTTCTCGCTTGCACTCCGAATCGAAATGGGGCAGCGCATTTTTCGACTCACTCAGCCTTGATTTGAAAGAAGAATTTCCGGGGCAGTCCGGTCTTTCGGCTGCAAATCTCCGTTATTCCAAAAGATGGTATGAGTTTTATAGTCAAAGTGATATAATTCTTCACCAAGTTGGTGAAGAATTTGAGATGCCACTTGATTTTGGCGAAGTGCCATGGCGTCATCACATACAAATATTTACTCACGCGAAGTCAGTTGTCGAAGCATTGTTTTATATTGAGCAAACCATTAAGGGCGGATGGAGTCGTTCGCAATTGGAAGTAGAAATGGCAAACGACCTCTACGCTCGAGCCGCGCAGGCTGATTCCAATTTTGACACAAAACTACCAACCCCTCATAGCGGGCTGGCAAAGGCAATTTTAAAAAGTCCTTACGATTTTGGCTTTATTGATACAGCGATTCATTCAGAGCGACAATTGGAAGACGCTTTAATAAACAATATTTCGCGTACCCTTCTTGAACTCGGCAGCGGTTTTGCATTTGTAGGAAGACAAATGGAACTCAGAATGCCCGGAGGGCAGATATTTATTCCGGATATGATATTCTACCACACCAAGCTCAAATGTTATATTGTGTTGGAGCTAAAAACGGGAGCGTTCATTCCGGAATATGCAGGCAAGCTAAATTTCTATGTATCAGCCGTTGATAGGTTGATGAAAGAAGCAGACGACAATCCCACAATAGGGTTGCTTGTGTGTAAATCTAAGGACAAGACTGTGGTGGAATGGTCGTTTGATGGAATTGAACGACCAATGGGGGTTGCGGAATACCGGCTTAACGAAGAGATTGAACGTATATCAAAGATGTTACCCTCTGAAAGCGAAATTCGCAATCTGCTTAACACTTATGACCAAGAGAATTGAGTGAACATGCAGCACCTGTTAGTGGGTAATGGCGTGGAGGAGGTAGGCGAGGAGCCCAGAGGAGAGGATGGGGATGGTTAGGGGTTGTAGAGGTCGGGGTTGAAGAAGGCCATGATGGCGTTGAGGTTGGCCACGGCGGCCGGGGCGGGCCCTTGGGGGTTGAGGCGGGCGGCAGTGTTGAGGTCGGTAATGGCTCCGGCGCGCTGCTGCAGGCGCCAGCGCAGGGTGCCGCGGCGATAGTAGGCGTCGTCGTCGGCGGGATTGGCGGCTATGCGCTGGGAAAGCAGACGGATTTCTTCTTCAATGTTGTTCATAGGCCGTTGAAAGGGTGTAGTCGGCGGTTTCGACGGTTTGCAGGCAGAAGTGGCGACCGTCGGGGGTGGCGGCCAGGGAGGGTCCGACCAGCCGAATGGAGGCGAGGCCGATGTTGGGGATGCCGGCGGCTTTGAACACGGCCTCCTTGCATGTCCAGGCCTGAAGCAGGCGGTGGCCCCAGGCGGGGAGCTCGTCGGGCGTGAGGAATTTGGAAATCACGCGCTGCAGCTGCTCAAGGCGCGGTTCTTCGATGTCTACGCCTATGCGGCGGTCGGCATCGACGGCCACTGCGGCGAAGTGGCGGCTATGGGAAATTGAGATATTCAGCAGCGAGCCGACAAGGAGCGGGGCGCCGTCGGGGTCGTGGATAACCCTGGCATCGGGGCCGGCGGCGTGGGCCACGAGGCGGTCAACGGCGAGGCGTCCTCCGGGAGCAATAAATACGTTCATGGCAGAATATGGGCTAAGTCTATGGCCAAGGCCTCGATCTGGGGTTTGACGGAGTCGACGGGCGCGGCCGGGGGCCAGGAGCTAACGGCAACTCCCGAAAGCACAAAGGAGGCGGAGTCGGTAATCAGGAACTGAACCGGGGTTGACAGGGCCGTGGGTGCGACTATGAGTTCGCGGCCGGGCGCGGAGGCCACCTGCGCGTGGCGGTCGCCGAGATTGCGGCCAATGCGCTCGCGGCGGTTGGCGAGCACGTCGGCCCAGTCGGCGCCAAGGGTGAGGGTGCAGTTAACGGTGACGCCATAGGCGGGATAGACAATGTTGAACCACTGCGGCGAAAGCGAGTCGACGCGCGCCGAGTCGTTGACCATCAGCTGCAGCGGCCCGAAACGCACGGGGCGGTATGATTCCGGATAGACCGCTACGCGCGGATAGGCTTCGGGGCGGGGCACCGGTGCCGGCCGGGAGCAGGCGCCCAGTAGCGCGGCAACGGCGAGCAGCAGCGGCAGCGGTTTCATTGCTGGATTTCGGGCATAACCTTTACGCGCACCGACACGATGCGGTGGTTGGCGATGTCGAGAATCAGAAAACGGCAGCGGCCATAGACCAGACTCTCTTTTTCGCGGGGGAAGTCGCCCTTGATGGCCAGGAGCATGCCGGCCAGGGTTTCGCAGTCTTCGGTAACGGGCCCGTAGAGTTCTTCGGCCTCGTCCTCCTGTTCGGTAATGCGGAAAAAGTCGTTGAGCAAGGTTTTTCCCTCGAAGATATAGGTGTTGTCGGGGAGTTTTTTGTAGTTCTTCTCAACTTCGTCGTATTCGTCGTCGATGTCGCCAACAATTTCTTCGAGCACGTCTTCGAGAGTAACTATGCCCCGTGTGCCCCCGAATTCGTCAACAACTATGGCCATGTGGACCTTGCGGCGGCGGAAGTCTTCGAGCAGGTCGTCGATCATGCGCGATTCGGGCACGAAGTAGGCGGGGCGCAGCAGGCTCTGCCAGCTGAAGTTGTCGGGGTGGTTTTCAACATAGGGGAGCAGGTCGCGCGAATAGAGGATGCCGCGGATATTGTCTTGCGTGCCCTCATAAACGGGTATGCGCGCATAGCCCGACTCATTGACAATTTCGAGCACCTCGGTAAAGGAGGCGTCGATGGAAATGTCGGTAATGTCGACGCGCGGGGTCATGACCTCGCTGGCGGTAGTGTCGCCGAAGCGCAGAATTTCCTGGAGCAGGCGCGAGTCGTCGCGTTTTTCAACGTCGGTGAGCTCCAGGGCCTGCGAGAGTTCGTCGGTTGAAATATTCTGGGGTTTCTTCTCAACCACGCGGTGAACTATGGCCGAGCTGCTGACCAGCAGGCCGCTGAACGGACGCAGCAACACGGTTAGCGTGTGCCAGATGCCGGCAGTTGCGCGCGCCCACTTCAGCGGCGCGCGCTGGGCGGCGAGCTTCGGCAAAATTTCGCCAAAAAGCAGAATCAGGAAGGTGAGCAGAACGGTTTGCAGCACAAAGCTGAGCACCTCGGGCATACCCTTAAACACGGGGCCGAGGCCATAGTTGGTGAGAACAACTATGGCTATGTTGACCATGTTGTTGGCAATCAATATGGTTGCCAACAGGAGCTCGGACTGGCGCAGCAGGTTGCGTATGCCCTGGGTCCATTCCTGGCCATAGGTTTCGTCGGCTTCGTTGAGCTCTTTGCGCGAGAGCGAGAAGAAGGCGATTTCGCTCCCCGACACGAAGCCGGAGATGGCAAGGCAAACCAAGGCGATTGCCAAGGCAACGATTCCGCCGGTGGAAATTGGGCCTACCATTAAATATTTGGAGAAACGGTTACTTCTGCGATAATGGTTTCACAGGGACCGATGTGCGCTGCGGGTTCGCCGGGGGTACCGTATGCCAGGGAGTAGGGCACAATGAACACGGCGGTTTCGCCCATCGACATGTAGGGGAGCACCGAAGCGAGCACCGGGTGGTTGGGCTCGCCGGCAAAGAGTGCGCGCGGGGCAATGGCGCGGATAACCTGGCCGGAGTCGGCGCGGCGCTCGGTAATGCTGACCTTGACGGGGAGGTTAGGGTTGAGCACTTCGCCGTCGCCCTCGGTTACGGTTTTGCGCAGCAAGCCGTCGGAGCCCACGGGGCTGAAGTCGGGGTTGGTTTTATATTTGGCCATAACGGCGTCGCCCATCATGCGGTTTTCCTGGGCCTCCTTGGAGTTATAGATGTGGGCCTGGGCGCGCTCCTGGGCGCGGCGCTCGATATTAAGCGCCATCTGCTGATAAATGGCCTGCATTTCGCGCAGCTCGTCGATATTGAGCGAGTCGAGCATGAAGGCGTCGGTGATTACGTCGAGCAGCTTGGCTTTGGAAATGTTTTCAGAGGCGGCGTTTTCGCGATAAACCTCCATGATTTCCAGGCCCATCTGCAGGCCGGAAAGGTAGGAGAGGTTGGCGGTGTCGACGGCCAGCACGGTGCGGATGCCGCGCAGCATTTCCTGCTTGTCGGAGCCGATGAGGTCGTGGGAGTAGGAGCGGTAGCGGTTATTGAAAATGCCGCCAATGAAGGTGCCGTTGACCGCGGCTATGGAGTCGCTGAAGGTTTCGGCAGCGGCCAAGCGCTGCTCGTAAACGCCCTTGAGCGACGTAGGTTTAGAAACGTTGGAGCAACCGCACAAAGCGGCTGCTCCAATTATCATTGCGAGGAGTTTTTTCATTTACCTAAAACTTCGAGAAGTTCAACGTCGAAAATCAGGGTGGAGTTGGGGCCGATAACGCCGCCGGCGCCCTGCGGGCCGTAGGCCAGCTGCGAGGGGATGTGGAGGCGCCACTTCGAGCCGGCCTTCATGAGCTGAAGGGCTTCGACCCATCCGGGAATCACCTGCGTAACGCCGAAGGTTGCGGGCTCGCCGCGCTCTACGGAGCTGTCGAACACGGTGCCGTCGATCAGGCGACCGGTGTAGTGAACCTTAACCTGGTCCTGAGCCGTGGGCTGCGGGCCGTTGCCTTCGGTAATAACTTCGTATTGAAGGCCGGAGGGAAGGGTAACGACTTCGGGGCGCTTGGCGTTGGCTTCGAGGTGGGCTTTGCCGGCTTCCTCGTTAACCTTGGCTGCGGCGGCTGCCTGGGCCTGCATTTCCTGCTCCATGGCAGTGAAATACTGGCGGATGGTTTCCTTGGCCTGGTCGTAGGTCATTTCGAGTTCTTTGCCATTGAATGCGGCGTCGAGGCCTGCGGCAAATTTATTTACGTCGAGTTCTTTAATGCCCGACGAGCGGAAATTGTTGGCCATGCTCATGCCGAGGGCATAGCTGATTGTTTCAAGTTCGGTCATAATATTTTTGGGGTTAGATTGAGAGTCGGCGGAGGGTTTCGAGCAGCGAGCGGTCGATAGGCTTATCGTTTTTAATGGCCTTGGAGAAGGGCACGTAGACAATCTGGTCGTTTTGAATGCCGATCATAACGTTGCGCTGGTCTTCCATAAGAGCGTCGATGGCGGCCGCGCCCATGCGCGATGCCAGAATGCGGTCAGTGGCCGTTGGTGAGCCGCCGCGCTGCAGGTGGCCGAGAATCGAAACGCGCACGTCGTAGTTGGGATATTCGCGGTGAACGCGTTCGGCCAGGCCCATGGCGCCGCCGGTTACGGGGCTTTCGGCCACCAGAACTATCGACGAGTTTTTGCTCTTGCGGAAGCCGTTTTTAATCAGCTCGGCGAGCTGGTCGACTTCGGTGGATATTTCGGGGATGATGGCCGCTTCGGCGCCGGTTGCGATAGCGCCGTTGAGGGCCAGGAAGCCGGCGTCGCGACCCATGACTTCGATAAAGAAGAGGCGTTCGTGGCTTGTGGCGGTGTCGCGGATTTTGTCGACACACTCCATAATGGTGTTGAGCGCCGTGTCGTAGCCGATGGTTTTGTCGGTGCCGTAGAGGTCGTTGTCGATGGTGCCGGGCAGGCCGATGCAGGGGAAGTTAAATTCGTTGGCAAAGATGCGAGCGCCGGTGAGCGAGCCGTCGCCGCCGATAACCACGAGGGCATCGATGCCGTGGCGACGCAGGTTGTCGTAGGCCAGCTGGCGGCCTTCGGGGGTTTGGAACTCCTTGCAGCGGGCGGTTTTGAGTATGGTGCCGCCGGCCTGGATGATGTTGCTGACGTTTTGGGTTTTGAAGTCTACGATTTCGTCGGTCAGCAGACCTTTATATCCGCGATATATGCCTTTGACCTTAAAACCGTTATAGATTGCCGAGCGGGTAACGGCACGAATTGCGGCATTCATGCCGGGGGCATCGCCGCCGGAGGTCAATATGCCGATGCATTTAATCTCTGCCATAGTTCACTTTTTGGTTATATTACACCGCAAAGTTACGCAAACTTTCTTTAGAAAGAAAAAAATCGGCCAAAATCTTTCTTTACAAAGAAAAATCTTCGGCTTCAGGGGGCGGGGGCGTAGGCGCCGAGGGTCAGGCCGCGGGGGCGGCCGAAGCGGTCGTCGGCAGGGAGCTCGGGCGAGTCAAAGGCCGGATCAGCGGCATCGATGGCCGGAGAGTCGGCGGCGGGAATGTAGGTGAAGGTATAGTCGGTAAGGGAGTATTGCAACAAGGGGTCGGTTTCCCAAAGGCAACTGATATAGCGGTCGTCGTCGGAGCCGCCGGTGGCAAACATGCAGCGGCGGAACCAGATGTTGCGCGTGGTGGGGTCGGAGTATTCATTGATGGGAGTGTCGCGCCCGTAGATTATGGAGTTGGCAAAAGATGCAGAGGTAGCCTCTGGGTTGGCAAACACTATGATTTCTTCGCTCGGCCACTTAAAGAGATACCAGTTGGCAATGGTTGCGCGGTCGAACAGGAAAGTGCCGGCGCCGAGATAAAGCAGAGCATCTGCGGCGTTGGAAATTTCGCAGCCGAGGGCCGTAACGGTGGTTGAATCGGCAGCCTGGAGCTGGCGCGAGCCGGAGTTATACAGCCGCGAGTTGACCATGGTAAGGTCGGCCAGCGAGTCGACGCGCACGCCCTGACAGGTGTTGACTATTGAGGTGTAGGCCAAATGATTGCCGCGACTTGACGACGAAAAGCGCACACCCTCCCATTGGTTTGACATAACCTCGTATGAAATGTCGGCAACAACATTGTTGGTGCGGTCGCCGCGAAATTCTATGGGCTGCTCGACGGAGCCGTTGCTGATCAGGGTGCCGTCAACAACCAGAGCCGCACGGTCGTGAAAGAGCAGCTTGGCGCCGGGGGCAATAGTGAGCGTAGCGCCGGAGGCCACGCGCAGAGTATCGTAAATCAGGTTCGGCACCTCGGCGCCGAGCGTGTAGTCAGCCTCAACAGTTACGCGGCGAATAAGGTTGACGCGCTGGGCGCTGGCGGTTATGCGCACCGATTTGGTAACGTCGTTGGTGGTCACGTCAAGCCAGTCTTCGTAGGGTGTCGGTTCGGCGCTTTGGGGTGAGGGGAGCGTGCACTCAACGAAAACGTAGATCGAGTCGTTGGGGCGGATTTCAACATCGTTGAACACTCTGCCCGACTGGCCGTCGACGTTTATGCGGAAATATTCGCCCGAGCGCAGGCGCACCTCCGAAAGGTTGATGAGCTTGCGGTTGGGGTTGATGATTCGCAGGTTGGAGGTGGGCGAAGGTATGCCGGAATAATAGAGGCCCATGTCGAGGCCCTCGGCGCCGGTCGAAAATGTTGGCTGGGCCGACGGCGAGGTGTCGAAACTATCGACTATGCAACTCGAAAAGCCTAAAAGAAATATAATAGCTATCAGAATATTCTTCATAACAACCATATAACGCGCTCCCCACCCCAAAAATTGCCCACCCGCCACTAAAAAAGCAACAGCGTGGACCGGGGGATTAGTTGAGCATCAGCGACATGCGGGGGAGTCGAGTGTTGATTTTATTTTTTCTTCGATTTCTTTGGGTGTGACCTGATATGTTGGCGCAAGCGCCCGGAATCTGTCGTCCGGAAGAAATCTGTCGGACCTTGTGAGCATGGCCAAAAGATTCTTTGACTTAAGGCGATGACCGGAATATTTTAAGGCCAGGTCTATCATGGTCCAAAGGTCAACGCCCGCCATAATTAGCGAATAGATGTCGTAGTAGTCACGGAATTTGCTCCGGCGCAACATAACTTCCATTTTCATTGCCCCGATGGCAGTCAGGTCGGCAATGCGGAGATTGTTTAGGTAGGTTATTTCGCTCTGCAGCGGCGAATAGTTAGGGCTGGCGTAGAACGATATTTTCACTCCGTCCACAACAAATTCCACATGGTCAAAGTCCAATATATCGCATCGCTCTATAGTGCCAATCTGCTCCAGCTCCTTGCGAATCTTTGGCCAATCAACTTCACGGCTTTCGTTTTTTCTGCTTCGCCACGACATAAAGTCAAGGTCTTCGCTTTGGCGAGTCTTTAACTGCAATGATAGGGCAGTGCCACCGACAAGAACGTATGGTTTAATACATTCGAGTCGTGATATGGCCTCAAATATCCGGCCGGTATGTGGAGCAAGTCCGCTCATAGTCTATGCGCCGGTTAGGTGGTTGAGGTGGCGGGTTTGCAGGCTTTTCAGGTAGGAGTCAGGTTTTTTGGCCTTGAAGTAGTACCACGAAAAAAACCTATTCAGCGTATAGAGGTAGTCTCCTTCGGGAACGAGCAGGTTTTTCCATGCATTTTTGATTTTACCAACCGGAAAGATTGAAAAGAGCCGGTTAATATCCGGAAGGTCCAAATATCGCATAGTATAGGCTATCAGTTGATTATCGTCGACCGCATCGAGGTTGACGGACTCTGACTCATATGACCAAAAAGCATGTTCCCGCTTGAGTTGTTCGAGCAGGTCATTCTTTATAGTGCGTATGGTCTGTTTGTCCTTGATAATCATGTTGCAAAGTTAATCAATCTTTTTGACAACCGCAACTATCCGCATCAATGTAAGCGTGGACCGGGGGGATTAGTTGAGCATCAGCGACATGCGGGGGCGGCAGGCGGGCAGGCCG
>CAZKPP010000012.1:0-41362 GCA_964554665.1 uncultured Bacteroides sp.
AATCCCCTCCCCGGCCTCTACATCCAAAACGGCCACCTCATCCGCCTCTAATTCCCCCACCGGAAATATCTGCCCCCCGAAGCCGCAACTTCGGGGGGCTTTCATTTATCACTTTCCAATAAAACAAAGGCTACAAGCACCTATGCTTGCAGCCTTCCGGGCGGAAAGAGAGGGATTCGAACCCCCGGAGGTGTGACCCTCGGCGGTTTTCAAGACCGCTGCAATCGACCACTCTGCCATCTTTCCTAATACGGGTGCAAAGTTACGTAAAATTTTTGCAACTACCAAAAAAATTCGTAACTTTGCGTTACTATGGCAGACGAACCAATCAACCAACCCTTTTCCGACGACTACTCTTCAGCCCGCTACCAGCTCAAATCAATGTATAAAAGCTGGTTCCTCGACTATGCCTCATACGTGATTCTCGAACGCGCCGTTCCGAGCATCGACGACGGCCTCAAGCCGGTTCAGCGCCGCGTGCTCCACTCGATGAAAACCCTCGACGACGGGCGTTTCAACAAGGTGGCCGGCATAGTTGGCGACACCATGAAATATCACCCTCATGGCGACGCCTCGATTAAAGACGCGCTGGTTCAGCTCGGCCAGAAAGAGCTTTTGGTTGAAACCCAGGGTAACTGGGGCAACATCCTAACCGGCGACTCTGCCGCCGCCGGCCGTTACATTGAAGCGCGCCTGAGCCCGTTTGCCCTGCAGGTGCTCTATAACCCGAAACTCACCGAATGGGTGCCGAGCTACGACGGCCGCAACCGCGAACCCGTAGTGCTGCCCGTAAAGTTTCCGCTGCTGCTGGCCCAGGGCGTAGAAGGCATTGCCGTAGGCTTGTCGAGCAAGATTCTGCCCCACAATTTCAATGAAATTCTCGATGCCTGCGTGGCATATCTGCGCGGCGAACAATTTGAACTGCTCCCCGACTTCCCAACCGGCGGCTTTGTCGACGTTAGCCGCTACAACGACGGCCAGCGCGGAGGCGCAATCAAAGTGCGCGCCAAAATCGAAAAGGTAGACAACAAAACCCTTGCAATCACCGAAATTCCGTTCGGAACCACAACCCGCACCATAACCGACTCCATTCTCAAGGCAATGGAGAAGGGCAAAATCAAGGTGCGCAAGGTCGACGACCACACCTCCGGCCAAGCCCGCATAACCGTTTATCTGCAGCCCGGAGCGTCGAGCGACAAAACCATCGACGCACTCTATGCCTTTACCGATTGTGAAACCTCGATTTATCCGAACTGCTGCGTTATCCGCGACAAAAAGCCCTGCTTCATCGGTGTCAGCGACTACCTTCGCTATAGCGTAGACTCCACCCGCGAGCTGCTGCGCCGCGAGCTGCTGATTCAGCGCGGCGAGGTTGAAGAGCAACTCCACTTTGCGTCGCTCGAACGCATATTTATTGAAGAACGCATCTATAAGGATAAGGAATACGAACAGGCCAAGAGCTTCGAGGAAGCTACGGCTCATATTCTCAAGCGCCTCGAACCGTTTAAGGAACTCTTTATCCGCGAAATTACCGACGATGACATTCAGCGCCTTTATGAAATCAAAATGCGCCGCATTTTACGATTCAATAAAGATAAGGCCGAAGAACTAATTGCAGAATATAAAGAGCGCATCGCCGCCATTAACCGCGATCTTTCAGACATTGTTGCCTACGCAATCAAGTGGTACTCGGAACTTAAAACAAAATATGGCGAGCACTATCAGCGCAAAACGGTTATTCGCGGCTTCGACTCAATCGAGGCGGCAACCGTTGCCGAAGCCAACCGCAAGCTTTACATCAACCGCGCGGAAGGCTTTATCGGCACATCGCTGACCAAAGACGAGTTCATAGCTCCCTGCTCAGACATCGACGACATCATAATTTTCTACCGCGACGGCAAATACAAAGTCGTCAAGGTTCAGGAAAAAATGTTTGTGGGTAAAAACATCGAGCATATCGACGTTTATAAGAAAAAAGACGAACGCACCGTATATAACGTAATTTACCGCGACGGCAAAGATGGCACATACTACATGAAGCGCTTTGCAGTTACCGGAGTGCGCCGCGATCAGGAGTATGACCTTACCCAGGGCACTCCCGGAAGTAAGGTCTGCTACTTCACCGCCAACTCCAACGGCGAGGCCGAAGTTGTGCGTGTCACCCTCAAGCCCAAAGCCCGCCTCAACAAGCTGCAGTTCGACGTTGACTTCTCCGAGCTGCAGATCAAGGGCAAACAGAGCCGCGGCAACATTGTTACGCGCAACGAAGTTCACCGCTTTTCGCTACGCGAGCGCGGAGCCTCCACTCTGGGCGGCCGAAAAGTTTGGTTCGACCCCGATGTTAATCGCCTCAACTACGACGGCCGCGGCAACTTCCTGGGCGAATTCCAGGGCACTGACCTGGTGCTGGTTATTCTCAAAAGCGGCGAATATTACACCACATCTTTCGACGCCACGAACCACTACGACGACCCGATTCTGCGCATAGAGCGTTTCCGCCCGAACACTGTGTGGACCGCGGTGCTCAACGATGCCGAGCAAGGGTATCCCTACATCAAGCGCTTCAAGTTCGAGCCTTCGGCGAAAAAGCAGCGCTTCGTGGGCGAGAGTGCCGCCTCCGAACTCATTATGCTGACCGACACTCCCGGAGCTCGCCTGCGGGTTGAATTCGGTGGTGCCGACGACTTCCGCGAACCACTCGAAATTGTTGCCGCCGAATTTATCGGGCTCAAGAGCTTCAAGGCCAAAGGCAAGCGACTCACCACCTACACCCTCGGCACCCTTACCGAAATCGAGCCTGTGGAGGTCAACGAACCCGAAGCTGAAGACGTTGAAGCCGAAGAAATTGACTCTGCACAAGTCGAGCCGGAGCTGAGCGACGACGAGGTGCGCGACAGTCTGTTAGGCCAGGAACGCCTCGACCTCTGATTCACCCGCCATTCAACACGGAGTAAGCGGCTGCACCTTACCGCCGGGAAGCGACAGATACGCCCCGGTCGGGGTTACGTGCATGCGGCCGTAAGGCCATCGCCGGCCAAGCGCCAAGGCCACAAAACCCATAGTTGTGCGCAAATTCACTTCAATGGTCGGGCAAATCATTCGGTCCGGGCCATACAGCATCATATCAACCCCTAATGGTCCGCGATAGTCCGTGCCGAGAATCTCACCGAGTGCCTGCGCCACGGCATAGGCTGTTTCGTGCAGATACGGAGCATTCAATTCTGCGGCAAGCTCATCTTGCGGCGCTATAATATTACCGCCGTAGGCCGTCTGGCCGGAATTAAAAAAGAGCGACAATCCCCTGTATACCACCCCGGAGTCGGTCGCCTCAAAAAGCATTGCGAAATCGCGCACCTTATCGAGTCGCGGTTCAACCATAACCGAGCCTTGGCGGCGCATGGCATCAGCCGCGCGGCGGACCATATTGTCGCGCGTGAGCGTCCGGCAGTCGACCACTCCCCTCCCCGAGCAGCTCCATGGCGACTTCAGAAACCAGTCGTTACCCTCGGGCAGAGCCGAAACATCGTCAACCTCAATGGGCGCCGGAGGCAGTCCATACGGCAAGCGGCCCGCAAGCAAAGAATGCAGCTTCAACGCCGTGCGCCGATGCGAAAGCATTCGAATCCGATCAACGTCGGGAAACGGCCCCGCGCATCCTACCTTGCAAAACAGCGCCCGGGCATGGCGACTCCAGCCCCATGGAGCCGGACTTCCTTCAATATCGAGGCCAACGTCAAGCCCCTGCGCATCAAGCCAGCGGCGGTCAACGCCCGGCGCTATTATATTGTCGCCGGCATCGGCAAGCCATGCCGGAATCACCGCCAACGCCGACCGGAAGGCCACCACGCTCTTCGGCGGAGTGAAATTGGCTATGCCCGCGGCTAACGCCAGGTCATTCTCGGGATTGAAAAGATGGAGCCTCACAAACTCCTTATACGCTCTTGGCCATCAGGTCGAAGGCCGATGCCGAAGTAACCTCAACGTTTGTGAAATGGCCTATGATCAACGGCTTATCCTTGGAAATCAGCACTTCGGGGTCAACCTCTGGCGAATCCCACTCAGTGCGGCCTATGTAGAATTCCGGTTCCTCGCGGTCAACGATTACACGGAGCTTCTTGCCAACTTTCGCTGCCTGAATTTCCGTTGAAATCTCTTCCTGTACGGCCATCAGCGCGTCAAGTCGCGCCTGCTTGACCTCCTCCGGAGTGGCATCCTTAAAGTTCTTGGCCGCATAGGTATCCTCTTCCTCGCAATAGGCAAACGCCCCCATGCGCTCAAAGCGGGCCTCGCGAACAAAGTCCATCAGTTCGTCGAACTCCTTATCGCCCTCGCCTGGGAAACCGACCATCAGGGTAGTGCGCAAATGCAGGTCGGGCACCCGGCGGCGCATCTCGGCAATCAGCTCGCGGGTACGCGCCGAGTCGATATGGCGCCGCATGTTCTTCAACACCGGGTCTGAAATATGTTGCAGCGCAATGTCGAGATAGTTGCATACGTTGCGCCGCGAAGCCATAACATCCATCACCTCCATGGGAAAATCGGAGGGATAGGCATAGTGCAGACGCAGCCACTCAACACCTGGAATGTCGGCAAGGCGCTCAACCAGCTCGGGTAGCAACACCTTATTGCCCTGCAAATCGCGGCCGTATGAGCTAAGGTCCTGAGCTACTACGTTAAACTCCTTGACTCCGCGGTCAACGAGCCGGCGCACTTCATCTTCAATCGACTCCGGAGTGCGGCTGTGCATGCGGCCGGTAATCAGGGGAATGGCACAGAAAGCGCAGAAACGGTCACACCCCTCGGCGATCTTCAGATATGCCTGATGTGGCGGCGTTGTAATCACGCGGTCGGTAAACGATTCATCGGCCTCAACGCCCGAAACCTGCTCTACAATCTTGGGCCAATCGAACTTGCCGTACCAGGCATCAACTTCGGGGAGCTCCGCGGGAAGCTCCTTGGCATAGCGTTCGCTCAAGCAGCCGAACACCATTATTTTGCCTACACGGCGGCGTTTTTTTGCCTCGGCTGCGGCAAGAATGGTGTTTATCGACTCCTCCTTTGCGTCGCCAATGAAGCCGCAAGTGTTGATAACCACCGCATCGGCGCGCTCGGAGGGGTTTTCGCTGATTCTGGCCTCAATGCCCTCTTTGGCCAACATTGCCATCAAGCGCTCGGTGTCCACAAGGTTTTTAAAACAGCCGAGCGAAACAATGTTTACGCGCTTCTTCATTTATCGGAATTGGCAAACAGAGAGTCAACGAATGCCTCCTTGTTAAACACCTGCAGGTCGTCGATACCCTCACCCAAGCCGATATAGCGCACGGGAATACGCATCTGGTCGGAAATACCGATAACCACCCCACCCTTGGCGGTGCCGTCGAGTTTGGTCACGGCCAGAGCCGTAACGGTGGTTGCCTGCGAGAACTGGCGGGCCTGCTCAAAGGCATTTTGCCCCGTGGAGCCGTCCAGAACCAGCAGAACTTCGTCGGGGGCATCGGCCACGAGCTTTTGCATCACGCGGCGAATCTTTGTCAGTTCCTCCATCAGCGGCTTTTTGTTGTGGAGGCGGCCGGCGGTGTCGATTATAACCACGTCGGCATTCTGGGCAATAGCGCTCTGCAGCGTATCGAACGCAACCGCCGCAGGGTCTGCGCCAAGCTTTTGCTTAACTATGGCAACGCCCGAGCGTTCAGCCCACACGTCGAGCTGCTCGGTGGCTGCCGCGCGGAACGTATCGGCAGCGCCGATAACAACCTTGTTGCCCGCCTTTTTAAAGAGGTTGGCGAGTTTGCCGATGGTCGTGGTCTTGCCGGCTCCGTTCACACCCACTACCATAATTACATACGGGCGACGTGAACCCTCGGGCAGCCTGAAGTTTTCGTCGGGGGCATTGAGGTCCGCGCGGTCGTTTTCGGCGAGCATGTCGGCAATCTCGCTGCGAAGCATGGCGTTGAGTTCCGAAGTGTTGACATATTTGTCGCGACTCACGCGCGAACGTATGCGGTCAATAATCTTGACCGTAGTTTCCACGCCAACGTCCGACGTTATGAAAATTTCCTCGAGTTCGTCGAGAAAATCATCGTCAATAGTACTGTGGCCTGCCAGGGTGCGTTTCAGCTTGCCCCAGAAGCCTTCTTTGGTTTGTTCGAGCCCTTTGTCGAGAGTCTCCTTTTTCTTTTCGCGAGAAAAGATTTTATCAAAAAGTCCCATAATGGCTGCAAAGTTACGAAATAATTAGTAATTTGTAATTAGGAATTAGTAATTTTTTGTGGCGACACCGTCAAGCAGTTTAGACATTATCTAAATTTCAAAAACTTAGTGAAACATTGTTAAAGGTTCGGCAATTTGCGCGTTTCAGGCGATTTTTCGCAAAAATGTTTCACGATTTCACAAAACTATCTCGCTAATTCACAGTAACTTAATCAAACCACACCGGTAAAATCTTAACTATTTGATTTTCAGCAGAATTTCGGATAATTTTAAATTCCAAATTTTTTAACACTTTTTTTTCAACAAAAAAATTTAGAACTTTGCATCGCTTTACTACCACCCCCCTTTTGTAGAAATGGAACTGACCCCTGACAAAAAATGGGAGGAATGTTGTCGGCTTTTTCGCGACAATCTTTCGCCCGAGCAATACGACTGCTGGTTCAAGCCCGCGCAGTTTATGAGTTTCAGCGACCAAACGCTGAGAATAGTTGTGCCGTCGGCATACTTCAAGGAACAACTCGAAGCAACGTATCTTCCGCTGCTTTCTACCGTATTGCGCAGGGTTTATGGTAACGACGTAAAGCTTTTCTACCACTATCAGGTTGTCAGCGGCCAAAAGGGGGCCGACGTTGCCGAATCTTCAAGCAAACCGTCGGCAGCCGTAGCCAACCGCGCAAACGCCGCCAATCCGTTTGCCGCCAAAGACGAAGACGAAATCGACTCGCAGCTCAACCCGCGATATAATTTCGACAACTTCTGCACCGGCGAATGCAACCTACTGGCCAGCACCATAGGCCGCGCCATCGCCAAGAATCCGTCGCAGCAGACCTATAATCCTCTGTTTGTATTCGGCCCTCCCGGTGTTGGCAAAACCCACCTCGCTCAGGCTATCGGCATAGGCATCAAAGAGACCAAACCCACAGCAAGGGTGCTCTACGTTACCGCCCGCCTCTTCGAAAGCCAATATACCGCCGCCAATGCCCGGGGCAAAATTAACGATTTCATCGCTTTCTACCAAGGAATCGACACTCTTATTATTGACGACATTCAAGACTTCATCGGTAAGCCCGGAACGCAGCGCACCTTCTTCCACATTTTCAACCACCTCCATCTCAACTCAAAACAGCTGATTATGACCAGCGACGTCCGCCCCTCGGAGATGGACAACATGGAAGAACGCCTGCTCTCGCGCTTCAAGTGGGGCATGACATGCGAACTCTTCCGCCCCGACTACGACATGCGCATCAAGGTTCTCCGCCGCATGGCCGAACAGGAAGGCATCGACCTGCCCGACGACGTTGTTAACTACATTGCCGAAAACGTGACCAAAAGCTTCCGCGAACTCGAAGGAATCATGGTTTCGCTCGTTGCCAACGCCGCAATCAAAAACGTTGCCATCAACCTTGAGCTCGCCGAAAAGGTTATTGCCAACAGCGTTAAGATTCGTCGCCAGACCGTAAACTTTGAAATGATTGCCGAACAGGTCAGCTCCTATTATAATATAGCCGCCGACGACCTCTTCACCCGCTCACGCAAACGCGAAATCAACGATGCGCGCCAGATTGTCATGTACATGACCAAGAAACACACCCAGCTGTCGCTCTCGGCCATCGGTTCGCGCTTGAGCCGCAACCATGCCACTGTTCTCCACGCGGTTAGCACCATTGAAAACCGCCTGGCAACCGAGCCGCAGCTCCGCTCCGACATCGCCGCTCTGGAAAAAGCCCTTTCGCCCCGAGGTTAACTTTTTATTCCATAAGTTTGTTATTACTGCAAAATTGACTAATTTTGCACAAACGTTTCAACTTATGGACAAATCACTTCAGATCTATTGCGCCAACCTTGGCGAATACATAACCGTTGAGGGTGGCGAAACCCTCGGCGAAATTGCCGACCGCCTGCAACCGCGCCTGGGATTCACCCCCATCTGCGCCCACGTCAACAACAAAAACGAAGGGCTGCAATTCAGGGTTTTCATGCCCAAAAAGGTCGAGTTCATGGATGTTACGACTCCCTGCGGCTCACGCACCTACGTGCGCTCGCTCTGCATGATGCTCTACCGCGCGGTGCGCAGCCTCTTTCCGGCCACAACCCTTAAAATCGAACACGCCATCGGCAACGGCTGGTTCTGTCGCCTGAGCCCCACAGTTAAAATCACTCCGGCAGTCATTGCCTCGCTGAAAGCCGAACTGCAGCGCCTTCATGCCGCCAACCTCCCCTTCGAGTTTTTCGAGCAACTTACCGGCGACGTAATCGAGCTGTTCAGCAAACAGGGTCTCAACGAAAAAGTTATGCTGCTCGAAAGCCTGCGTCCGCTCTACTCGAAATATTTCCGCCTCGAAGGGCTGGCCGACAGCTACTACGGCTGCCTCGCCCCGTCGACCGGCGCCATTGACCGCTTTGACATCGAACCCTACGAAGATGGCTTCATACTCTTGGGCCGCGAAGAAAAATGCGAGCCGCAGGCTAAAATGTTTCGTGCCTTTACCGACTATTTACTTTTCAACCACATAGTCGGAGTGTCAAACGTTGGCGAAATGAATATGGTTGTTGACAAAGGCGATGCCCGCTCGCTCATCAACGTTGCCGAAGCGCTCCATAACAACAAAATAGCCCGCATAGCCGACGACATAACCCGCCGCTACGAAGAGGGCGGCGCGCGCATAGTGCTGGTTGCCGGGCCCTCGTCGTCGGGCAAGACAACCTTTACCAAGCGCCTGGCCATTCAGCTGATGACCAACCTGCTGGAGCCGCAAATGATTTCGCTCGACGACTACTTTGTTGACCGCAACAAAACGCCGCTCGACGAAAACGGAGAGTACGACTACGAATCGCTCCACGCCCTCGACCTCGACACCTTCAACTCCGACCTCGAAGCACTGCTCCGCGGCGAGGAAGTGGAACTCCCAACCTATAACTTCGCCAAAGGATGCAGGGAATATCTCGGCAAGAAAATTTCGCTGAAGGGACGGAGCATTCTGCTCATTGAGGGCATCCACGGCCTGAATCCGAAGCTGACCGAGCGCATTGCCGCCGACATGAAATATAAGGTATACGTAAGCGCCCTCACAACCATTAGCCTCGACAACCACAACTGGGTGCCGACGACCGACAACCGGCTTTTGCGACGCATTATTCGCGACAACGCATATCGCGGCGTCGACGCCTCCGAAACCATCCGCCGCTGGGCATCGGTGCGTCGCGGCGAAGAAAAGTGGATTTTCCCCTTCCAGGAAAACGCCGACGCAATGTTTAACTCGTCGCTGCTCTTCGAACTCGGAGTGCTCAAGGAGCGCGGCGAGGAGCTGCTGAAACGTGTGCCGCAAGATGAGCCGGAATATGCCGAAGCCTACCGTCTGCGCAAGTTCCTGAGCTACTTCAAGTCTATCGACGAACGCTTCATACCTTCAACTTCGCTTATCCGCGAATTTATCGGCGGATCGAGCTTCAATTACTGAATATGACCCCACGAGAAAAAGTTGATGAGCTGCGCCGCCAGCTTAACCGCCACAATCATTTATACTATGTGTTAAACGCGCCGGAAATCTCCGACCGCGAATTCGACATGATGCTCAAGGAGCTCGAACGCCTGGAACGCGAGCACCCCGAGCTTGACGATCCCCTGTCGCCGACACATCGCGTGGGCTCCGACCTGTCGCAATCGTTCGAGCAGGCCGAACATATCCGCGCCATGCTTTCGCTCGCCAATACCTACAGCATTGACGAAGTCGACAAATGGGTTACCTCGCTCCACACCTTCCTTGGCGATGGCGAACAGATTCCGATTGTCGGAGAAATGAAGTTCGACGGCACCTCGATTTCGCTCATCTACGAAAACGGCCGCCTGGTGCGGGCCGTTACGCGCGGCGACGGCACCCGCGGCGATGTGGTTACCGAAAATGTTAAGACCATACGCTCCATACCCCTCGAAATTCCCGCAGAAACAGGCCGCCCCGACTCTTTTGAAATCCGCGGGGAGATTCTGCTCCCATGGCAGGCTTTTGACCGCCTGAACCGGCAGCGCGAGCTCGACGGCGAACCGCTTTTTGCCAACCCGCGCAACGCCGCTTCGGGCACCCTGAAGCTGCAGAACTCCGCCGAAGTTGCCCGCCGAGGTCTCGACGCCTACTTCTACTATGTGCTCTCCGACAACCTGCCGTTCGACACTCATTTCGACAACCTCAAGGCCGCCGCATCGTGGGGATTCAAAATCACCCCGGTTCTGCAGAAGCTCTCTACCATTGCCGAAGTCGACGACTTCATAAAATATTGGGACACCGAGCGCAAACGCCTGTCGGTAGCGACCGACGGCCTCGTGTTCAAGGTCAACTCACTGCGCCAGCAGCTCAACCTGGGCTTCACGGCCAAGTCGCCGCGCTGGGCCATTGCCTATAAGTTCCCGGCCGAGCGTGCGCTCACGCGCCTGCGCTTCGTGTCGTTCGAGGTGGGCCGCATGGGCATCATAACTCCCGTTGCCAATCTCGAACCGGTTCTGTTGAGCGGCACTATTGTTAAACGCGCCTCGCTCCACAACGAGGACATTGTTCGCAAACTCGACATCCATCAGGGCGACAACCTCTATGTTGAAAAAGGTGGCGAAATCATTCCGAAAATCACCGGCGTAGAGCTTAAAGACCGCATCGCCGGCTCCAAACCGGTTGAATTCGTTACCCGGTGCCCGGCCTGCGGGACTCCGTTGGTCAAAGTCGAGGGCGAAGCCGCCACGGTGTGCCCCAACAAATACGGCTGCCCGCCGCAGATTATCGGGCGCATTGAGCATTTTGTCGGGCGACGCATGATGAACATCGACGGCATCGGCGAAGAAACCGCCAAACAGCTCTATGACACCGGTTTGGTTCATTCGTCGGCCGACATTTACGCCCTGCGTCCTGACCAGCTGCTTCATCTCGAAGGCTTCGGGCCCCGCTCGGCCCAACGCGTTGTTGAAGGCGCCGAAGAGTCGAAAAAAGTGCCCTTTGCGCGGGTTCTCTATGCTTTGAGCATTCCGGGAGTGGGCGAAACAACGGCCAAGAAAATTGCCCGGGCCGTCGGTTCCATCGACCGCCTTATGGCCTATACCTCCGAGCAGTTGCAGGCAATTGACGACGTAGGCCCGGCCATTGCCGAATCAATCATTGAATACTTCGCCGACAGCCGCAACCTCGAAAACCTCGAACGCCTGCGCGCCGCAGGGCTGCAAATGGAAATCGAGCAAACCGACGAAGTTCAAGGCTCCAATGCCCTTGCAGGACAGTCGATTGTTATTTCCGGGACCTTTGCCCGCCACTCGCGCGACGAATACAAAGCGCTCATAGAACTCCACGGCGGCAAAAACGTTGGCTCCATATCAAAAAAGACCACGGCGATACTCGCCGGCGAAAACATGGGTCCGGCCAAACTCGAAAAAGCCAACGCCCTCGGCATTCCCCTGCTGACCGAAGAAGACTTCCTAAAAATCATCGCCGAATAATAAAGTTTGAAAATTGCTAATTATTTCGTAACTTTGTGCCATAAAAACTAATCAAAATTCTAATTCATTTTTAACAAATCATCACCCAACATTCTACCATGTGGTTATTTAATTCATCCATAGGCAAGAAGTTCATTATGGCCCTTACCGGCATTTGTCTTGTCTTGTTTGTTACCTTTCACGTGTTGATGAATGCTGTGGCCATTTGCTGGCCCGGTGCATATAACGCAGTGTGTCAATTCCTTGGCGCAAACTGGTATGCACTGATTGCTTCTGCCGGACTCGGTTTCCTGGCAGTTGTGCACATCATCGACGCAGTAGTTCTTACCATTCAGAACCGCAAGGCTCGCGGCAACGACCGCTACGCAGTCAACTCGCGTCCCAAATCGGTTGAATGGTCATCTCAAAACATGCTTGTGCTCGGCATCGTTGTCGTTGCTTTCCTCTGCGTCCACATGGTTCAATTCTGGGCCCGCATGCAGTATCAGGAAGTTATCGGCGCCGCCTACACCTACCATGGTGTTGAACTCCCCGCCGCTGCCGGCACCATTTATTTGCAGCTCGCATTCCAGGAAGCCTGGACCCTGCCCGTTTACCTGATTGGCTTCATTGCCCTTTGGTTCCACATGAACCACGGTTTCTGGTCGATGTGGCAGAGCATCGGCTGGGACAACCAGATCTGGCTCCCCCGCTGGAAAGCCATCGCATGCTGGTGGGTAACCATCGTTTGCGGCCTCTTTGCCGTTGAAGCATGCGTGTTTACCTATCGCGCTCACGAAAAATTCTACTTCACCGACGGCGAACTGGTTTCGCAGTATCAGGAAATGGCCCAGGAACACATCCAGAAACAGATGGAAGGCCTGCAGGCTGAATACACCCAGATTATGGCCAACGCTCAGGCCGCTCAGGAATCGGGCGACTTCCAGGCATCGGCTGAAGCTCAGCTGCAAATGCAGCAGCTGCAGCAGCGCGCCTACGAAATCCAGAATGCCGCTCAGGAGCACATGCAGGCTCTCATGAACCTGGCAACCTTGGGCGAAACTGCAGCTCCCGCCGAAGAAGCTACCGAAACTCCCGTTAACGAATAATCCACTAAATTTCAACAAATATGGAACTCTTAAAAACCGCTAAAGGCCTCGAAATTCCCGCAGCCGACTCCAAAATCCCCGAAGGTCCTGTTGCTGAAAAGTGGACCAACTATAAAGACCACCAGAAGCTCGTTAACCCCGCCAACAAACGTAAACTCAGCGTTATAGTTGTGGGCACCGGCCTTGCAGGCGCTTCCGCAGCCTCAACCCTTGCCGAACTGGGCTTCAACGTTCTTAACTTCTGCATCCAGGACTCCCCCCGCCGCGCACACTCAATCGCCGCTCAGGGTGGTATCAACGCCGCCAAGAACTATCAGAACGACGGCGACTCGGTTTACCGCCTCTTCTACGACACCGTTAAAGGTGGCGACTACCGCGCACGCGAAGCCAACGTTTACCGTTTGGCCGAAGTTGCCAACAACATTATCGACCAGTGCGTAGCCCAGGGCGTTCCCTTTGCCCGCGAATACGGCGGCCTGCTCGCCAACCGCTCGTTCGGTGGTGCTCAGGTATCGCGCACATTCTACGCCAAAGGCCAGACCGGCCAGCAGCTGCTGCTCGGCGCATATTCGTCGCTCAACCGCCAGATTGAACTTGGCAAGGTTAAGAGCTTTAACCGCTACGAAATGCACGACGTTGTTATGGTTGACGGCCGCGCCCGCGGCATCATTGCCAAAAACCTCGTTACCGGCAAATTCGAGCGCTTCGCCGCCCACGCCGTAGTACTCGCTACCGGCGGTTATGGCAACACCTACTTCCTGTCGACCAACGCCATGAGCTGCAACTGCTCGGCAGCCATCGCAGCCTATCGCAAAGGCGCCTACTTCGCTAACCCCGCCTTCGTTCAAATTCACCCCACCTGTATTCCCGTTCACGGCGACAAACAGTCGAAGCTGACCCTCATGTCGGAATCGCTCCGCAACGACGGCCGCATCTGGGTGCCCAAAAATATTGAAGACGCCAAAAAACTTCAAGCCGGCGAAATCAAGGGCAGCGACATTCCCGAAGAAGAACGCGACTACTACCTCGAACGCCGCTACCCGGCATTCGGCAACCTGGTGCCCCGCGACGTTGCTTCGCGCGCAGCCAAAGAACGTTGCGACAAAGGCTATGGTGTTAACAACACCGGCCTGGCCGTGTTCCTCGACTTCTCCGAAGCCATCAACCGCCTTGGCATCGACACCGTTCGCCAGCGCTACGGCAACCTCTTCGACATGTACGAAGAAATCACCGACGTTAACCCCGGCGAACTCGGCAAGGAAACCAACGGCGTTTGCTACTACAATCCGATGATGATCTTCCCCGCCATCCACTACACCATGGGCGGCCTCTGGGTTGACTACGAACTGCAAACCTCGCTGAAAGGCCTCTTTGCAATCGGCGAATGTAACTTCTCCGACCACGGCGCTAACCGCCTCGGCGCATCGGCCCTCATGCAGGGTCTTGCCGACGGCTACTTCGTGCTCCCCTACACCATTCAGAACTACCTCAGCGACCAGATTTCGGTTCCCTGCCCCTCCACTTCGCTGCCCGAATTCGACGAAGTTGAAAAGCAGTGCATCGAACGTCAGCAGCAGCTGCTGTCGATTCAGGGCAACCGCTCGGTTGACTCAATCCACAAGGAACTCGGCCACGTAATGTGGGAATATGTAGGTATGGCCCGCACCAAGGAAAGCCTCGAAACCGCACTTGCCAAACTTAAGGAAATCCGCAAGGTATTTGAAAGCGACCTCTACGTTCCCGGCACCGCCGAGGGCTACAACAACGAACTCGACAAGGCCTTCCGCCTGCGCGACTTCATTACCATGGGCGAACTCATCGCCTACGACGCTCTGAACCGCAACGAAAGCTGCGGCGGCCACTTCCGCGAAGAATACCAGACCGAAGAAGGCGAAGCAAAACGCGACGACGAAAACTTCTTCTACGTTTCGTGCTGGGACTTCCAAGGCACCGACAAGGCTCCCGAGCTCATTAAAGAACCGCTCCACTACGAAGCAATCAAGGTTCAGACCCGTAACTACAAATCGTAAAATCTTCACCCTTCAAAAATCTTTATACTGCAATGTCTCAAATGACTGTTACACTTAGAGTTTGGCGTCAGGCCGGCCCTAAAGCAAAAGGAGAATTCAAAAACTACACGGTGGAGACCGACACGGACACCTCGTTCCTGGAAACCCTCGATATTCTCAACGAACAACTCGTTGAAAAGAAAGAAGAACCCATTGCGTTCGACAGCGATTGCCGCGAAGGTATCTGCGGTATGTGCTCGCTCTACATCAATGGTCACCCCCACGGCCCCGCAACCGGCGCCACCACTTGCCAGCTCTACATGCGTCGCTTCAAAAACGGCGAAACCATCACCGTTGAGCCCTGGCGTTCGGCTGCCTTCCCCGTTATCAAGGACCTGATTGTTGACCGCAATGCGTTCGACAAAATCCAGCAGGCCGGCGGCTACGTTTCGTTCAACTGCGGCGGCGCCCAGGATGCCAACAACATTCCGATCTCGAAAGTTGCTGCCGACATGGCAATGGACTCCGCCACCTGCATCGGCTGCGGCGCTTGCGTAGCAGCTTGCAAAAACGGTTCGGCAATGCTCTTCGTATCCGCCAAGGTTAGCCAGTTTGCCCTCCTGCCCCAGGGTCAGGTTGAACGCGCACGCCGCGCCCGCAAAATGGTTGCCAAAATGGACGAACTCGGCTTCGGCAACTGCACCAACACCGGTGCCTGCTCGGCAGAATGCCCCAAAAACATTTCGCTGAGCAACATTGCCCGACTCAACCGCGAGTTCATCAAGGCAAAGTTCGCTGACTAAACAATAACGGCCTTCGGGCCGTTATTCTACTACATTATCGGCCTCCCTGAGTAAGATTGGGAAACTCTTCAATCCTTTTAGAAACCCGAGACAAGCTTTTCGGATTGATGGCGGGCTCCACCCTCCCCCGGAGGGCGTGACTTCGGTCACCAAGGCAGATTACAAAGATCCGCAAAGCACTCAAATCCTGTCTATCCCGAGTTTCTTCCACATCACTCACGGGGGGCCTTTTTATTACCCTAACCCCTATGATTCCTGCAGACAAACAAGCCGATCTCCGCGAGCGCTTCAATCCCGACGGCTCGACGCTGCGCGCCTCACAGCTGCGGATGCTCGAAATTCTGAAATTCATTGATCAGGTATGCGCCGAGAACGCCATACACTATTGGCTGAGCTCCGGAACATGCCTCGGGGCGGTGCGCCACGGCGGCTTCATACCCTGGGACGACGACGTCGACATTGAAATGCTTGAACCCGACTTCCGGCGCCTGCGCAGCGCATGGCTCGCGCTCGACAATCCTCCCTTTGTCTGGCAAGACATCCACACCGACCCGGCCTACTCAAGCCCCAACCCCAAGATTCGCGATCTCGCGTCGGAGGTCGAAGAAAACGACCCCTACGGATGGAAATATAAATACCGCGGATTGTTTGTCGACGTGTTTCACCTGCGCCCATCATCGTCGAGATGGTTCGACAAAGGCATCAACCTCTATCAACTCCACATTATCCGCCCCCTGTCGGCCATACAATCCTCAGCCGTCAACAAACTGCTCATGCGCCCGGCCGTTTGGTTCTTTAACAGCATCGTAGCCCCGATAACAAACCTGGTTCAGCGCATCAACCCGCAGGGCAAGCTGCGCCATGCGCCGGGCTCGCTCTTTACGTTGGCGCGCAAGTCGGCCGACGTGGCCAAAACCGTCAGAGTTCCCTTCGAGGGTGTAATGCTCCCCATTCCCGAGGGCTACGATTCATATCTGCGCGACCTCTATGGCGACTACAACGCCCTGCCGAGCGAGTTTCACATCCACTCCACCCGGGTTCGCTTCCTTAATCAGTCTTCGGAGTAATGGAGAAGCACGCGGCGATATGAGTTAAAGATTTTTGACTTGCTCACAAAGCCGACGTAGCGCCCCGTAGCATCCACTACCGGCAGATTCCACGCGCCGGTAGCATCAAAAATCTTCATAACCGCCTCCATATTCTGCCCGATGGTAATCTTGGCCGCCGGTGCGGTCATGAACTTGTTGACATACATGCGCCTGTAAAGGTCGGGGCGGAACATGATGTTGCGGATGTCGTCGAGAAGCACAATGCCAACCAGCATATCGTCCTTATCAACAACCGGGAAAAGGTTGCGCGTGGAGTGAGATATAACGTCACACATCTCCTTTAAACACATATCAGGGCTGACCTTCAAAAAGTCGGTCTCAACCACCGAATCCATCTTCAGCAGGGTCAGCACTGCCTTGTCCTTATGATGTGTCAGCAGTTCTCCGCGCTGGGCCAGACGCATGGTGTAGATGCTGTAAGGCTCGAAAATCTTAATGGTGCCGTAGGCAATCGTGCTCACAATCAGCAGCGGCAGGAAAAGATTATAGCCACCGGTGAGCTCGGCGGTAAGGAAGATGCCCATCAGCGGAGCGTGCATAACGCCGCTCATAACCCCGGCCATTCCCATCAGCGCAAAATTTTTGGTCGATAGCTCCAGGTTAAAGAAATAGTTCAGCGCAAAGGCAAACAGGAACCCGGTCATGCAACCCACAAAGAGCGACGGTGCAAACGTGCCGCCCACGCCACCGGCACCGTTTGTGGCCGAAGTCGCAAAGGCCTTCATAAGAATAATGGCTAAGATGAACAATATAATCGCTATGGCGGAGGTGTTTTCGTGGTAAAACACCGAGGCGGTCACCACTTCGCCGGGGTCGCCGCCGAGCAGGTCGATAATCGCACCGTAACCCTCGCCATAGAGCGGCGGAAAAAGGAACACGAGCAGCGATAATATTGCGCCGCCAACTATAAACTTAATCCAGGGCGCCTTGAGCTTGGAAAACATATTTTCCATCATGTTCATCACCTTGGTGAAATATAGCGACGAGAATCCGCAGAGAATGCCTAACAAAATCACGAATGGTATGCGGGTAGTATAGAACGGCTCGCTCTGAATGAAGAAGAACTCGAAATCGTAACCCGAAAAAGTGTAGGCAACCGTAGCGGCCGTAATCGACGAAATCAGCAGCGGCATAACCGAAGCAGCGGTCAGGTCGATCATCAGCACCTCAAGCGTAAAAAGCATGCCGGCAATCGGAGCCTTGAAAATGCCGGCAATACCGGCTGCTGCTCCGCACCCTACGAGCATCATGAGCACTCGGGGCGACATTCGGAACAACGAGCCGAGCTGCGAGCCTATGGCCGCGCCGGTGTAGACAATCGGGCCCTCGGCGCCGACCGAGCCGCCAAAACCGATGGTTATGGAGCTGGCAACGAGAGAGGTGTACATATTGTGCGCCTTCAGCCGCGATTTGTTTTGCGAAATTGCCTGCAACACGCGGGTTACGCCGTGCGAAATGTTGTCGCGCACAACATAGCGCACATATAGCGCCGTAATCAATATGCCGATAACCGGAAATGCGAAATAGAGATAGTTGGCGCCGACGTTCGAGAAACTGCCGGTGAGCAAATGGGCTATAAAATGGATGAGCCATTTAAGAATCAGCGCCGCAAAACCGCACAACACGCCTATGAGCAGAGCCAGGACCAAAACGAACGTTTTTTCGCTCATGTGGTGCTGGCGCCAGCGCAAAAACCGGAGCAAAGCGCGGTTAACACGCTCTGACTTATAGGCGAAATGTTCGGTCGAAGTTTCTGACATAGGTTATTTTCCTTGCCCGCTGACGACGGTGTTGACCGTATGGAGCAGAATTTTCAAATCGGTTGAAAGAGAGATGCTCTCAAGATATATAAGGTCATAGCGCAGGCGCTCAACCATTTCATCGACGGTTGACGCGTAGCCGAAACGCACCATGCCCCACGAAGTGATGCCCGGGCGCACCTGATAGAGCATCGGATATAGCGGCACTCGTTCGGCAATGCGGTTGGCAAACTCGCGGCGTTCGGGGCGCGGGCCAACAAGCGACATTTCGCCTTTCATAACATTAACGAACTGCGGAAGCTCATCTATGCGATATTTGCGCAACAAACGCCCGGCGCGCGTAATGCGCGGGTCATTATCTTTAGTCAGCTGCGGCTGACCGTCGGCTTCGGCGTTGCGCACCATAGAGCGGAATTTCAGAATAGTGAACGGCTTGCCGCCGAGGCCAAGACGCTTCTGGCGGAAGAACACCGGGCCGGGTGAATCAAGCTTAATAATCACACTGATTACCAAGAATATCGGCGACAGCAGAATCAAAGCTACTGTCGAGGTCACAACATCGATCAGGCGCTTCATGTTGGCCGTTGAACTTGAGATGTTAGGCGACGAAATGCACACCAGCGGCTCGCCGACAACGTTAAACTGCCGGCCGGAAGCCAGCGCAATCATGTTGAGGTCGGGGCTCATCAGCAATCCGCCGTTAATGTCGTAGGCCAACCGCATGAACTCAGCCAAGTTTACGCCGTCGGCCAGCGCACGCGGGGTAAGAATCAGATTCGTAACCGCATGGTTGACGCAATAGTGGCGCACGTCGCGGTTAGATATAACCTCCAGCTCGCGGCAGCGGGAATCGACCGGCGAATTCTGCGTGAGCCGGACGAAGGCCACGACGTTAATGCCCATTCCCTTGCGCAGGGTGTTGATTTTGTGGGCCAACTCGTAGGCATCGGCATCGGTGCCGAGCATAACGGCGGCATCGGTGTTGTTGCGGTCGTGAACCGAGCGCACAACGGTTCTTGTTATCAGGAAGCGGCCCGAATACACACAGCCGAAAATAATGCCCAACGCAACACTCAGACGCTCGAAAACATCAGAACGCTGCCAAAGGGCATCGTTGACCACCGCCAAGAAAAATATAAGGAACGTGCCGGCAATCGCCGAAGCCAGAGTCATAATAAACTCCTGGGCGCGCGAGCGCTGATATACGTCGTTATAATACCCCGACAACCAATAGATACCCAACAGGGCTATCGGGAAGAATATCTGGCCGGACCAAACATTTACGTTGCGGTAGTAGGTTGCAAAGGTAATATCGTCAACCGTCAGCCGATAGCGGAAATAGTTAAACAACAAAATCGCCACCGAGCTTGTCAGCAAGTCGGTAAGCACATAAAGTAAGCGCAGGCGATTCTGTATTCTGAGGTTAAGACTTATCAAGGCCTTATGATTTTAACGATTCCGCTTTCGGTAAGTTTAATGATTGTCGACGGCTTGCGGTCGCCGTCGGGTGCGCGCCGTCCGGTAGTGCATACGTAGTCAACCGCTTCGAGCAACCGGGGGTCAATGTCGGCAAAGCGCCCGGGGGTCGGCTTGCCGGAAACGTTGGCCGAGGTGCTGACCAGCGGCCTGCGCAGCCGTCGGCAGAGCTCGCGACAAAAGGGATGGTCGGTAACCCTGACCGCCAGAGAGCCGTCGGCCGCCGGCAGATTCGGAGCGAGGGGTGGCACCAGAGCCCGGTCGTAGATAACGGTCAGCGGGTCAACCGCCGCTTCCAGCAGCTGGTAGGCAACCTCGGGAACGCCGTCGACCCAGCGTTCAAGGTCGTCGGCCGAGCCGAGAAGGGTTATCAGAGCCTTGGCATCGGAGCGCTGCTTGATTTCATAGATGCGCTCAACGGCGCGGGCGTTGGTGGCGTCACACCCTAACCCCCACACCGTATCGGTCGGGTAGAGAATCACGCCACCGCGCTTAACAACGTCCAATGCCTGCTCTAAATCGCTCATTTTGCGGAGTATTCCTTGGAATAGCGGAGAACCTGAGGCAAGAAATCTTCGGTGTAAGAAACCTTAACGTCAGTGATTTCGCCATTGGCATCCTTTTCGAGGGTATAAACAGGGTTTACGAAACCTTTATAAGGAGCGATGTTCAGGGCATTGTAGCGCTCAAGAACTTCCTTATGCAGGTCGGGGTCAACCTTAACGGCATAGTTTTCAACCAGCAGGCGTCCGGCTTCATAGTCGCCTTCGCTCTTAATGCGCTGAATTTCGGCAAGCAGCTTGCCGAAGAGGTTGCGCAGGGCATCATAGTCGTTGACCTGAACGTAGGTCTTGCCATCTTTCTTAACGAGTTCAACAACGTTGTTGTCGGCACCCTTTTCAAACACCCACTTGGCAATGAGCTGACGGTTGCGCATGTGCGCTTCCTCAACGTCCTTGCCCGGTTCGATGCGAACCAGCTGGGTCATCAGGCCGTTCATCATATACTTGTAGTATTCAGCCTTATAAGCGTCGGGGTTATCGAGCAGGCCGAGCTCAATCAGCTTCGGGTCGGCCAGATAATAGAGGGCAAACAGGTCGGCACGTGCTTCTTCGAGGGTCGAGCCGTGGGCTTTCAGCGCATCGGGGTCAACGCCGGGGAGCAGACGGCCCGAGCCGTGGCCCAGACACTCATGCAGATCGGTGTGCATATTGTCGGTAATGTAACCGTAGTCGGCCATGAGCTTGCGGGTGGGTTCGTCAATAACGAATTCTTCGGCAAAACCGTTGCCCTGAGCGGCAATGTCGTATGCCTCGGTGATATTTTCAATGGTTACCGACTTCGAACCGTGGGCCGCGCGAATCCAGTTGGCATTGGGCAGGTTAATGCCGATGGGAGTTGCAGGATAGGAGTCGCCGGCAAGAATAGCGGCGGTGATAACCTTGGCGCTCACGCCCTTGACTTCGGGTTTGCGGAAACGCGGGTCAACCGGCGAGTTGTCTTCAAACCACTGGGCGTTGGCGCTCACGGTTTCGGTGCGCTGACTGGCCTCTTTGTTCTTGAAGTTTACAATGCTTTCATATTGGCCGGTCATGCCCAGGGGGTCGCCATAGCTTTCAATAAAGCCATTGATGAAGTCAACGTCTGAATTGGTGTCTTCAACCCAGGCTATGGAGTAGTCATCGAAAGTTTTCAGCGAGCCGGTCTGATAGAACGAAATGAGTTTATCAATATAGTCTTTCTGCTGCTCGTTTTCGGCATACTTCGATGCCTCGGTCAGCAGGGCCACGATTTTTTCGATATACGGAGAATAAACGCCGCCGACTTTGTAGACTTCCTCAACAATGGTGCCGTCGGGCTGCTTAACCAGTCGCGAGTTCAAACCGTAGCTGATGGGGTTCGGGTCTTTGGGGTCCTTGAGCTTGGCGTAGTAATCTTCAACTTCTTCCATGGTTATTCCGCCGCCATAGAGGTTGCAGGCAGAGGTGGCGATGAGGTCAACGCCATCGGCCTGGTTTACGCGCTTGGCCATGATTTCGGGGTTAAACATAACCTCGGAGATTTCTTCGAAGTTGTCGGGTTTCACGCCGGCCTGTTCAACCTGCTGCGCAAACCATTCGCGCGAGAATCCGGGCTGGAACTTATCCATCGAGTAATGGTGGTGGATGCCGTTGGCAAACTCAACCTGCTTCAGATAGGTTTCAAAGGCCTTGTAGTTTTCATCGCCCTTGGAGCCTTTATAAGAGGTGTAAACACCCTCCAGCATGTCGCGGATAGGCAAGTTATATTTGCAATTCTGATCCCAGATAATGTCGCGGCCGGTAATGGCGGCTTCCTGCAGATAATAAACCAGCTTTTTCTGGTTCAGGCTCAGGGAGTCGAAGCCGGGAACAGTGTAACGCAACACTTCAATGTCGGCAAAACGGTCAACGGTGTAGTCGATTTCAGGATCGGGAACGGCATGCTTGCAGCCAACGAATGCTGCAGCGGCTAATGCGATGGGCATAACTGATTTGAGTTTCATTCTACTTGTAAGATTAGTCCCTTCAGGTATTCGCCTTCGGGGTGGTAAATATTTATCGGATGATCGGCGGGCTGGGTGAGCTGATGCAAAATGCGCACCTTGCGCCCGGTTTGCGCGGCAGCGGTGAATACTGCCAGGCGGAACTGCTCGCGGCTCACGGCCTGCGAACAGCTGAAAGTAAAGAGTATGCCGCCCGGGGCAATCTGTTCGATAGCCCGTGCGTTGAGTCGGCGATAGCCAATCAGGGCGTTGCGCAGGGCGCTGCGATGTTTGGCAAACGCCGGCGGGTCGAGAATAATAAGGTCGTACTGACCTTTTTCAATGTCGGCCAGATATTTGAAGGCATCAACGGCAAAGGCCTCGTGGTTCTTGGCCTCGGGGAAGTTCATTTCAACGTTGGCGCGGGTCAGCTCTACGGCCTTGCCCGAGGAATCTACGGAATGAACCAGCTCTGCGCCGCCGCGAATGGCATACACGGAGAAGCCGCCGGTATAGCAGAACATATTCAGCACCTTGCGGCCGGCGCTATAGTGCTGCAGCAGCGAGCGATTATCGCGCTGGTCAACGAAGAACCCGGTTTTTTGGCCGCGCAGCCAGTCAATATTGAAGCTCAGGCCGTTTTCCAGGGCTACGCTGCCGGCATAATTGCCTATGATATACTCGTTTTGCGGGTCGAGATGCGCTTTGTAGGGCAACGTAGTTTCCGACTTGTAATAAACGTTGGTCACCGGCAGCCCGGGAATCTCAGTCAATGCTTGCGCAATGATGTCGCGACAGAAATGCATACCCGGCGAATGGGCCTGAACCACGGCCGTGGGGCCATAGATGTCAACCACCAGCCCGGGGAGGAAATCGCCCTCGCCATGCACCAGGCGGTAGGCGTTGTTATCGGGGCGAATGAGATTCAAAGCCTTGCGCAACTCGAAAGCTGCGGTTAGTCGCTCCGCAAAAAATTCGTGGTCTATGGCCCTGGTGCGCCCGAATTCGAGCATGCGCACGACAATACTGCCGATCTGATAATGACCGATGCCGAGCAAATCGCCGTCCGATGCACGCACTTCAACAACGTCGCCTTCTTCAATGCCTTCGGGCATCCGGGCAACGGCACCGGAAAATACCCACGGGTGGAAACGGCGCAACGAATCTTCCTTGCCTCGCTTAAGTGTTATTACCGGATAGCTCATTGGGAAACTCTGATTATATCGTTAAGGTTAACAAATAGCAGCAACGCCAGCAAGAAGAACAAGCCAACAGTCTGCACTATTTCCATTATACGGTCGGAGGGCTTCCGACGAGTAATAACCTCGTAAATGAGGAACAAAACATGGCCGCCGTCGAGAGCCGGAATCGGCAGAATATTCATAAATGCGAGCGCAAGGCTCAAGAATGCCGTCAGTGACCAGAAGCCATACCAGTTCCAGCGTTCAGGGAACATATCGCCCAGAGCAATGAAGCCGCCGAGGCTCTTAGCGCCTTCTTTGCTGAACACATGTTTCATCGACTTAACGTAGTTGCCCAAGGTAGAAGTGCCCAACTCCCAGCCGGCGGGAACGGATTCAACCAATCCGTATTGTTTGCGGAATATGGGGTAGATTTCGTTAGGCGGGGCGAGTTTGAAACCAAGTTTACCTCCTTCGGTAGGAGTTGCGGTCAGTTCGAGTTCATGGCCATTGCGAATAACCTTAATAGGCGTCGGTCGGCCGGCGTATGACTCAAGCGCTGCGGTCAGTTCGCCGTAAGAGGGGGTCAGGCTGTCGCCAACAGCAACTATGCGGTCACCCTTTTCAAGACCGGCTTTTGCTGCGGGTTCACCTTTGATGGCTTCGGCAACCACTACCGGCATCCGATAGATAAAGAAACCTTTATCCTTATTGATCTGCATTACGAAGTCGTCGGGCAGGTCGATATTGACCGTGTCACGGCCATTGCGGAGAACGGAAACCGTATGGGCCTGTGCCAGAACTGCCATTACATTGGGCGTGTCGGCGTCAACCTCCTTGCCGTCGGCCATCAGCGGGATGTCGCCATTGCGGAACCCGGCCTCGATAGCGGTCGGCACGAACTCCATGCCGGCATAGGCATCACGATAGTGGATGTATTCCTTGCCCCAGTGGAAGGTCATACCTGTATAGATAATTATGGCTGCCAGGAAATTGAACAACACGCCGCCACACATCACCAGCAGGCGCTGCCATGCGGGCTTGGTGCGGAATTCCCAATCCTGAGGCTCGGCGGCAAGTTTTTCCTTGTCTTGCGTCTCATCAATCATGCCGGCAATGGCGCAATAGCCTCCCAGCGGCACCCAACCTATGCCATAAATGGTTTGCTTCCAGGCCGGAACGGGGTTGCCGGTCTTTTGGTAATCCTGGCCGACATTAAACGATGCCAGCGGGTGCGGTTTCTCTTCTTTATCCATCCACGTGCATAGCTCCAGGCGACCCTCGGCGGGAATGTAGCGGAGCAGCGAAAAGCGCGGATTGAAGAACATATAGAACTTTTCAACGCGTATTCCGAAAATGCGCGCGAAAATATAGTGACCGAACTCATGGACTACAATCAGTAGCGAGAACGCAAGAATGAATTGCAGGGCCTTAATCAGAAAAACTTCCATTATTAACCAATAATTTCTTCGGCAATCGAGCGTGCCTGAAGATTGGATTCAACATAGTCGTCGAGAGTGGGATGAGCGATAAACTCGGCCCGGTCGACGGTTTGAGTAATTACGCGGTAAATATCGTTGAAGCCCACTTTGCCGCGACGGAAAGCGAGGTTAACGATTTCGTTGGCGGCATTGACCACGCAGGCGGTGTTGCCGCCGCGGCGCAGCGAGTAGCCGGCCAGCCCGATGCAGGGGAATTTACTTTCGTCGGGCAGTTCGAATGTCAGCGACGTATAGTCGGCAATGGTCATGGGGCGCTCACCGGTTGCGAGGCGCTGACGCATGCCCAGGGCGTAGCTGATGGGCAGATGCATGTCGGGGATGCCGAGCTGGGCCTTGACGGCGCCATCGGTAAACTCAACCATTGAGTGCACAATGCTTTGCGGATGCACAACCGCCATAATCTGATCCGGTTCTACGCCAAACAGCCATTTAGCCTCGATGATTTCAAAAGCCTTGTTGAGCATGGTTGCCGAGTCAATGGTGATTTTCGCGCCCATATCCCAGTTGGGGTGTTTGAGCGCCTGGGCGGCGGTTACGGTAGCGAGCGCATCGGCGGGCAAAGTGCGGAACGGCCCGCCGCTGGCGGTTATGATCAGGCGTTTGATGCGCGCCGAATCTTCGCCCTGCAGGCACTGATAAATTGCCGAGTGCTCCGAATCAACGGGTATAACTTTGGTTTTCGACGATTTCAGGGCGTCGGTAACCAGTTCGCCGGCAACCACAAGGGTTTCCTTATTGGCCAGCGCAATGTCTTTGTTGGCGGCGATGGCCCGCAGCGTGGGCATCAGCCCGGAGTAGCCGACGGTGGCGGTTACAACCATATCAACGTCAGCGGCCTCCATTTCAGCCAAAATCGCATCTTCGCCGGCAGCTACAGCTATACCCGAGCCGGCAAGACGCTGCTTGAGCTCGTTATATTTCGACGTGTCGGCAATTACTACTCGGCGCGGCCGATAGCGAAGGGCCTGCTCGGCCAAGGCTTCCACACGGCTTCCGCCAATGAGCACCGTAGCTTCAAACAGTTCCGGATTGCGTCCGATTATATCTAAAGTCTGCTTGCCTATAGACCCCGTGGAGCCAAGGATTGCAATTTTCTTTTTCGATTGGTTCATAAGTTCTCGCAAAGTTACAACTTTTTTCGAAATTCCCCAACTATTTTTTGTTGTGGTTTGTTATATAGTTATAAAAATTTAAATCATTTCTAACTATTTATCGTATGAAAAAATTATTTGTAACCCTGTTTATGGCTGCTGCAGCAGTCATCGGCGCTCAAGCACAAGAAGTCACTGTCAGCTACGGCGCTTACACTCAAATGGATGCAATGAACTGCCACAAAGGCTTTTCCGATGTAAATACCGCATGGGGCGGCGTTAACTTCGGCCTCTATCTTCCGGTAGTGAAGGGCATTAAGGTCGGCCCCAGCTATTCATACTCCAGCGCGTTCACTCCCGCTTCGGCCTACGAAATTCCCGGTCTTGGCACCTACGACCTCAAGAGCAAGGTCGGCTACCACACCATTCTTCTTAACGTTAAGGCCGACTATTATCAGAACTCTATTGTGAAACTCTATGGCCACGCCGGCGTAGGTATCACCATTTCCCACATGATGCCGAAATACCTCGAATCTTACAACAAAGGCTACTTCGCATTCCAGGTATCACCCATCGGTGCTGAAGTTCAGTTCATGCCCCACGCCGCAATTTTCGGCGAACTCGGTTTCGGTGCCCAGGGCCTGATTCAAGTCGGCGCTAAATATAACTTCTAACGAGGTTTATCCTCGCTCCTGTTCCTCCTGTTCTCCTGTCTATAAATTTCAGGTGGACAGGAGTTTCAATGAATATACCGGATAGGCTATGCCGCGGCCTCCGAGGCCCGCTTTCTGGTGGTGGAGGCCGGCGTTGAGAATCAAGCCACCCTGTTCGTTGCTCGTGCCGAAGTCAAAATATCGGCGAGCAGCGAATTCTTTGTTTATTAAATAGTTGAACAAGAATGCCAAGGCGCCGTTGCTGCGTCCGTCGGCAGTGGAGGCGATGTATTGGCTATGGGCAACGATGCCGGTATCGTAAACGCACACGGCAGCGTCGGCAATCCCCGCGCGCCCGCACAGGAAGAAACGGATATTCTGCGGAAAACGGTTGCGCAAAAGCTGCAGTTCTGCGGCGCTATGCACCGCGCAGGTGTTATGGCGCTCGTTCAAGCAGCTGTTAACCATATCAATCACCTCTGCGGCAATTTCAGTTTCCCAAACGGTGTAGCCAAGCCCTGTAGCGCGCTTGAGGTTACGCGTTTGCTGGGAATTGAATCCGGAATTGTCGGCCATAAGTATTGCCGACGAAAGCTGCACCGACTCCTGTTTGGCGCCGAAGCGGAAAAGGACATAAATATCTTCTTCGGCCGGCAAGGAGTGGTAAATATGCGGAACCGGCTTATAAACAACCTCTTCAAACCCCTCGGAACGCAAAAACCGAGTCCAACAGTCGAAAAGGGCAAGCATGTCGTCGCCGTCGAAATGACTTTTGGGTGTGAGCCAACCGCCGTATGTGAGCCCTTGATGCGAATATAGCGTCGGCCCCACCCTGTTTGCGGGAAGCAGCGCGCCAACCTTATCGCCCCGCAGGGCAATCAGGCTGAAATCCTCAAACCGGTCGGAATGATAGTCCATGTAGCCGCGCAGGTGAAGAAACGTGCCCTGGCGCGACTCGTCGACGAAACGGTCCCAAGCCGGAGCATCTTCGGGGGTATAGCGGCGTATGGTCCACTCGGAATTCATAGCGATTTGAAAACCTCGCGGATATTATTGAACGTAAAATTTGCTTCGGGAGCAATGGTATCCAATGGCAAGGTGGTTGTCAGCCCCCAAACCTCGCAACCGGCGGCGCGGCCGGCGCGGATTCCTTGCAGGGAATCTTCAACAACTACGCATTTCGAGGGCTCTTTGCCCAACATTTTTGCCGCCAGCAGATAGCCCTCGGGGTCAGGTTTGCCGCGGCTGACCATCGAGCCGTTGATAACGGCCGCAAAACGCGGCAGAAAATCGGGATACTGACGCTCAAGCTGCGCCATTTTTTCGGGATTTGACGATGTTACGAGAGCAGCCGGAATGCCGCGCTGACTCAGAAGATTGAGCAAATCTATAGCGCCGTCAAACATCGGATACTCCAAATGTGAATCGAAGTCGAGAATGCGGGCCATGATGTCGTCGCGTTCCTCGGGCTTAAACAACTTCATGATTGAGCCGAGGGTCGTGCCCTTGATTGCGTGGGCAAAGTCGGGAATGCCTGTCGGATAAAGAGCCTCGGTCACATCCCAAAACCGGGTGTAGAGATTCTCGGAGTCAATCAGCACTCCGTCGAGGTCAAACAATATGGCGTCGGGATTATTATTCATTTTTCTCCCAGAGATATAGACGGTCGGACAGGCGCACCTTTTCGGGAACCTTTATGGCAAAGACCTGGCCCTTGACAGCCTTGGCAGCCGGACCGGAATCAAGATGTATTTCTGCGATAGTGGTTATCAGCGCGCCGGTGGTCGGACCGATAATAACGATTTCGTCGCCAACGTTTATCTCACCGGCTTCGACTAAAAACTCGCCCACGCCCAGGCGCGAAAAATATTTGGTGCAGCGAGCGCAATAGCGCTTGGTGCGCGTGGCCGACGAACCGTAGTGGCCGCTCCACTCGCCCAGACGCTGGCCGAGATAGTAGCCATCCCAGAATCCGCGGTTGAAAATGCGGGCCAGACGTTCGTCCCACACCTTGACTTTGTCGCCGTCGTAGGTGCCGGCACATATAGCTTCCAGAGCTTCGGAATAGCAGCTAACCGCCTCACTCACATACTCGGGGCCACGTGCGCGCCCTTCGATTTTAAACACCCTCACTCCGGCTTCAACCATGCGGTCGAGGAAATGAATGGTTTTCATATCTTTGGGCGACATTATATATTGGTCGTCGATTTCGAGTTGATCGCCTGTTTCGCGGTCGGTAACGGTGTAGCCCCGGCGGCAGATCTGTGCGCACGCGCCGCGGTTGGCGGAGCTGTTGCGCTCGTGCAGGCTCAGGTAGCATTTGCCTGAAACCGCCATGCAGAGAGCGCCGTGGCAAAACATTTCAATTTTCACCGGCTCCCCTTTGGGCCCGGTTATAGGGTCGGTTTCAATGGCTTTGTGAATCTCCGCAACCTGGTCGAGATTAAGCTCGCGGGCAAGCACCACGGTGTCGGCCCACTGGGCATAAAACCTGGCTGACTCGGTGTTCGATATATTGGCTTGAGTTGAAATGTGGACCTCTACCCCGCGGCTCCGGGCATAGGTTATCGCGGCAATATCCGCAGCAATAATCGCAGAAATGCCCGCATCGGCCGCCGCGTCGACTATCGAGCGCATTACCGGCAGGTCGGCATCATACATTATTGTATTAACTGTCAGATAGGTCTTGACGCCATGTTCGCTACACTCCGCAGCGATGGAACTCAAATCGTCGATAGTGAAATTCACCGCGGCCCGCGAACGCATGTTCAGGCCCTGAATGCCAAAATAAACCGCATCGGCGCCCGCCTTGATGGCGGCCCTGAGCGATTCCCACGAGCCCACGGGGGCCATTATTTCAAAGTCACTGCGCTGCATTTACGTCGGTTTTCTTATATCCGATAATGTTGATATCGCCGGAGAGTTTATAGTTTTTGCCGTCGGCGCCGGTTGCACGCACAACGTAGAAATACACGCCCGAAGGAGCTACCTTGCCGCCGATTTTGCCATCCCAGCCTTGCCACGGTTCGGTAAGGTGGGCCAACTGTCGGCCCGAGCGGTCAAAAATCCGGCAATCGAATTCAACTATGCTTTTGTAACTGACTTTCCACTCATCGTTTACGCCTTCAGACGCGCCGGGCGAGAAGGCATTGGGGCACTTCAGCATCGACTCGCCGATGGAAACGGTGTAGACGTCGCTTTCGGCCTCGCAACTGCCGTTGGCGTTAGCAACGAGCAGGCGCACGTAGGTAGTGCCCTGTTCGCGGAACGTATAAGTGAACTCAAGGTCGGAATAGCGAACGAACGTTTGGTTAAACTCAGGGTCACGGGCAAGTTCCCATTCATGGTAAAGCGCGCCGTCGGTAACCGCCGACGAAAAGGTTATTTCAGCCGGGCCGGAACCGCCGAGAGCAGCATCTACCTTAACTTCATTGTCGTTGTCGCGCTCTTGCTGCACAGCTCGTGTCTGACACTCTACGGCAACCGGGTCGACTGCGGGCGACGATACCTCGGAGTCGCGGCCCCAAACCCGCGTGAAACGGTCGCCGGACAAGGTATAGGTTGTTTGGCAAAGCGCCGGCGGGCAATATAGGCTGCTCGAAATCGACGAAAGCGTCTGCGTCTTTTCAACCTGGTCGTAGACAAACTCTTCGGAGTTAAATTCCAGGGTGTTATAGGTCAGAGTAAATTCGCGGTTAACCTCCAGCGGCTGACCGTTGATGCCATAATAAGGTATTGGGCCGGCTGAACCCGTAAAGTCGAGCCACGTCGTTGAACAATCGGTCTGATCGGAAAGAGTCAGCGAGGTCAGCACCGGCTCGTAGGCCGAATAGTCAACAATCCAAAAGAAATAATTCGTTGTTCCATCGGCAACTATGTAGCCCATGTTGCCCTCAAGATTCGTGAGGGTGCTCACACGCCCCGACTGCGTCGAAGCCACAGGCTCGGCATAGCCGCCGCCAAGCGCCGAATAGCGCTGCCAGCTCACGGTAGAGCCCGTTTGAGATTCAAAGCGAACGCTGACGCCGCGCAAATCGCTCAACACATAAACCTTGGTCAACCCCGAAGAGGCCGGGGCATCAACAGCTATGGCCTGCAACGGATTGCCGCGAAAAGTCAGTTCAGCGGCAGCAGACGTAAGCGACGTTAAAAGTAACAGTAAAAAGAGTCTTAGCGATGACATACCCAAGAATCGGGAAAACGCGCGGCAAAACCGCTGATTTTATCGGCGGCAGCACGAGCGCTTTCAGGGGTATCGCCCTGAGCGGCGTAAACGCGATAACGGCCGTCGCTCTGTATGTATTGTAAACCCAAACCGGACTCGGCAATAAACTCCGACGCTTTCTGCGCCGTAGGCAGCGAAGCCACAACCACCACATAGGGTTGGTCTACCTCGGGCTCGGTAATAACCATGCCCGGCTCTGCAGCATAAGCAAGATTGAGTTCCAGACCTGCGGGAATGGCAAGCGGCTCGATAACCTCAGGCTCGGGAGCCGTAAAGGTCGGGGCCGCCAGCGACGCATGCTGGGCGGTAGTTATGTCGATAGGCGTTGACAAGGCGAATCCGATAAGGCTCAAAACGCACGCCACTGCAGCCACACGCAGCCAGCGCAAGCGCAGCGGAACCCTCACCACCGCAACCGCGCGCTCGGGTTCGGCAGCAACGTTGCGAACAACCTCGAAGGCCGGGACCGACGGAGCGATATGCAGCGACGGGGCAGGCAGCGTCCAGGCCCGCTCAGGCACGAACTCCAGCCTACCGCCGGAGCGACGCTGCAGAAGGCCTACGTGCGATAGCTGCACGGCGCCCTCGTTGCGCAAACGGCGCTGCAACAGGGCCGACTCCGCGGCCACGCGTTCGCGGGCTTGCTCAAACGATATTTTCAAGCGCCGGCTAACCGACGAGGCAAGCAATCCGTCATCGTAGGTAAGGGCCGGATTAAACGAAATTTCACGCGCCGGAGCAGTCAGCACACCATTGGCCAGCGTCGCCTCGCGGCGCGTAGCCACAAAAGCGCCCACGCCGGGAACAACGACACAGTCATTGCGGCGTAAAAGCGTAGTAATGTGCAAACTAAGATTATCGGTCATTAAAATTTCGCATTAGTATGGACTGCAAAGTTAACAAAAAAATCGAAACTCTCCAACTTTCCCCCCACCATTTTTTCCCAATTTCAATCTCGCCGGTTAAATTGTTGGTGGGGGTTGGAGATTTGCGGGGGATTTAGTAACTTTGTGGCAAAAGTTTAACAAATCTATTCCGCTATGATTGACGAAATATTAAAGCATAACAAGGATTTTGTGGCCACTTGCAAGTATAAGGATTATGCCACATCGAAGTTCCCGGATAAAAAAATCGCTATCGTCACCTGCATGGATACGCGCCTGGTTGAGCTGCTGCCCGCAGCCCTGGGCATACGCAACGGCGACGTTAAGATGATTAAAAATGCCGGTGGCGTAATCACCAACCCCTTCGACTCGACAATGCGCTCGCTCTTGGTTGCCATCTACGAGTTGGGAGTCAACGAAATTATGGTCATAGGTCACACCGGCTGCGGAGTTCAGGGCATGGACGCCAAACACATGCTCCATCTTATGCGCGAACGCGGCGTAAGCGAGGAACACATCACTCTGATGCGCCATTGCGGCATCGACCTCGACACATGGCTCCACGGCTTCGACGACACCGCCGATGCTGTCCACGAAACCGTAGACCTGATTGCCAACCACCCGCTGATGGCCCCCGACGTGCGCGTTGCCGGCTATTTGATGGACTCGGAAACGGGGCTGCTTACGCCCCTCGACTAATCAGGCATAGGAGTGGAGGCCGCCCAACAGGTAGTTGACGCCAAAATAAGTAAAAATAACTGTAACCAAAGCGAGCAACAGATAGATATGCAGCACCCTCTCGCGGCGAAAAAAGGCTAAATATCTGTTGCTCCAATGGGCCGGCAGCGCGTAAACCAGCCACATTATCAGCGCGCACGTCTCCTTCGGGTCCCACCCCCAATATCTGCCCCAGGTTTGATTCGCCCAAACCGCCCCGATGAAGATTCCGACGCCTAAAAGACACACGGCCGGAATCAGCATCAGGCGGTTTATTACAGATAACTTACATCGCCGCTCCGCCGAACGCGAAAGCAGGGCAACAGCCGAGAGTATGGCCATCAGCAGAAACAACGCGTAGGCAATCATAACAACCATTACGTGAATCGACAGAAGCGGGCTGCTCAAAACCGGCATTATGGCTCCGATGCGCGGCGAGTTTCCCCCCATAGCCGCCACAAACAGCGCCACCGAGGCCACAATCAGCAGACCGCCGCGCAGGGTCAGGTTGCGGCAAACACACGCGCCAACCAGCGCGGCCAACGCCATAAACATCATAGTTTCCGGGCCATTCGCCAGCGGAACATGGCCGCTAACCCACCAAAGCAGCCCCATGGCCAAACCGACATAAATCAGCAACAACCCGGCAGCAGCGGCACTGACAGCACCGAGCCACGCCGGCGCGCGAAGTAGCGACATAATCAACACCGCCAGCCCCACCAATACAGCCACCGCGCCCGCGATTGCCGGCCGCACCGCCCGGTTATAGAGCCGCTCGGCGTTGACCTTGGCCTCGGACGGCAGGTCGGCCCCGGCGGCGTATTTTCTCTGCCCTTCGATGAGTCGAAAAATCTCCTCATTGGCCCGAATATTCTTGCCCTGACGCAGCAGCTCCTTAATATTTGTCATTGAGGTCTGCATGAAGGTCCACTGCTCCAGCGACATCCCCGACGGGCGCCTCCCGGTCAGCGAAAGCCACTCGAAGTGGCCGTCGACAGTGCGGTAGGGATATATGCGGAAAATCTCGCCCGTGCCTATCCATTCAACCAAGGCGAGCCGCTCGGCCAGCTTCCGCTCCGCCTTGGTCGTTGGCCGGGCCGGCGGCGCTTTGAGTTCAGGATGAAGTCTGAAATAATCGCTCTGCCATCGGTCGTAGTAAAACAGCCAGCCCGACAATATCTGCTCCGCTGTGTATCCCCGGTAGGTTTCGGCGCCATAGAGCGTAGTAGCAACGTCGCGCGCCAAGGTTTGCATCGGGCAAATCCGGTCGTTCCAATAAACCTGCACTTTGCCTAAATTCGCCGCCAGCGGCCGCTGCATGGCCGGCAGTTCCCTCCCAGAAGTAACCGATGCCGCCCCGGCTGAAGTAAAAGCGAACAACATAGCCACGGCCACGAGCTTCCGATACTGCTTCAGTAGCGAGCGCCATGCAGTGCGTTTCTGAAAAAAGAATCCTATCATGCCGATGCCGAGCAGAATATAACCTGAATAGGTTATGGCAATTCCCGCTGGGTCATGGCTAATGGAAAAAACGGAAGTGCCGTCGCCTATGCCCGACTGATAGAAGCGCCAGCCGTCATACTCCCCCACCCTGTTCATCGCCACCGGAATCCTCAGTCCATTGATCTCGATTTCACTGCGAAAGTCCATAGGCGTGGTAGTTGCCGGATAGTAGATGATCTCCACGGAGTTAAGGCTCACCTCAAACGGAAACTCACCCCTCCCTGGGCCCGACGTTTTTTCAAACTGCGCCGTGGCCGGACGGTCAACGCCCAGCGTCAAAGTGCCTTGAACGCCAAAGAAATGAGTCACTACCGCCCCGACAAGAATAACTACCAAAGCAACGTGAATGAGAATTGTAAACGGCTGCTGCTTCATTGAAAATCAGATTGCATCAACAAATTTGATTACCGCATCGCGGTCGGACTTGGGCAACGCGCGAAACTTTTCAACCGAATAGCGGGCGTCGCTCTCGGGCGAATAGCCATGCCACATAATCGCCTCCAGGGCCGTGCGGGCGCGGCAGTCGTGCATGCGGTCAGCCGTGGGGCTGCCTGTAACCTTGCGGTGCAAGCCGCGTCCCCACAGGGGCGTTGTGCGACACCATCCGCCCCTTATGTCGTTGGCCATGCAGAGTTTATGCTGCACCATGTCGGTGTAGGGCCAAATTGTCTGATACGGATAGCGCGGCAGCTCGTCGCCCTTGAAGAACTTTGCCGGGTCAACGATATTGTCGGGCCCGGTGGTCCACGACGGACGGTGGCAATAGTCACAACCGATTTCGGCAAACAGCTCTCGGCCCCTGCGCACGTCGGGGTCATCAACGTTGCGCACCGCGGGCACGGCCAGGCCGCGGTGCCATACCATCAGGTCGGTATATTCATCGTCGGTCATTTCCGGGTCAAGATTCTTGTCGGTCAGATAGGCATAGATGCGCTGCTCCATCGTGCCCTCCCAATAGCTCGGGTGAGCATGCCCCGGGTCAATGCGGTTGGCATATTCCTCGAATCCGGCCTGAACTTCAGGATCTTTCGACGAATATAGGGCGTAGGTGCCGGCGGCATCGAGATAATGATAGCGGCGGTCAGAGCGCGTAACGTTGGTGATATTCCAGATAGCATTGGCGCCGGCGGCATCCTGCAGCGGGCCGCGCGAAAGAGCGTAGGTGAAGCGGCGCACATAGCCGGTGCCGTCGCCCTGCAGCGAGTTGGCATACATCGACTGCCAATTGCCGTTGGCAAAGAACGCCGGATTCAGGCCGTTGGGCATAAAGCCGTCGGCTTCCTCCCGTCGGTATTGCTCCAAGATGTCGGCCTCGGTTATGGCGTCGAGCAGGCCGGTGCCGTAAACGCCGATTGTCGACTCAAGTTTCACTGCATAATCGCCCGGCAGTTCATAGCCCTGATTAACCACATAGATGGCACTTGAGGGCATCGTAACCTCCGGATATTGCAGCTCGTAGGTCTCGCCGTCGGCAAAAGTGTTGTTCCATTGGTCGGTAGCGTTGATCCACTTAACGGTGATTTGCGATTCGTCGACCGGAGCCTTGAACGGCGCCACCGCATGCCCCTGCGGCATACCGGCCAACCACGAAACATAGCCTTCGGTTGCCGGGTCGTAGACCACCAGCAGGCAACCGTTGCCGATTTCGCTGGTGTTAAACGTGCCCTCGGGCACGCGAGTGCCGTGGCCGTAGTTGGGATGGCAGTGAACGCACGATGTTCGAATATAAACCGGCCCCAAGCCGCCCCTGACTCCTCCGCGGTTGGTCATAAACGGCTTTTCAAACAGCGCTTCGCCATTTTTAAACGACTGATAAAGCCCTTGGCGGTCAATGGCCGGCGCCGGCTGCTCAAACACGTTGGAGGTTGCAAGATAAGTGGTTCCGAGCTCCCCGCCGGCATAATACCAGTCGGGAAGGGTCTTTGCTTCAGCCACCTCATCGTCAACAATAGGCTCTTCGGAGCATGAGCCCAACGAAACTGCGGATGCAAGTAGCAAGCTGTAAATCAGGTAATCTTTCATATTCAGTTGATTACTGGCGGGTTACGACCATCATGGCCGATTCGAGGGCGTCGACGAGGGTTGCGCCGGCAGCTTTCATGCCCGCTTCGCTCAGCGAACCTGTGGCGTTTTTGGCAAACGGCTCCGGAATAAGCTCGATGGCGGCGATAGCGTCGGCGATTGCCCGGCGCACTTCGGCGTCAACTTCGTGGTTGACACTCTTAACGTAGTCGCTGACCGAAGCATCTCCCTGGCGGCTGCCCAGATAGGCGTTGCGCACAGAGCGGATGTTGTCTGCAAAGTCTTCAATCGAATTCAGCGAGTATGGCGACTCAATGTAGTTTTTATCTTCAACCGACGAGCCGATGTGCGGACGGCCGATTTTTGTGTTGCCCACTTCGTCGGCAATGTCGATGCAGCCTTGAATAATCTCTTCGGCGGCTTCCTGATAGGTTTTGAAGCGCGAGCCCGGCTGACCGGCGTTTTTCATTTCCCAACCGTAGTTTTCGCCATAGTCGAGTTCGGCATCCTCAAGAATCTGCTGCTTCAGATCGGAAATATTCTCGGTGCCGGCCCAGCAAGCCTCCAGACACACGCACTGTTGGCAAAGATCGTCGGCAACCGCCACTAAATATTCCAGCTCTTCGGGCGTATAATTTGCGGAATGAACCAGCGCGCTGTTTTCGTCGGCACTCAACTGAAACAGCATGAACTCAACGGAGTGGAAACCGATGAGGCCGTAGCCGCCGTTGTTTTCGAGCGACCAGCTGTTGCCGTGGCGAATCTGTGTCAGCAGGTTCTCCATAGCAGCCTTGTCGAGCGGCCACGAATCGATATGCGGGTCAATATTATGGTTAGCGGCTGGGCCGAAAAGAAATGCCTCGCTGAGCTCCCACTGCTTGCGGGCGAGCTTCCATGCGTCGCCTGCGGCACGGATGTCGCTCTCGGTCAGTGTCCCTGCAGCATGTTTTGCCTGCATGGCGTGGCAGAGGTCGCGCAGCGTAACTGCGGCATCGGCCATGGCCTTATAAGTAGGGCGCACGGTGTTGTCAACGTAGGCCTCGGTAGCGGCTTTGAGGGTTAGTTCTTTCGACGAACCGGTTTCCGGCTCATCGGATTTATCGCTGCAACCGGCCAAAGGCATGGCGCAGAGCGAAAGCAAAAAAAGTTTTGAAAATTTCATGTGGGTATTATGTTTTTAATTGATTTCCGTTATTTAAACCAACCAACGTAGGCCACTCCTATGTTTATGGCCGGCTCGTTATTATATTTCCGCTCAAGGATGCCGCACGTATAGTCGGCCTTGACCACAATCTGCGGCAGCGGATACCAGTTGATGCCGGCGCTGACTTTTTGGCGGCCACACCACCCTAACGGCGTTGAATTTTCCATCCGTGCCATGGAGTCATAGTAATCATAGCGGCCGAAAACGTAGAATTTCTGACGCCCGGCATTCATTTTCGGAATCAGCCCGAAAATGTTGTAGCCCGCCTCTATACCGACAGAAACGGCATCTGATGCAACCTCCTGGCGCTTCGAGGTTGACTTTTTCGACATCGAAATGTTGAATTTGCTGATGTGTGCGGCATCGGAAAGATGACCCCAGTCGGCCGCACCGCGTATGAGCCAGTTGTGGTCGTCATACTTGAAATCTAATGAGAGGATGGAAACGGTGCCGCGAACGCCGTTGTTTTTCTCGGAGTCAGTCGGATAAAGAGTGTTGCGGAACGAGTTGCCAACATATCCGCTCAGCCCCAGGCGCAGGCCCTTGACGCTGTAGTTGTCCACCCTGCCGGCAAAGGCATAGGTGTTGGCGATTTTAAACTCGAAGGGCGAGGCGGAACCGTCGTGAATCCACGACTGATTGCCGAAGCGCTCCGCGTCGAGACCGGGCAGGAACATGGCCATATACGACCATTTTCCGGCTCGGCCGCTAACCGACACGGAAACTTCGTGCCACGTGCAAGGCATAATGGTGTTCTCACCCTCCGGACGGTAAACGCCGAAAAACTGGTTGGGCTCATGGTGGGCATTGGTGCCGCCGACGGGCACCACCTGCATGCCGGCACGCACCTTGAGTTGCGGCATGAATTCTTTTTGAATGTAGAATTGCTCCAGCGCCACTTCGCCCCCGCGTTCAACTTCGGTTTCATACTCGCCGGCCTCTTCGGTTTCGATTTCTACCGCGGCTTCGGGGCCGCCATGCTCAAACTCAATCTCGGAGCTAAACGACCACCCTTTGCCGAAATCATAGCCAAGGTAAATAACAACGTGCGGCAGGTCAAAACGCCCGTGGCTGCCGGCGGCTTTATAGCGCTCTGGCTCGGAATAGCGCAGATAGTTGTCGCTAAAGAAGTTGCGCGACATGGCAACCTCGCCGTAACCACCCACATGGAGCCGCTCCCAGGCAGAGATTTTCTGATTCATTTTTACGATGGCCACACTGTCGGCCTCGGCGCTGTCGGTAGCTTCCGCAGCGGCAAAAGCGGGCAGAAGCAGCATCGACCAAAGCATAAAACGATGGATAAAACTTTGGTTCATCAGCACTTACTTTTTTGACTGCAAAGTTACGCCGAACCCCTCGCCTCAACAATACTCAAAAAAAGTGAAAAAATTTCCACCGCAAAAAATTTCCCACCCCCGCAATACCCAAAAACAATAGCCCCCCGGAAGTTCGTGTGAACTTTCGGGGGGCTGAGGTTAGTCTAAGTTAGATTAGCGGCGCGCGTTTAGCGAACAACGTGCTTGGCACCGTTAACAATGTAGAGACCGCGAACGGGAGCGCTTACCTTGCGACCCATCAGGTCGTAAACGGCATCGTTGGCCTTAACGGCAGCGTTGATTTCGCTGATCGAGGTGGTAGAGCCGTCGCTGTTGATCTTCAAGGTGCGAACGCTACCCTTGGTGTCGGTGTCGGTGTGATAGCCGTAGTATTCAACTACGCCGGGGCCGTCAACGGTGAATGCGTGGTTGCCTTCTTCGTCGAGTTCAGCTTTGGTGTAGCCGCTGTGGTCAACGGCGCGACGAGCTTCAACTGCTTCACTTTCGGCGGGAGTGTGCTTGTAGTGAACGCTTACGCCTTCAAAGTCGTGAGAAACCTTAATAGTGTAACCACCAATGCCGTTGGGCTCGATGATGAAGTTTTCGTATACGGGCGACACGCGCTCGGGGTCAAGGCCGAGAGTAACAGTGATGGTCTGAATCGCCTTACCATTTGCAGAAGAGGGGCATGAAACAGTCCACTGCTTGCCGTTTTCGCTGAATTCAGTATCAAAGCTACTTTTTGCGGTTTTTTCAACATCAGCTATAATATACTTGTCGGGAGCAGTAATAGTTACGAAGCTACCGGTATACAATCTGAAGCCATCGGTCCACAGACGAGTTTTACCTACGGCAACAACTTCCAGCCCTTCAGTTTCAGTGAGAGTGATAGGATCGGGATTAAACGTATTGCCAGTAGTATAGCGAATCATGCCATAATCGTTGTTAACGAAATCAAGAGTAACGGTGTTGCTGATAACCGGCTTTTCTTCGGTAGCAACAATGGTGAAATTAAGAGTCTTTTTATCTTTATTTACACCTTCGGCTTCAACACTAATCATATAGGTGTCGGCTGCAGCGACAGTCCATTCATAATAGGAGCTGATAACTATATCTTCGAAATCATTGTCGTTGGAGTTAACTCCAATAATCTCAATATCGAGCGCTTCTGCGTTTTCGGCAGCGATGGTAATCTTGTCGCCAACCTTAACTTCGATGCTTGCTTCTTCTTCAACAACTACGCCATTTACGGTGATGTCGCCGAGAACATATTTGTTGGTAACTACTACGGTATAGCTGGCCCAACCTTCGTTGTAGCTGTCGTTGCCTTCGGTGTAGGCGGTGATGGTGTATGTGCCGGTGGCGTATACGTAAAGCATACCGTCTTCATCAACGTCAAGACCTTCCTTATTGCTCGAAGTGTAAACAACTTCAACGCCTTCGGGAGCATTTACAACTTGTCCCTGAATCATACCGCCGTCGGTGTCGGCCATATCAAAAGTAATCTGATGTTCGTCGAAGCTCAGGTCGGGGTCCTGCTTGCCGGGGTCGGCAGCCTTGGTGATTTCAACCGGGCTGAGCTGGAAGTTGTCATTGTAGCGCCAAACAAAGGCGGTAATGGTCAGGTTCGAGCCATTTTCAAACGAGCCGATGCCGAAGTTGTTGTAGAGAGCAAATTCTTCGTCACCAAGTTTAACGGTAGCGTTCTTGCCGCTCTGGTTAACGATGCTGCAACCCTTAATGGTTACGTAGTCGAAAATATTGTTGACGATGTCGAGACCGGCAAAAGTGGTCAGGACGGTAGGTTCGATTTCTGCGCCGGTGCCGCCTACGCTGATTTCAGCATTGGTGAGCTCAAAAAGCTTCTGGTAGATATTAACGGTACCCGAAACTTTAGAAATTGCGGTGCCGGCAGCGGGAGCATTGCTCAAACCATAAACCAGAATGTTGCTTGTACCGTCGGTCAGCATCAAATATACGCCGGAATTGTAGATTACGCTGAAGTTACCAACGATTTCAATGTTTTCTTGGTGAGCCGAGCCTTCAATGGCAGCCTTGAAAGAGGCGAAGGGGAGGGTGATTTTGGCAGACTTAACTGCGCTCTTGCCTTCACCTTTTTGAGCGAAAGCATAGATGGTGCAACCTTCGGTAACGGTGAAAGTGCCGTTATACTCGTTGGTGATAGCATCTTCCGAAGTGCCATAATAGATGGTAGCGCCTTCGGTTGCGCACGACATAGTAACATCAGCGCTTGCGCCGTTCACAACGTATGAAATCTCAACCGGCTCAACCTTCTCAACAACAGGACCACCGCCCTCGCCGTAAACAACTGTTATAGCTTGAACATACAAACGTTTTGTTGCAGAAAGGGTAATTGACGACAGTTCTGTTGCGTCAGAAACAGCAAACTCATATTCAGTTAAAGTGGTGCCGGTCATAGTTTGAGCGGCAGAACCATTAACTGACAAAGAAGCCGCATCGCTACCATATTTTGCTGCGTTAATAATAATTGATGTTGCATCAACTATTCCTGCATCAGCAAGATTTATGGTAACAGTACCATTAGTTTTTGAACTTGAGAATTTGAGACCGGAAATGCCGGGATAAACCGTAGAAGAGGATACACTGGCTATGTA
>CAZKPP010000013.1:0-40865 GCA_964554665.1 uncultured Bacteroides sp.
CCGTTGCAAATCGAGGCCATTGTAAGCTCTGCTACGCCGCTATGGAGGAAGCGGCCGCCGAAATCGCCGGGGGTTATTGCGCGGGTGTGTTTCAGGAAGCCGTCGGTCTTATCGCTGTTTGCCAAGTCGGCAGAGCTGACCATCATGTTTCCGAGTTTCTCGGAAAGAACAGCCAACACAGCCGCAGAGGCGTTTCGGCTTGCGGAATTGGCTTTAACTTCAATCTTATCCCAGTCTATAACAGGGAGTTTACCGTCGATATAGTCTTGAAGTTTAGCAGCAAGTTCGGGATTCTTTTCAGCCCAATCTTTTTCGATTTGATGACGACGGTCGGAAATCTCAATGAGTTCTATGCGACGCTGTTCGAAGGCTTCGGCTACGTCGGCCCAGATTTCGAACGGCTGGTCGGGGTTGCCTCCCAAGCCACGGATTGTTGCGGGAATATCAGCGCCGGCTTTGCTTAATGGTTGTCCGTGGGTTGAAACGGCACCTTCGAGGCTCGAACCGTCAACGGCAACAACTTTTTTGGCCATGATGGTTTTGCCGATAATGAGGGTGGGGCGCTTCTGCTCGGCGTGGGCAATTTCCAAGGCCTTGAGAATTTCGGCGATGTTGCTGCCATCAACAGTCAGCACGTTCCAGTTCCACGCGCGATATTTAGCAGCAGTGTCCTCGTTGGTGACTTCGTCAACTTTGGTCGACAGCTGAACATCGTTGGCATCATAGAACATTATAAGGTTATTGAGGCCAAGATGACCGGCAATGCGGCCTGCACCTTGCGAAATTTCTTCCTGAATGCCACCGTCGGATATATATGCGTAAGTTTTGTGAGCAACAACTTCGCCAAACTGTGCGGCAAGCATGCGTTCTGCCAATGCACAACCAACAGCCATTACATGGCCCTGGCCTAGAGGTCCGGATGAGTTTTCAACGCCACGCATAACGTCGAGCTCGGGGTGGCCTGGAGTTACCGAACCCCATTGACGGAATTCCTGCAGCTCCTGCATGGTGTATTTTCCGGTCATTGCGAGAATGGAGTAGAGCATCGGCGACATGTGGCCGGGATCCATAAAGAATCGGTCGCGTGCAATCCATTTGGGGTCGCGGGGATCATAAACGAGGAAACTACCGTAGAGAGCCGCAGTGAAGTCGGCACCTCCCATTGAACCGCCGGGATGACCGGACTTGGCCTTTTCTACCATTGCGGCAATAAGCACTCGGGCATTATCGGCTGCACGGGTAATCATTTGGTTCTGCATACAGATTTTGTCGAGAAAGACGGGGATTTTGGTTATTTTTGTGCAAAGTTACTAAAAATTCTCAAGAATGCAATATTACCTTACACAAGTTTACATAATACATATTATGTGCAAAATGGGCATTACTTTCGAATAAGTCGGATTTTGTCGGGTAACAGCTCTATTTTACGCTCCTTATACAATAGGCCTACTGCTTTCTTGAAATCTTTTTTACTGCACTGAAAAATTTCAGCTATTTCGTCGGGTGAAGACTTATCGGTTATTGAAGACTCTCCGTTGTGCTCGTCGAGATATTGCAGAATCCGATCGCTGACACTTTGTACACGGCGTCCGTTGGTATCTTTAAGCGTCAGGTCGAGCTTGCCGTCGGTGCGCACTTTTTTAACGTATGCCTTTACAGTCTGACCGATTTCTGGATGGCATATTAGTTCGTCGACATAAATCATTCCGGCGTGCAGATTATTGACGATGGCAAAATATCCGATTTCGGTTCTGCGTACTATCAGCGCATCAACAATCTGGTGCTGGCGATAGTCGGGATATACATTTCCCAAGTACTTTTCAATCTTCGATGAACATACAATGCGCTTGGTCGCATCGTCGAGATATGCGTAAACGCAGTATATGCCCCCCTTAGTCATTCTGACGCGCTGCTCGTTAAACGGACATAGCAAATCTTTAGCCGTGATGCCCCAATCGAGAAAAGCGCCCATGCGCGGATGAACATCAACAACTTGCAGGAAAGCAAATTGACCGACCTGGATGAATGGTTTTTCGGTCGATGCTATGAGCCTGTCCTCAGAGTCGGTGTAGACAAAAACATTCAGTTCCTGACCCTCAAACGGCGGTTCGGTCAAATATTTTGCTGGAATCAGAATCTCAACTCCGTTGCCTGCGTCAAGGTAGGCTCCGAAATCAGTGATTCTGCTGATTTTCAATGTGTTGAACTTGCCAATATTTATCATCTTGCAATATGAATAATCTATTGCAAAGTTACGCAATTATTTGTCAAAAATCAATAAAAAGTTACTTAAAATTATGTAAATCATGGAAATTTTCGTAATTTTGTAGCATATTATGTAAAATGCAATCATTCGATTTTCAATGAAAAAGAGTATTTCTGCTTCTTTAATATTTTTAGGGGCTTTTTGCTCCTTGTCTGCCGCAGACAAAACGTTTCCCGACATCCGTCCCCTACCCTCGGGAACTGTTGTCAGCTCGATAAGTGACAATGGCCGCTGGGGCGTGAGTCAATCAGGAGGTGAAACCGAGAGCGGTGAACTTTATAGTAATGGTGGTTCCGTGTGGGATATCCGGACGTTGACCGCGACTGACGTTGTGCTTCCCAAGTCGGGAATCGCATCAATCAGCGATATTACCGACGATGGCAAACTCGTTGTGGGTTCATGCGACGGATTGCCTGCTACCTACGACATGGATACGAAGAAGTGGACCACCCTACCCTTGCCTGCCGGCGCCACGGGAGGTAATCTGCTCGCAGTAACTCCCGACGGGAAGCGGGCCGTTGGCGTGGCCTTGATCGGTGACGAATGGCACGCCATGCCTGCCGCGTATGATCTTACTACAGGTCAGCTACTGAATCTGAAAAATATCCCTACGGTAGATATGAATCACGACGTTGCCGAAATCAACCGTTTTTGCGGAATCTCGGCAGATGGCCGCTACATTCTGGGGCGTATCTCGGAGCAAATTCTTATGCCGGTGTCGATGTGCGCCTACGTCTATGATACAAAGACAGATAAAGTAAGCTATATCGGTTTCAAGCCGGAGTCTTCGCGTCCGTGGGTGCCGGTTGTACCCGACACATATTTTATCGACCACGTTCAGATGTCGCCGAAAGGCGATTATGTAACCGGCATGGCTTATATGGTTCATGAAATTGACGGCTCCGATATTCCCGATGAATATTACGCTGCCTTCAGATTTGACATCGCTTCTGAAAAAATAGAGATTTTCGATGGTCCGTATGACTCCGATGCAGCCGGGTTTGCAATCACCGACAGCGGCATGGTGTTTGCTTCCATGCCTGCAGTCAATCCCTATTCTTATATGGCGGTCAGAAAGGGTAATTACTATTATCGGCTGGATGAGATATTTCCTGACTTCTACTCCCGCACGGGGCTGACTATCACCGGCAAAGCCATTGCTACCGATGGAGAAGGCAAAGTGCTTTCAATGCTTACATCGACTTCCGATTCCTATATAATGAGTATGACCGAGGATTGGAATACCCTTTGCGACGGTGTTAACCTGCTTGCAAGCTATTCTGTGTCGCCACGCAGCGGAGCATCAATGTCGGCGCTCAATGAAATGTCGCTTACATTTTCAAGAGCTATAGATCTTGCAGGCGCGGCACGAAGAATTGTACTCACCGACTCTAAAGGTGAGACTGTAGCCAACGCTGTGAGCGCTACCGTTAATGACCGGACTCTGAATATCACCTTCCGTGAACAGAGTCTTAACCCCGGTGAAAAATATACCGTTACTATCCGTCCGGGATTTGTAACCATGACCGGCGATGCCCTTATGGGTTCCGATGAAATCAATGTCACCTACATCGGCCGAAGCAACGGCCCCGTAAGCCCGGTTGCCATTTCGCCGGCCAACGGCAGCTCTTTTGCACGCCTTGACCCGACTTCGAGTTTCGTCACGATGAACTTTGACGTTGATATTAAGCTTGCCGCTAACGCTTACGGTGAGCTATGGCGCAAGGGCGAAACCGAACCCTTTACCCAACTGATACTTTCACAACTTAATGGCAACAGAATAGCCGCTTATCCCTCATCGCGCCAATATCTATATGACGGCACCGACTACAGAGTGGTTATTCCCGCCGGAGCGATTACCGACCTGAGCGGCAACGGACCTAACCAGGCAATTGAACTGGAGTATTCGGGTAATTATGTTCGCGAGGTGGCTGCCGATGACCGTGTGCTCTTCTCCGACGACTTCAAGGATTATTCCAACTTTATGTTCTTCGACGGCGACCGTCTTGCTCCGGGCGAAATTCCTGCCGGCTGGGGCTTTACCGCACAAAATCCGTGGATTCTTGTCCGCGAGTCGGTTGAATCGTCCAATATGGCTCTTGCCGCTCACTCAATGTTTGCCACTCCGGGCAAGTCAGATGACTGGGCAGTTACTCCGCAGCTTTTCATTCCCGACGGCAGATGCTATCTGCAGTTTGAAGCTCAGAGCTATCTGAAAAGCAAAACTGATATCCTGCAGGTGTATGCCTACGAGTCGAATAACGGCTACTCCACTTTGACTGAAGCGATTGTTAAGGATATTATTGCCAACGGCAAGCTGATTTTCAACGAGCGGTTGACGCCGGGTGAATCTGAAGAGGGCCTTGAAGGTGACTGGCAGACCTATACAGTTGATCTTAAGGAATTCGCAGGCAAGAATATCTATCTGGCATTTGTTAACCGTAACGAAAACCAAAGCGCCGTTATGATAAATCGTGTTGAAGTTATTCACGATCTCCAGTATCTGCTGTCGATTACTTCTCCCTCGGCCGTTGTTAAGGCTAAGGATGTTGCAATCGCCGGTTCGTTGATTCTTTCGAGCGATGTTTATGAAATCAAGAACGTGGTAATGACCCTTCGCAGCGGTTCAAACGAAATCTGCAAGGTTGCCGGCATGGATCTCAATTTGAAAAAGGGCGATAAATTCAATTTTGAATTCCCTGAGAACCTGCCGCTCAACCCCGGGGTGGTAAATCGCTATACCATTGACATGCTCATAAACGGAACCGACGTTGCAAGCTATAATTTTTCAATCAAGAACCTTGAATTCTCGCCTGAACGCAAAGTGCTGATTGAAGAATATAGCGGACGCGACTGCGCCAACTGCCCGCTTGGCTTTTTAGCGCTCGAAAATCTTGACCGCAGCTTCCCCGGAGCGGTTATTCCGGTAATCATACGCACTTATGAAAGCGACCCGCTCGGTCAGGGGCTTGAAGACTATACTTCGTTCCTCGGTCTGCAAAACATGGGCGCTCCATCGGCAGTTATTAACCGCACTGTTTCGTGCTATCCCATGGATTCGTCGGATATGGACTATACCTTCTCCGGCGCAGGCTTGGGCACGGATAACGGTGAAGACCCTGTCCTTTGGTTTGATGCAGTCAGCACAATGATGGAAACCGCACCCGACGGCGAAGTGAACTTCACCGCAACCCTCGATAAAGAAACCGGAAAGTTAGCGATTGAAGGTAACACCCGATTTGCACTCAACGGCTCGCAGAATGTTGCACTTTTCGGCATATTGATTGAAAACAACCGCGCAACGCGTCAGAAAAACAATCTCTATGCAATGACCGACCCTGACCTCGGTCAGTGGGCAGCCGGAGGAATATATGGCAAAAGCCGTGTTGACATCACTATTGACCATGTTGCTCGCCAGACTTACGGCACAACATTCAACGGCACTCCCGACCTCGTTCCCGCAAATCAGACCGCAGGTACCCCCTACCCCTTCTCGCTGACTCTCGACACGCCCGACAACATCGAGAATGTTGAAAACCTCGATTTTGTAATCACCATGGTCAACACCGACAACGAGCGGGCCATCAACTCTCAGAAGGTTAAAGTTAAGGTAGAAAACGCCTCAATTTCCGATATAGTAAATCCCAACGAAATGCAGGCCACCTATTATGACCTGCAGGGTCGCAAGGTTGCCGCACCTCGCCGCGGACAACTGCTGATTAAACACCAAGGTAATAAATCAACCAAGATAATATTCTAAAATGAAAAAACTACTGACAGTAATAGCCTCATCGGTAGGCCTAATGGCTTCGGCGGCCATCAATCCTGATGAGTTTACCGAACTTGAATTCAATAAAGACTATCAAATTCAGCAATATAAGAGCTTTAAGGGAAAGATTACCGCACCCGAATCGGGAGTGATTATCGAGTATGGTACCGTCCCTGCTCATATTCTGACTACCGAAGGTGAACTCAGCATGGTTCCCGACTGGAATTATGCAGGCTTCATCAACGGCAAGCAGGCATACCAGTTTGAGGCTACCGGAGGGCACACATATTATATATTCTCCGACTTCCTGATGGATGACGGCGTAATCTCTTTTGCCATGAATCCGGCTGTGAAGATACTTGCCATCTCTCCTGCGCAAGGTTCTGTTTACGATATTGCCGCCAATGCGTTTGTTGACATTACGGCAAATCAAAACATAACCATAGGCAAGGCAACCGTAAGCGTCGGAGACCTTTCGGCAGAGGTGAATGTGCGCACCAACGGCTCCAGCTCGTCAATTCTGATTAACGAAGCCCTTAATGCCTGGTATGACAACAATCAGATTGAGGAAGGTCAGACCATAAAGGTTGAAATCTCCGAGATAACAGATGCTATGGGTCAGCTCACCGATAACATTTCGATTGAATATGTTGCTGCCGGCAAGCCCTACACCTTAATCGAACAATCGATACCCGACCCTATTTTGAGCTGGTATCCGGCAGGCAGTGTGGAATCCAAAGCCACGTTTACTTTTAGTGGTCCGGTAGCAGAGAATCCGGAAATCGAGCTTTGCTATTCGCCCATTGAGCTCGGCTATGAATACACGGAAGTTATTCAGGGAACGGTTGACGGAAACACAATTACCATTGACTTTGCCGATAAACTCCGCACTCCCGAGCTGATGAGTCAGACCGGTGCGAACTATGACTTTATTGACATTCGACTCTATGGCATCAAAGATACCCGAGGTCAGTATATGCTTGCCCCGGAGGGTTCGATAGGTTCTTTCCATATCAGAACTCCGTTTAAGAGTCTCGACCGCATAAACTTTGCCGTAGAGTTCACTCCGGCCTACGGGTCCGTGCTTACCGATGAGACGGAAATCAAAATCGAGTGCGACCATATTGACGAACTCGACTTCTCCGGCATGATTTTCAAATCCGGTTCGGAAACCGCTGTTGTAGCCAAGGCAGACATGACAGTTTCCGAGAATGCTATTATTGCAGAAATTCCCGAAGGTTGGTCAAAGAAATCCAACGTAATCGTATCGCTCGAAAATCTGAAAACCGCCGACGGTCTTGACCACTCAGCCGAGTTCACGGCAAAATATAATGGCTTCGCTATTTTATTCTCAAATCCCGCCGAAGCCGCAGCGCTATCATCGCTTGCCAAGGGCAGGACTATTACTATCGACACCAATCTCAATTCCGGCGAAGCCGTTACTTTTGTTCTGTTAGAAAACGGAAGTGTAGTATATGGTCCGGTGCAAATGACCGAGAAATACGAGGGACAGTATATACACGCAATGGAGAGCGACGTGGTGCTCTATGCGGCCAATAGCTACGTTATGCAGTTCAGTGCCCGCGGCACTATTGAAACCGTTAACATCGTGGGGCAGTCTGTTCCGTTTGAATACTCGGATATTGAATTCGTAAAGATTTCGCCTGAAGAAGGCTCGGCGGTTAAAGGAGGCGACGAACTTACGCTCGAATTCACCGGACTTGTATGGCTCGAAAAACTCGAAGGCTCGGCTGACTTCATAGCACAAGGGAAAAACGGCGGAGAAGGCTATGACTATATTTGGACTATGACCCTACCTGCTGATATTTCCGGTGACTTCAGTTTAATCTTTAGTGCGTATGACGACAAAGGAAGTCTTGTTAAAGGCAACTCCGGGACTGACCGCTCAAGCTGTTTCGTACTCAACTATAAATCTCTCGCCGGAATCTTCGAACTCGAAGTTTCCGATGGCGGAAAGAATATGATATTTGATGTGAACGGCCGTCGGCTTTCAGCACCCGTTCGAGGCATCAATATAATCAATGGCAAGAAAGTTCTGAAACGATAAACATACTCAAAACACAATAGCTCCCGGCTGCGCTCCATAATGAGTTCAGCCGGGAGTTATTTTAATGATTCAGGAGTTTATTTGTCAATACGCTTGAATTTGCCCTCAATATTAAATTTGAGTTCCAATCCGTTTTGCAGCTCTGCTTCATAGCCGAAGCGGCTTTTTTCAATTGATACTATACGACTGTCCGGATAGTTTTTGGCAACATAGTCGGCAATGGTTTTAGGAACTACTGCGGTCGGTACTGTCTTGGTGACCGGAACTTCAATATTATCCCATTGACCATTGGGGTCAAACGACACTTCGGAGCCATCCTTCAGAACAACTTCATAGTCGCTTATACGGCCGAAATCTCTGTCAATTTTAATGATGCTTACATCGTTGGCAGTGAAATGTTCGTCAAGAAACATTTTAGCGGCCTGAGGAAGAGCGTCTACGTCGTTTACATATTGGTCGGCAGCATTGGCGCCGATAATGCCTGTTGCGGCAATAGCCAGTGTGAGGAAAAATTTCTTCATAGTAATAAGTAGTATGTTGTAGATTAAGTATTTAATTTATACTTATGACGTATAACACCGGCAAAAAGTTCAAAATTTAATTAAAAAACTTGCATAATTACAAATTTCATTGTAAATTTGCACCTGCTTTAGGGGCTATGTTCCTGGGCAAACATGATTGTCTTATGGTGTAATGGTAGCACTGGAGTTTTTGGTTCTCCCTGTCGAGGTTCGAATCCTCGTAAGACAACGAAAAAGAGAAGTAACCGACGGGTTGCTTCTCTTTTTTCGTTAAGACGGTTAAGACTGTTTCCTGTAGGTGAGCGCTGCTCCCAGACAAAGTAGCAGGCATATTACGCCAAGCGCAAGAAATTCTGTTGTTAAGTCGAAAAAGGTTGCGCCTTTCAGATATAATGCGCGCATGATTTCAATGAAGTATCTGGGGGGTATAATAGTGGTTATAGTCTGTGCCCAGTTTGGCATTGAGGAAATTGGGGTGAACAGTCCACTCATGAGCTGAAAAATTATGATGATTGCAAACATTACGTACACGCTTTGGAGCATCGTTGACGAGTTGTTGGCAATCATTACTCCCAGACCCGACATGCCAATACTGAATACTATCGTGGCCAGGTAGATGAGCCCGATGTTGCCTGCGGGTATCAGCTCATATACGGCCCACCCCACCGTCATGCCGACAGTCACCACCAAGATGCCGATTAGCCAGAACGGAATGAGCTTCGAAAGAATAAACTCCATTTTGCTGACCGGGGTTACATTCATGGCGTCGATTGTTCCATCTTCCTTTTCGCTAACCAGATTTAGTGTTGGAAGAAAGCCGCAGATGATTATCAGTAGTGTAACCATCAGAGCCGGTATCATGTAGTTACGAAAGTTCAGAGTGGGATTATAGCGATAGACTATGCTCATATCCGGACCAAGAGATTGCCGGCCGGTTTCCATACTCCACTCACTGAGGGTTTCGGCCACCGACTGCCCGACATAGCGGGCGCCAAGCATTCCTTTCATAGCGTTCACACCGTTCGCTCTTATGTCGACCTTATCGGCAGGTGAATAATCATCAGGGATAGAAAGGATAACGTCAACCCGGCCATTTTCTACGGCTGTCAGCGCCTCATTGTAGGTACCATACACAGCATAAATTTCCAGGGCTTCAGCTTCTGACATATTCTGAATCATGCGTCTTGACAGCATGTTATGGGCGTTATCGACAACGGCAACCTGTACTCGCTTTACGTCGAGATTGGCAACCAGCGGCAAAACGAGCATAACCATCAGCGGCATTATGAAAATCACTTTGGGAATAAGTGAATTGCGGCGCATCATTGTAAACTCTTTGCGCAAAAGAGCTTTTAGGATTCGTGGGTTCATCGTGAATGGAGTTTTTTGAGCGCAACAACCAGCACTGCAACAGTGGTTGAAATCAAAATTATCATATTTTTTGCAACGTAGGTCAGGCCAAGCTGCTGAATCATCAGTTTACGCATGGCGTCAACATACCATCGGGCCGGAATTATGCTGGAAAGCCACTGAAGCGGCACCGGCATATTTTCAATCGGAAATATCATGCCCGACAGCATGATTACGGGAAGCATAAAAATGACGGCAGAAACTATCAGAGCCGCTAACTGAGTATTTACCAACGTTGAAACGAGCAGACCTATCGACAGTGAGAGAATGATGTAGATAACCGACATTAAAACTACACCCATAACCGTTGCCGACAAAGGAAGACCGAGCAAAGTATAAGAAATCAGCAGCATCAGCGACAGTATTGCCAATGAAAGAACAAAGTACGGAATCAGCTTGCCGACTATTACTGTCAAGGGCTTTACGGGCGACACCAAGAGCAGATTCATCGTTCCGCTCTCCTTTTCGCGCACTATAGATACCGAGGTCATAATAGCGCAAATGAGAATAAATATCATGCCTAATATGCCGGGAACGAAATTATATGAGCTCTTCATTTGCGGGTTATAGAGCGTAGTTGTGAGAAGTGGGGATGCCACCCCGCTATCAGCAAGTATTCCCTGCACGTATCCCGCGATAGCCTGCGCGTTTGTCGGATTCGACGCATTTACAACAACCTGAGCCTTTCCATCCTTAAGATATAATGCCGCATCAGCATCGCCTGCTCTCAGCAATTGCTCAACTGCACCATGATTCACAATGCCGCGAAAATCGAAATACTCGTTTTGAGCAATGCTTTCAAGGGTGCTGCGCGAATAATCGTTATGGCGGTCAACTACGGCAACAATCTTAACGCTGTTGACCTCGGTAGAAATAGCGAAGCCGAACAACAACAGCAACAAAACCGGAATCAGCAGTGTAATCATCATTGTGCGAGGGTCACGCACAATATGAAGTGCCTCTTTGTGGATTATTGAAAACAGTATCTTCATTCCGAACGCATTGATTTAGTTGCTACTTTGCGGAAAACCTCGTCCATTGTTGATGCACCGTAGGTTCGCTTCAACCCTTGGGGAGTGTCGAGCGCACTGATTTTGCCGTCAACCATTATCGACACGCGATTACAGTATTCCGCTTCATCTAAATAGTGGGTGGTAACAAACACGGTCATTCCCTCCGACGATGCTTTATAAATCATTTCCCAGAATTTGCGTCGGGTAACGGGGTCGACACCTCCGGTAGGTTCGTCGAGAAACACTACTCCGGGCCTGTGGATGGTAGCGCATGTAAACGCCAGTTTCTGCTGCCATCCTACAGGGAGTTCCTTAACAAGTGTTTTGCGCATCGGGTCCATATCAAGCTCTTTGAAAACTCTGCGTGACTCTTCGCAAATCTGTCGGTCGGTCATGCCGTAAATCGTGGAGAAAAGTTTAAGGTTTTCTTCAACAGTCAGTGTTGAGTACAGAGAGAATTTCTGACTCATATAACCGATATTGCGTTTAATATTTTCAGCTTGCGTTGCTATGTCGTAGCCCGCAACCCTGCCGGAACCGGAGGTTGGCAGACTCAGGCCGCATAGCATCCTCATGGCCGTGGTTTTTCCGGCACCATTGGCGCCTAAAAAGCCGAAAATCTCACCCTTGCCGACATCGAAACTAATGTGGTCAACAGCCGTAAATGAGCCGAACTTTTTGGTGAGTCCGTTAACCGAAATTACCTTATCCATTATTAGACAGTTTTATAAAAAGGTCTTCAATATCGGCCGTTGCCGGAGAGATTCTAACGTCTTTAAGCCCTGCAGCAGCGAGGCGGGTAGTGACCGTCGCCGCATTGAACGTATCGGCCGCGACGACGCGCAGCGTGGCGCCAAACGTATAGCAATCTTTAACTTCAGGCAGTTTACGCAGCTCATTCAGCAGGCGGAACATATCGGACGACATAGCATTAAAGAGATTCTCGTTTAGACCGGCTATAAGATTGGCCGGGGTGTCCACTCCGAGAATCTTGCCACGTAAAATCATGGCGATTCTGTCGCAGCGGGTCGCTTCATCCATATACGAAGTAGAAACCATTATTGAGATACCCTGGCTCCGCAAGGTGCCGAGCATATCCCAAAATTCGCTGCGCGACACCGCGTCCACGCCTGTAGTCGGTTCGTCGAGCAACAGTACCTTAGGTCGATGAATGAGTGCGCAACTCAGCGCCAACTTCTGTTTCATGCCGCCTGAAAGGGCACCGGCCCGACGATGAGGAAACTTTTCGAGTTGGCCGAAAATCGGTGCTATAAGGTCGTAGTTATCAGATACCTTAACTCCGAAAACCTGTGCAAAGAATTTCAAATTCTCCTCAACGGTTAAGTCACGATAGAGCGAAAAGCGCTCGGGCATATAGCCGATGACTTTGCGGAGCTTCAGATAATCGCGTACCACGTTGAAACCGCACACCGTTGCCGTTCCACTGTCGGGGAGCAGCAGCGTCGCCAATATCTGATACAGCGTGCTTTTCCCGGAGCCGTCAGGCCCAATAAGCCCGAAGAGCTCCCCTTCGGCAACATCGAAGCTGACGTTGGAGAGGGCAATCGTGTCGCCGTAATTCTTGCTGATGTTATCTATTTGAATGACAGGACTCATAGTTTTACTTCGCCATACTGGCCGAGCTTTAACCGACCGTCGTTTTTCACGGCTATTTTGGTGGCGTAAACGAGATTGGCACGGCTATCGCGCGTCTGAATGGATTTGGGAGTAAACTCGCTCTCTTGGGCAAACCAAGTTATTACGCCCGGATATTCAAATTGTTTGTCATTGCCAAAATCGGCTACAACGGTTACCTCTTGGCCTAACTCGATATCGGCCAACTGTTCGGCCGTGAAGTATGCTCGCAGATATATGTTTTCAAGGTCGGCAATCTTGCATATCGGGCGCCCGGGGGTTGCGAACTCACCCGGTTCGGCATACTTTTCGAGAACAGTGCCGGTCAGTGGGGCGATAATCTTGCTCTTTTCAATCTGCTCGTCAATCTGGGCAATCTGCAGGGCAATGGCTTGGGCATTATCAGAAATCGACGAGCTGTTTTTTGTGAGCGTTGACCTAAGCGCATCGAGCTGATTGTTGAGAACCTTAAGCCGGGCGGAGGCATCATCGACTTGTTTTGCAGTAGTCGCACCGTCGGCCAATAGTCGCCTGAAGCGCTCAACTTCGGCGCGCTGATGCTCAATCTCGGTTTGCAGCGACGCTATTTGCGCGTTGATGTCGGGGGTATTTGATCGGGCCGACCGGCACTGGAATTCGAGTTGTTGACGTTGAAGAGCAAGCATGGCAGTGTCAATGAGCGCGATTTCCTGATTGGCCTTGACGCTATCACCCTCGGTTATATCCACTTCAACCAATTTGCCGGAAGTTTCGGCGGAGACGGTAACGGTGGTTGTTTCAAATATGCCGGTAGCGTCATAGTCAGGGGCCTTGGAGCAGCCTACAATGCAGAGAGACACGGCTGCAGTATATAATATCTTATTCATCGGTTTAAGGTATATTTTAGTTTGTATATTTCGTTTAAAAGTTGAATCTCGTGATATTTCATTGTAATTCGTGCGGCGTTTTCGTCGGTAATCTTTACCAATAGAGCTGTCGCGTCGATAACGCCGTTTGAAAGTTGCGACTCCGCAGCCCTACGCACGCTGCTGCGTAGGTCAACTATTTTACTGTCGTCTTTAATAACCGCCTGTAAACCTTGAATTGCCGAGTTCTGTGAGGTAGCCATCAGGCGGGTATTGAAATCAAAGGTTTCCCTGTCTGCTTCAATCTCAGCAATTTGAAGTTTTATTGATGAACTGTTCGATCTTTTGGTATAAAATGAATCGATATTCCAGGTGAGTTTTACGCCGGCAATGACGTTAAACGTCATATCGCGGCTCATCATGCTCTTGAAATAGTCAATGCCCGGATAACCATAGTAGGTTTGGGCGAAAAAGCCTATTTTGGGATAAAGAGCTGTGTCAGACATTTTTTCAGATGCACGCAAGAGTGACACTTTATTGTCGAACAATTTTAGCTCCGGGCGATTTGAAGTATTTTCAGCCGGTAATGCCGCCACCGGCATAACCAGTTCGCCCTCCGTAATTTCTTCTCCGATAAAGAGCGATAGTTGGCGGCGGTAACCGTCGGCCGCAATTCGAGCCTGAGCGATTGTCTGCCCCAGAGTCAAGGCCTGAGCTTCGATCATGTCAACATCGCTCTGCGTTGCCACTCCGTTGGCCAGCATCGACTGCAGTTTGTTGAGGTTATTCTGAAGTAACTCATGTGTTGCCTCGCTTTGAGCTATTTGCTGTTCAATAAGCAGTATGGCAAAATATAGGTTTTCCACCCGCTGTCTGACGCTATATAGTTCAGTTTGCAGGGCAGATTGTTCAACATTCTCGCGGCTGCGGGTGATTTCGCGACGCTGACGTGACGCTCCCCCATCCCAGAGAGTCTGGTTTATGTCAATGCCTGCGCGATATTGAATCTTGCCCAGTCCTTTCATCTGCTGACCCATGCGTTCGAGAACCTCTGAAAGAGTATTTGGAAAAGAGGGAACAACATTCTGTCCGGTGACCTGAGCTGAAACGGCAATGCGAGGTAACCACCCTTTGTTGATGTCAGATAATTCGATTTCTGTTGATGAGCGCAACAGATCGTATTTCTGAATCAGCGGATAGTTGCTTTCAGCCTTTGCTACGCACTCTTCAATTGTCACCGCCGCCCGTCCGGGCAATGCCATAGGCAGAGAAATCAAGGCAATAAGCAGTTTGCGATATTTCATGATTATTCAGAGTTTAAGTTTGCTTAGAATGGTATTGTAGTTTTCCTCTTTGCGATTTTCCATGAACGTGGCAAACTGCTGCTCATCGATGCCCATAACAGCATTTATCAGCGGAGCGGCGAGGATAGCGAAAACATTGAGCGACACGATGTCGAGCATAAGAGTTTTTGCATCGATTTGTCGGTACTCACCGGCAGCTGCCGCCATGTCGATTTTATCTTGCAACTTGTTAAATATATGACCGGCAACTGTTCCTAAATGAGTGGCTATGAACCCGGTGCGTTCGGCATTGCCGAAAATTTCATTTACCATAAAGCGTGGTAGCTCGGGATTAGCCACCAATAAGTCAATGTGGTGGTTTATAATTTGCCGGATAACGTCGTTTAGTGGCATATTGAGGTCATCGAGAGGCACCGTGAGCAATTCCCTTACAAGATTGAATTTCTCTGCTACGATGCGTTCAAAGAGGTTCTCTTTGGTGCGGAAGTAATAGTGGAACATGGCGTGAGTAACACCAGCTTCCTGGGCTATTGCCGTGGTTCGTGCTCCGGCAAACCCCTTGGTTAAGAATTCATGCTCTGCGGCCTTGAGAATTCGCGCTTCTGTATCGGATTTTTCCATAAACAATAATATTTATCAGATTTGACTAACAGTTTTGTTAGTGCAAAAGTATATACAATTTTTCAAACTACCAAATTTTTGCGTAAATTTGCACTGTGAAGAAGCATTTATTGCCCATAATTTTAATGATTGCCACGCCCTTATCGGCTATGGCACAAGACGATGCGTCGGAAGCACGGATGAGTCGCGACGAGCAGGCAATTCAGCAGAAATCAGCCAAGCAGCAGTGGAATGAAGCCACGGCGGCGCAACGCTCATGGACGGTTAGCCCGATTCTTGGCATCACTTCTCCGGCCGAGGTAGATACCGTGATGCTCAACTATGCTCAAAAAGTGGCCATTCCTCGCCTGCAGTTCGGATATGCTTCGGCAATTACCGGTAACCTTGGCAGCGCCGGGCAATATATGAATTATTTCGAGCGCCCGGAGCAGAGCAATTTCTTCTTCAACGACGCCCTGCACCCATTCTTGCCGAGAGTTGACAATACGCCGTTTTTCAACACTCGCGTCCCTATGACGTTAACCAGTTTCAACACCGGCGGTTCGTCACAAAACACGCAAGACTGGCTCAAGGCGCGTTTTACCGGAAACATCAACAGCCGGGCGCAGGTAGGCGCTTATATCAGCTACCTGTATTCGCGAGGAATGTATGATCATCAATCTGGCAAACACCTCAATTGGGGTTTCTCAGGCTCATATTTCGGTGAACGCTACCAAATGATGGCGATGCTGAATAATTGGAGCTCCATTAATTTTGAAAACGGCGGTATCACCGATATTAGATATATTACCGACCCGGCGTCGGTTCAGGGCGGTTCGTCGAGTATAGGAACAAAGCAGATTCCTGTGAATCTTAACTATGCCCAGAGCCAGGTGCTCGGCCACGAGTTGTGGATGATCAACCGCTACCGAATGGGTTTTAACCGCATTGAAGTTGATGAGGAGGAAGGCGATTCGCTGGAGGTGTTCGTTCCAGTGAGCCAGGTGTTCTGGACCTTTGATTTCCGCACGGACGAACATAGGTTTACGGATCGCAGTGCCGATAATCCATTCTTTAAAGACACTTACTTTACTGACAATACCTTCGACCAAACGAAGCAATGGACTCTGAGCAATACCTTTGGAATAGAACTGCTTGAAGGCTTTAACCGTTTGGCTAAATTCGGTTTGTCAGCCTACGCACTGCATGAGGTTGCAAGATATACGCAGACCCCGACAGACACGCTGGAGGGCGTACATCTGCCCTTTGCGTCGCGAAAGACTGAGAATTCTCTTTTTGTCGGCGGCCGACTAAGCAAACAACAGGGCGGAGTGCTTCGCTATGACGCTGATGCCCGCATAGGTCTTGCCGGCGAAAAAGCTGGCGAAGTAGACGTGAACGGACATGTAGATCTGCGTTTCAGGCTGAGGAAAGACACGGCAATGGTTCGCGGCTACGTTTTATTCTCTAATCGCAAGCCGAGTTACTTTTTACGTCAATACGCTTCTAACCACTATATCTGGGATAATGATTTCGGCAAGACGCGCCGTTTGCGCTTCGGAGGTGTTGTGGATTTTCCGCTCTCGAAGACGCAAATCAACGTAGGACTTGAAAACGTACAGAATCTTGTTTACTTCAACGAACAGGGAGTGCCGGAGCAGTTTGGCGGAAATGTTCAGGTTTTCAGCGCATCGTTGAACCAGCCTCTGCGTTTCGGCATTTTCAACTGGGATAACAAAGTTACATACCAGAAAACCAGCAATCAGCGGGTTATTCCCCTACCCCAGCTTACACTGTTTTCCAACATGTATTTGCTGTTTCGTGTGGCCACCCTCACAGCTCAGATTGGCGTAGACCTCACCTATATGACCGGCTATTCAGCGTTGGGCTACAATCCAGCCGTTATGGCGTTTACTAACTGCTGGATAAGACAAGTCGGTAATTATCCGGTCATGGATGCCTACGCTAACTTTAAACTGAAAAAGGTTAAGTTCTATGTTCTTTATTCGCACTTTAACCAGGGGCTATTCGGAGGAGTCAACAGTTTTTCAGCGCTGAACTATCCGTTGAACCCGGCGCGTTTGCTGTTTGGTTTGTGTGTTGATTTCGCCAACTAACTTTTCAGCATAAAATAATTCGGGGAGAAAGCCGAGCGCCTTCTCCCCGAAGTTGTATTTACAGGTACAGATTATTTAATGACTTTACGGCCTTTGGAGATTACGATTCCGCGAGTAGCACCGGTGGCAATGCGTCCCTGGAGGTCGTAGGCCTTCTCGTTGGCCGGAACGAGCTCGAGCTCAACCAACCCGACGTTGTCGCTGATTTCGGCGAAAAGATGCACGGGGCGGTCAACTATCGAAGCGGGTACGATAAAAGAGTTTTCGGAGTTCTTGCCAAGGTCAGATTCACGCCAGTAGGTGTGCGAATAGCGGGTTGCCGATTCTGAATCGAGGCGATAGCCATAGCGGGCAACTATGGATTTAATCTGCTTGCCGTCGGTGGTTGTGGGAGCCACTACGAGTTCCTGATTGCGAGGGGCGTTCAGCGGCAGGGACTGGTCATTTACAGTGGTGAGATGCGACGCAGTGACTTTGGCATAATCGGAGTGAACGTGAAACAAGAAATCGAGGACTGCACCGCCATTGGCATCAATCTTATTGGTTTCGCCGAACTGGCCGCCGGGGTCATTGTTGTTCCAGTCAATTTTCAGGCGGCAGCGATAAAGACCCTCAGGAGTATCGGCGGGGATAACGAAGGGGTGGCAGAGTTCGGGGCTAACGTTGCCGGGCTGACCTGTAATAGTTTCTCCCTTTGAATTCTTAGTGTTATAGAATGAATAGCTGAGCATATCGCCTGCGGCCGTGCCGTCTTCATTAATGTCGGACGAGAAAACACCGTTTTCGTCAAGGTCTACATAGAAGTAGTTGTGCATGGCGCGTCCGGTATAGCTAAGCGCAGGCGTAACTGTTTCGCCGGCCTTGACAGGCACTTCGATGTTCAGAAAGTTATGGTAGATGTTTTGCAACTCGCCCGAGGGAATAGTCATTGTAGCTTCGCCCTCGGGAGTAGAGATTGTCAGCGAGTTCAAGTGGCGGTCGGTGCGGTTCATTTTAAGATCTTCGGGAAAGTTCAGAAAATAACCTTCCTCGCAAGGTCCGGCCGGGCCGTTTTCTACCATATTGCCGTTGATAAGCAGATTGCCGCGCATCATTTCGGCAGGGATGGTATAAACATTGTCGGCATCGAAGTTTTCCGCGGAAATGAAGTGGGTAACATATTGCGGATTGCCATAGCGATCGATGCGCTCGTCGGTGAGGTTGAAACCGAAGTTAAGGTTAACACCACCGTTGTGGAATCCCTTTTCGGGAGCGGATTTGATGGCAAAAGGTTGATTTGCCGGCACATTGTAGGCATTCAGCTTGTCGCCATTGGCAGCCAGAATTTCGCCGTTGAGCTGGAAATCGTTAACGGTCACATTATCGCCATAAATGCAGAGCATTGCGTCAATCACTGCACCGGCGTTGTCGGTAATAATGTTCTTGCCTTCGGCATCGCCGGGGTTGCCTGCGGGGTCAATGTTATTCCAGTCGACTTTGAAGCGCATGCGATACATGCCGGGCTTGGTGTCGTCGGGAATTGTGAAGCCGGGCAGTTTGCCAACGTTCTGTTGGAGGTTCTGGGGAGCGGTTTCGCCATTGGAGTCCTTACCCTGATAGTGATTGTAGGAAACCAGTTCGTTGTCGGTGTTGAAGCTGCCGTCGTTGCCATAGTCAACATAGCAATAAGAGTGCATCCAATTGCCTTTGTAATCAACGCCGGGAGTAACGGTCTGTCCGGGCTTGGCAAAGAACGTTTTATCGGTCAGGTCGCCATAGAGTTTTTTGGCAGCAACCTGGTCGAAAGCGAAGCGCGTGGTGTCGTTGTTGCATACCAGATAAATTTCTTTCGCGCCACGGTCGGTACGTGTCATTTCTGTGGATTTGGAACCGAAAACGGGATAATATTCGTTGTTGATGCGCGGTGTCGGCGAATCGTTAACGGTTATATTATCAACGTAGAAGAGGAAATCTTCGGCCATAGCGTGGGGCGATTCGCAGTCGGGAACAACTACGAGCGAATGAATGTCGATGCCGCCGGCTCCCTTGATTGCAAATACGGCGTCGGACCACAAGCCGGTTTGAATAGCGTTGGATGCCATTACGCGGAATTGAGTGGTTTCGGGGCTTTGATCGTGGCGTTCGGTGCGCTTGCCAAGGCCGATGAGCATTACACGACCATTGGTAGCGGTTTTATACAGCATTACGTGGACATACTTGGTTTCGGGCGTGAGCTCAAAGGTTTCGGGCAGGTCAATGCGCGCGCCGAAAAAGTTCGAGCCGAAACGCGAACGCTGTGCGCCAAGTACGGTTTTGGAGTCGTTAGGTATTATGCCTGAAATTTCGCTGACATTAGCGTCGGGATTGGCAGTAACGGCAAAATTACCCTTCATAACTCCGGTGCGGAAGGGCGAAGCCTCCCAGTTGTCCCAAACGCCAACTGCTTTATAGCTTTGGGGAGTTTCAAAGTCGATGTTGACTTCGGCCGTCGCACCGAGCGCGAGCGAACCGAGGGCTGCTGCTAAAATATATTTTTTCATATTCTGTTAGGTGCGGGGATTAGTAGATTGAAACTGTGTGGAGAGTAGGACATGCTTTGGCATCGTTGATTGTAATGCGAATGCCTTTCACATTTTTGCCGGGGCCGTGAGTGGTAGTCGAACCATTCATGGCTATAATGCGCTTATAGCCGATGGTAGAAGTGGTCATGCCGCTGTAGGGTTCCCAGGTGTTGCCGTCGGCAGTCGTTTCGATAGTGAAAGATTTAACGCGCTGGCCGAGGCGGATGAACTCCTGCAAGGCGATATAATGAACATTGGTGGTTTCGGGGAACATGAAAGTCAGCGAGGATTCGATAACGTCGTCGGGAGCAGCCCAATAGGTTTCTTTGTTGCCATCGATAACGTTGGAGGCATCGTAAGTGCGGTTGGCACCTGCTGCGCGGGTGTGGCTGGCCGTTACAGTTGCCTGCGGAGCGAGGTCGTTGCCGAGGCGGCTTTTGAGCATCTGACCGAAATTCTGAAGCACCTGAACGCATTCGTCGGGCAGCACGCCATAGTTGTTCGGAGGATAGTTCAGAATCAGGGTTGCGTTGCGACCTACGGTTTCCATATAGAATTGCCATACGCGGTCGGCATTGTGAGTGCCCTGACCCTGATGCCAGAACCAGCCGGAGGTGGTAGCCTTAGCGTCCGATTCGCCGGCTTTCCAATACCATGCGTTTTCGTTACCGCTGGTGCCGTCGCCGTAACACCAGTTGGTTTCGCCGGCCCAGCCGGCTTCGTTGCCAATCCAGCGGGCCTCGTCGCCTACGCCCCACAGAACGCAGTTGGGAGCAACTTTGTGAACGGTGTCCTGAAGGTTTGGAACGTCGTAGTAGGTAGATGCGTCGATAGAACGATTGCCACCTTCGCCGCCATAGTATCCGGTGCCACCGTTGGCGCCGTCGAACCACATTTCAAACTGGTCGGAACCATATTCGGCAAGTTCGGCAGCCTGACGCAGGAACACTTCGCGCACGTAAGTATCCTTGCCATAATGAGCCGAGTTGCGGTCCCAGGGTGAAATATAGAAGCCATATTTCATATCGAGGTCGCGGGCTGCATCGGCAAATTCCTGAGGGATGTTTACCTGAGAGTATTCTCCGCTGCCGTTGAAACTGTTGTGTTCCGTTGTTTCCGTAGGCCAGAGGCAGAATCCGTCGTGGTGCTTAACAACTGCGATACCGCCCTTCATGCCGGCAGCTTTTACTGCTTCGAGCCATTGGCGGGGATTGGGCCGGCCTTTAGGATTATACAACTTGGGGTCTTCGCTGCCGTCACCCCACTCTTTGTTGGTGTAGGTGTTCATGCCATAGTGGAAGAAGGCATAAAACTCCGTTTCCATCCATTTGACCTGGCGGTCATGAGGAATAGGATGAACCGGCGCGGGTTCGTTGTCGGGATTCGGGAGCACTTCGTTTTTCAACGTAAATGTCTCCTGAGCAGAGGCCACAAAAGCCATTGCCGCAAGCAAGCCGCTAAAAAATGGTTTAAACATAAGGATTTAATGATAATGATTTAAAGTTCTTTCAGATGATAAGATATTTTCGTATAACCTCAACTTACCTCAGCAGCTTCTGTCCATTGGAAATAACTACCGACCGATAGCCTGAGCCTGCTATCCTTCGTCCGTTGAGGTCAAAGAGCATTTCGGAGTCCGAATAATTCTTTACAGCGGGTTTGATGCCGGAAAAATGATTTTTCTGTAAATCCGTTGCAATGAATTTGTACTTGCATCCAGTGTCGGAAACGTTTTCGCCTCCTCCCCAGTTATAAATTTTGAATCCGAGGCCGGCATTGGTCTGATTAAATTGAGCGTTCTGGCTAACGATAATAACATAGCCTATTTCGTCTGCCGGTTTAATAGACCACCCTGCAGCAGGTTCCGACGCAGAAAGGGTGAGTTGTGAGTTATTGGTAGCGGTGGGCGCTACAAAAAGGTCGTTGGAATAGTTCACAATATTATACGAACCGTCTTTGCGCGGCCGAAAAGTCCATGCGGAATGCTCGTCGGGAGTGTCAACTCCCTGCATAAGCGAGCCTTCGGCCGATGCGTAACGCGTATTGCGCAGAGGTGTGCACAGATAGTAGTAAACATCTTTTACGGGCTGAAACAATCCGAATTTTACATAGCCGTTGCGAAAGGCATTGAGCAGACGCTGAAGGCGCTCGCATTGGGCGGCGCGCTCTCCCTCCGCAACTTCATCGTAGAGAGTCGCTTCCAGTTCATCGGCCAAGGCTAAGAGTTCAGTATCAAGTTCAGATGTTGCATAGTAACCGACTTCATCTTTTATCACTTCGGCAACTGCCGCGCGAGCTTCGGCAATGAGTGCGGACAGTGCTTCGGTTTCAGAGTCAAGAAATTTGGAAGGTGAATATACCAATACTTCCATAGCATCTTTTCCCTCGGAATCTGTAATTACAAAGGTCCACATCCATTTATTCAACCTTACGCCGGGTGCGGAAACGTAAGGCAACTTAATGAACACCTTGTTCCAGCCTTTGCGCAGATTAACAGGAACAGGCTTGCGGGCGGTGAAGTTTTCGTTGCCCAGGTCCACTTCGCTATTGATGCTCTTGCCTGCGTTGGTCCAGTTCGGAGCAATAATCTCCTCGTCGTTGAGCCAGATGCGGGAACCCTTGCGGTCCCATTTGCCATTGTCGGGAGCCAAGTCATTTTCCGAACGGCCATAGTTCTGAAACTCAATCAGAGCACCTGCGGTTTGCTCAACGGGTGAGTAAACATAAGTGTAAGCATAGGCTGTCTGATTAAGCGAAGCATTGGGGTAAAGTCCCGGAACGGTGCCTCCCCAGGTATGGCGCAGATATATTCCGGCACCCGTAACCGGGGTGACTTTCCATGTTGGATTCTCTATGCCATCTTCGGGAGCAAACGATGCATTGCTGTCGCCGTTATTGGGAAATCCTTCCGTAACATGCCACCGAACCTGAGTTTGCTTAACGTAGGGAATAGGTTCGTCCTTGAGGGTAGTTTGTTTATGGAGCAGAAATCTGCGCTCCCAGTCTGCAAACTCTTCAAATTCGGCTCCCGAGTTTGGCAACATCGTTCCGCCTTGCTCGATATACTGTTCGCCCCCACCCTTCCATGCGCGCTCGGCCGAGGCCAAAACGTTGGCATAGAAATTGTTTTGCTTGATAATATCGGCTTCGGTTGCAGTCTTGCGGTCATTCCAGGGGCATGAAATTGTCCCGGCTACTTCGTCGGTACCGATAGGGGTATAGTAAATCGAACTTTTAAAGATTCCGACCAGATCGGCAAAAACGTCGAAATGGTTCGTGTAGTTATATCGGCAGTCGATATTAGGTATTCCGGCGATTTTCGAGCCTGCGGTAGCCCACATTTGAGTCATGTCGAAATCATGGTCGGCAATGTTGACTCCGTTAATTCTATTCCAGCAAACAACCTTTTTGCCCAGCGAATGGAGGTGGTCAATCATGGTGTCGAGGAAGGTATTATCAGTAATTGTCTTTTCGTCGGCACCGACGTGAATATATGGCGAATCGACGAATAGCTCTGCAACTTCGGTCAGAACTGTTTTTAGTACCTTCTTCCCTTCAGGGGTTTGCATTTCAACGCCCATGGCCCGCTCAAAAGCAGCCGAGTGCCCCGGCATGTCGATTTCCGGAATAACCGTAACTCCATATTTACGGGCTTCGTCGAGCACCTCGCGAATCTGTTGCTGAGTGTAGAACTGCCCGGCAAAACGAGTCATGGATTCACTTGAGGTCAGTTGCGGATAGGCTTTGACTTCGAAGCGCCATGCCTGATTTTCGGTCAGATGCCAGTGGAAAGTATTGACTTTAAAGGCGCTCAAAAGCCTGATTTGCTTTTTGAGTTCATCAACTGATATATACGAACGTCCAACGTCGTGCATGAAACCGCGCAATTTAAATGCGGGCCAGTCAACGATGTCAACGGCGTCGAGATTCTCGGCATCAATAGCAAGTTGATTCAGAGTTTGAGCGGCCCTGATAACACCGGTTGCACTAAGAGCCTTAATTTCCACTAAATTCTGACTGATTGAAATGGTGTAGGCCTCATCGGGATAGTCTGCCAACTTGTGATTGAACGCCCCGGGAATCTGATTCACTATCTGAACATTAACTTTGGCCTCCGATGTTTCAGATAAAGTTGCTCCATTGTCTGATAAAACATCGCGGAGCAATTCCGTGGAGGTCGGATCTGTCAAGGCAATATTCCGCTTTAAGTAGAATCCGGGAGTATCCTTTTGCAGACACGATTTCACTTCAGGGAGCAAATGGTCAACCGATGCATTTACCAAAGATACACCACTCAAACTCAAAAATATCGAAAGAAATATTTTTTTCATAGTATCTTCACGAAATCTCGGAGTCATCTTCCATTACGAGATTGTTGATGATAAACTGCTGGCGGTCGGGGGTATTCTTGCCCATATAGAACGACAGCAACGAGGCCACGCCATCTTCTTTGCTGACGTTGACCTGGTCGAGACGCATGTCGGGGCCAATGAAATCGCGGAACTCTTCAGGTGAAATCTCGCCGAGACCTTTAAATCGGGTGATTTCGGCGTCGGATTTCAGTTTGTCGATAGCGTCGAAGCGCTCCTGGTCGGTGTAGCAATAATATGTTTCTCCATCATTAGCTCCTGTCTTTTTTGCTCCGCGCTTCGCACCTTTCTTGGAACGCACGCGGAATAAGGGTGTCTGAAGAATATAAACGTGGCCTTTTTTGACCAAATCGGGGAAGAACTGCAGAAAGAAAGTGAGCAGCAGCAAGCGGATGTGCATGCCGTCAACATCGGCATCGGTTGCAATGATAACCTTGTTGTAGCGCAAGCCGTCAATGCCATCTTCGATATTCAATGCGGCCTGCAGGAGGTTGAATTCCTCGTTTTCATAAACAACCTTTTGGGTCATGCCGTAGGAATTGAGCGGTTTACCGCGGAGGGAGAATACGGCCTGAGTCTTGACATCGCGAATCTTGGTGATGGAGCCCGAAGCCGAGTCACCCTCGGTGATGAAAATGCAGGTTGCATTCTTGAGCTCATCGTCGCCCTTGGCATCGTTGAAGTGAATCTGACTGTCCCGAAGCTTCGGGTTGTGGAGGTTGACTTTTTTGGCACGTTCGCGGGCAGCTTTAGTTACGGAAGCCATTGCCTTGCGGTCGCGCTCGCTCGACTGAATCTTGCCGAGCATAATGTCGGCCGTTTCCTTTTCTTTGTGCAGGTAGTTGTCGAGTTCTTTCTTCAGGAAGTCGCCAACAAATTTTGCCACGGTGGGGCCGTCGGGGCCAACGTCGCGCGAACCGAGTTTGGTTTTAGTTTGCGACTCAAAAACCGGTTCCTCTACTTTGATGCTTACTGCCGCAATCATGCCGTTGCGAATATCGGCAGGGAGGAAGTCTTTGCCGTAAAACTCTTTGATTGTACGGCCGACGCTATCTTTAAATGCAGCAAGGTGAGTGCCGCCTTGGGTTGTGTGCTGGCCGTTGACAAACGAGTAATATTCCTCGCCATATTGCTCGGCATGGGTAATCACAACCTCGATGTCTTCGCCTTTAAGGTGAATCAACGGATAGAGGGAATCGGTGTCCATCTTCTCCTTGAGCAGGTCAGCAAGACCGTTGCGCGACACGTAGCGTCGACCGTTGTAGATTATAGCCAGACCGGTATTGAGGAATGTGTAGTTTTTTAGCAGGGGCATTACATGATGCTCCTCGAAATGGAAGTCGCGGAAAATCTCTGCGTCGGGGATGAAAGTTACGCGGGTGCCGTTCGGTTCGTCTGGCGTGTCGATGATACCTGTATCGGAAAGTTTGGCGCCGCGACTGAACTCAATGGTGCGCGACTGGCCCTGACGTGTAGCTGTGATGATAAAGCTCGTGCTTAATGCGTTCACCGCTTTGATGCCTACGCCGTTAAGACCGACACTTTTCTTGAAGGCCTTGGAATCGTATTTGGCACCGGTGTTCATCTTGCTTGCAACGTCTTCGAGCTTTTCGAGCGGTATGCCGCGACCATAGTCGCGCACTGTAACCACACCACCCTCGGCTATGTCTACGGTAATTTGCTTACCGTAGCCCATCATAAATTCATCTATGGCATTGTCGAGGACTTCTTTGAGCAAAACGTAAATACCGTCATCGGAAGCCGAGCCGTCGCCAAGCTTACCGATATACATGCCGGGACGGCGACGGATATGCTCCTTCCAGTCGAGGGTGCGGATATCGTCGCCGGTATAATTATCAGGGGTCTGCAGATTATCGAGTTCTTCCATAACTGCAAATATAGTCAATTTTTCTGACATTTACCCCCTGATTGGGGCAGAAATTTAAATTGAAGCCTCAATGGGCCATACAAAAGCCCTCAGACCGAGCTTAGGTTTGGCCCGGTCGACTTCGCGCAGACGGCTCAAAACGGCATCTACGCGCGAGTCTTCAACCATAGTGAGCATGGCTCCGGCCAGCGAGGGCCACGCATGCGTTCCAAGGTGAGGTTCGCCCTTGTCGGAGCCGCGGCCTTGAACCGTGCCAAAGGAGGTGTAGCCTCTGCATTGGCACGAATTCAAAACTTCGATAACCTGTTCGTGGTGAGCCTGGTCGTAGGCGATAAATATAGCTTTCATTTCGATATTTTCTTCTTTAAGAGTTTGCGCTGACGCTTAACACCGTTGCCGGCAAATACGCAATAGAGAGCCGGAACAAACAGCAGCGTAAGGATAGTGGAGAAAGTGAGGCCACCGATAACGGCAACACCCATCGGTCGCCAGAGTTCGGCGCCTTCGCCGGTGCCGAATGCCATCGGAACCATGCCGAGAATCGTGGTGAGCGTAGTCATGACTACCGGACGCAGACGCGAACGACCGCCATCAATAACCGCACGGCGAATCGACATGCCGCGCTCGCGGTTAAGCGAAATATAGTCAATCAGCACAATGCCGTTCTTAACAACGATACCGATAAGCATGATAGCACCGATCATCGACATTACGTTGAGCGTATGTCCCGTAATCCACAGAATCAGGAACACGCCGGAGAAGGCAAAGAGCAGCGACGTCATGATGATACCGGGATAGGTGAATGACTCAAACTGAGCCGCCATTACGATATAAACGAGAATGATAATCAGCAATCCGAGCACCAGAAGGTCGCTGAACGAGTCTTGCTGGTCTTCATACGAACCGGCCAGACCGATGGTTATGCCCGGTGGCAGGTGCAGGTTATCGATTTCTGCCTGAGCGGCGGTTACAACCTCACTCATAGGCACGCCGTCAACAACGGCCGAAACCGTAATGATGCGTTCGCGGTCTTTGCGCTCGATGGTCGGCGGAGTAAAGCGTTCAACAACATTGCCGAGCTCCTTGAGGCGAATACCCTGGCCCGAGGGCGTGTAGATCAGAATATTCTCAATATCGGAGATTTGCGTGCGGTGCTCGGGAGCATACATAACCTTGATGTCGTATTCCTCGCCGTCCTCGCGGAACTGTGAAGCCGTAGCGCCATTGATGCGGTTGCGCAGATAGTATGCGGCAGTTTGCAGATTTATGCCGTACATCGACAGTTTTTCGCGGTCGAAGTCAACCTGATATTCCGGCTGATAATCGGAGCGGGATATGGTTACGTCGGCCGTGCCGTTGATGCCGGTAAGAATCTGCTTCAGCTCGCGGGCAACCTCGTCGGTAGCATCAAAATCGTAGCCATAGATTTCAAAGTCGACCTTGCTCTGGCCGCCCATGGCGCCATCGCCACCGCCTACTTTAACCTGCACTTTCTTGAAGTCGGGAAAGTTTTCGTTGATGTCGGCGCGCATTTCCTTGGCCAGTTCCACAATGCCCTTTTTGCGGTCTTTGGGATTGACAAGGCGAATGTTCATTGAAATGATGTGTGCGCCGTTATCCGACAGCGAAGCAAAAGTATTGTCGGAGCTTGCGGGGCCGACAGTGTAGTTCGACACAAGGATTTCCGGATATTTTGCGCGCCACAGGCTGTCAAGGCGTGCGGTAACTTCGCGGGCATATTCAACGCGCGAGCCAATCGGCAGCTCAAGGTTCACACCAAGTCGGGAATTGTCTTGGGTCGGTATAAATTCGGAGCCCACTCCCTTCATCAGGAAAATAGAGCCTACAAAGATGGCCAGACAGATAAGGATAGTTCTGCCACGGTGGCGCACAACCTTAACGAGCAATCCGGCGTAGGCGGCATCGAACTTGTCGAGAGCGCGGGCAACCGGGGTGTACCAGGTTTTCTTGAGGCGACCTTCGGCTCCGGGATTGCGCAGACGCAGCCACTGGCTGCAGAGCATCGGGGTTAAAGTCAGTGCGCAAGTGGTTGAAATAATCATCATGATCGTAACCATCCAGCCGAGCTGACGGAACATAACGCCGGTCATGCCGGTAACGAGCGTAAGTGGGAAGAATACGGCAATCAGCGTCAAGGTCGATGCAATTACCGATACTGCAACCTCATTGGTTCCATGAACGGCGGCCTGACGCGGGTCTGAGCCGCGTTCAATATGGGTAGTTACGTTTTCGAGCACAACGATGGCGTCGTCAACCACCATACCGATTGAAATCGACAGGGCCGACAGTGAAATGATGTTCAGCGTATTTCCTGTGGCATAGAGATATATGAACGATGCTATCAAAGATACCGGAATGGTAATGACAATAATCATTGTGGCACGCCAGCGCCCTAAGAAGAGGAACACAACCACCATTACGAAGAGCAGCGCATAGAGCACCGTTTCGACCAGTGACGCTATGGTGTTGCGGATATTGTCGGACGTATCCATGATAACGCCGATTTTAATGTCGCTCGGCAGGTTCTTTTGCAGCTGCGGCAACATTTTCATGACCTTATTGGAGATATCTACGGAGTTGGCACCAGACTGTTTCTGAATAACAATCATAGCACCTTCCTGGCCATTGTTGAAGGTCTGCTGGGTGCGCTCTTCAAGCGAGTCTTCAACGCGGGCAACATCTTTAAGGTAGACAATCTTGCCACCGAAGCAGCCAACGGGGATGTCGCGGAGCTGCGACGTTGAGTCAAACTCGCCCTGAACGCGCAGCGCGTATGTGTTTGAGCCGATGTCGAATGAGCCGCCGGGAACGTTTCGGTTTTCAGCGCCGATAACGTTCGAAATCTGCTCGACTGAAAGGTTGTACGCTTCCAGACGCTGCGGGTCGATGTAAACATGAACTTCACGCTTGGGAGCACCTGAAATGGAAACCGTACCTACACCATCAACGCGGGCCAGCGGGTTGGCAAGGTTGTCGTCGAGAATCTTATACAGGCCCGGCATACTCTCGCTTGCTTCGACCGATAGCAGGCAAATCGGAATCATGTCGGTCGAGAACTTGAAGATAATCGGGTTATTGACATCGTCCGGCAATAGCGACGAAACCATGTCGAGTTTGTCTCTGACATCGTTGGTCAACACGTCGATGTCATAGCCATATTCAAACTCAAGGGTGATAACCGAAGTGTTCTCGCGCGAGGTTGAAGTGATATGCTTCAGGTGCTCAACGGAGTTGAGGGTATTTTCGAGCGGTTTGGTAACGTTTTGCTCGATGTCTTTTGCACTTGCGCCCGGATACATGGTTATCACCATAATGGTGTTCGTGTCAATGTCCGGGAAGAGGTCAATCGGAAGTTTCGTCAGCGAAAACAATCCGAGAATAATGACTGTAACGAAGCAGAGCAGCGTCGTTATAGGTCGCTTTACAGAAGCACCGTAGATACTCATTTCGCAATCTCTACTTTAGATCCGTTAGCAAGTTTTGACTGACCGCTCACAACTACCTGGGAGCCGGATTCTACGCCGCTGATCAGCTCGTACTCCGCGCCGAGTCTTTGGCCGAGTTCAACAAGATTGTAGCTCACTGTTCCGTCGGGGTTAAGCACATAAACATATTGGTTGCCGGAACCTTGTTGTTTAACAACGGCTTTGTCAGGCACCACTACCCTATTTTCAGTTCCGAGATTCAAAGAAACGCGGCCAAACATGCCGGGAAGCACTTTCGAGTCGTCGTTAGCAAGAAGTATCTCAACTCCGAAGGTACGCGAGGCGGCGTCTACCGTGGGCATAACAGTAGATATTGTGCCGGTAAATTCCTTATCGCCGTAAGTGTCGAACTTAACCGAGGCTGTCATCCCTTTGTGAATTTTCGGGAAATCATTTTCGGTTACGTTTATAACGAGCTTAACCGGCTTGACGCGGGCTACGGTTACAATCGGCAGATTTGCAGCCATGTCACCCGGGTCGTAGTTTCGTGCGGTAACCACTCCTGAAATCGGCGAAGTCAGCACTGTATTTTCGCGGGCGTTCTTCAATGTGCGTTCGGCTTGAGCCAAAGCGTTTTTGGCGTTGGTAAGCTGAATTTCCATAGCGTCGACCTGCTGCTTTGTTCCACCGCCGATATTAAACAGTTCCAGCGCGCGGGAGTAATTCAGCTCAACGTTCTGAAGGTTGGCGCGGGCATTGTCGACCTGAGTTTCATAAGAGAAGGTGTTAACATCGTCGAGTATGGCAACGGTTTCTCCTGCAGATACCTGCTGCCCCTCGTCAACCAGAATCTCTTTGATTCGGTTAGGCATTGCCGACGATATGTTATTGACAATCTGAGGCTGAACTGTGGCCGTATACGTACCTATCTGGTCAACATTGCGGGCCTCAACGGTTTCGACCTTAACCTTAGGCAGTGATTCTTCTGCTGAATTTGCAGCAGACTTGTCGTCTTTTGAGGTGCAAGATGCAAGGATTGCTGCGGCTATAAAGCCCGAAAGGAAATATTTTTTCATATTTTTGATTATTTTTGAATTCCGAGAGCTTCTTCGCGACCCAAAAGGGTGTCGAGTTCGCTGGTGCTCACTAAGTAGTTATAAATTGCCTGATAATAAGAAAGCTGCGCTGAAGTTAAGGCCATTTCGCTGTCGCGAACGTTAAGATAGGTTGCCGCGCCGATTTCAAAGCTCTTCTGCATGATTTCGCGCGCTTTGGCTGCGGTTTTCATGCCCTGTTCGCTCGACGAAATCTGATTGACCTGACGGTTTATGTTGTCGAGGGCAAGCTCAACCTGCATGTTCAGGGAGTTAACCAGGGTTTCGCGCTGCAAATCAATCTGAGTGAGCTGCAACTTGGCCTGGCGCAGTTTTTGCACTTTGGCGCCGCCGTGGAAAATTGGTATCTGCAGGGCGAGCGCAACGTTGGAATAGGGATTGAAGTGCTGGTTTGCAAACGGATTACCATTGCTCATGGCGTTCCAGTTCAGATTGAAAGATGCTGCCAAAGTAGGCACCCACGCTAATTTCTGAAGATTCACATTCTGGAGCGCGAGCTTGCGGTTTATGTCGATTGAGCGGAGGGACGTGTTGTTTTCCAGCGAGCGGTCATTGCCCATTGAATAGCCATACATCTCCTGCTGCATATCACTCAGGCCCACGTTGGGCATCAATGTGTGGGTCGGCTCAATGCCCATCAGAACTGCCAACTGCAGCTGACACTGACGCACGGCGATGTCGGCCTGAAGCAGTTCAGGTTCAACGTTGGTAACCTGCACTTGCGAACGGAGCATATCGTATTCCGAAGCGGTTCCGGCCTTAAACTGTTGTTCATACAGGTCGGCATTGAACTTTGCCAAATCGTAGTTCTGCCTGATAACTTCTCGCGAATCAATAGCGAGAAGCAAAGCGTAATATGCTTTGTTAACGTTATTTACCAAATCGAGCCGCGATGCCCTCGCGCTTTCGAGCGACTGCATAATCTGAGTGTCGGAAATGCCTATCGATTTCCAGAGCGTGGGGTTAATCAGAGGCATCGAGGCGGAAAAACCGAGATTCCAGTTATTGTCGGTACCCATTTTGATTGTCTGGGTCATGCCGCCCATGTTCATACTCATGCTCTGCAGCTCGATGGAGCGCTGGTAGGCACCGCTGAAATCTATCGACGGAAACAGGTTGGCCAGAACCTCCTTTTTGGAGTAATCCATCTTTTTTACCTCAAGGTCAGCCACTTTCTGGGTCTGACTTTCGTTGAGGGCTATTGCTACACACTCTTGCCTGGAAAGGCGTAAAGTATCGCTTTCAGCATAAGCAGCTACCGAACTGAAAGATAAAGCAATAAATAAAGTACTTGAAAATAGTCTCATATATAAATAATTGGAAAAGACGTGCAAAATTATGAAAATTCCGTGAGCGTTGCAATGAATTAAGTTTTTTTTACTAACTTTGCAGCAGTATGGAACATTATCTTGTATCTGCACGCAAGTACCGCCCGTCGACTTTTGCGTCGGTTGTTGGCCAAAAGGCCCTGACCGTTACGCTGAAGAATGCGATTGCCGGTGATCGGCTTGCACATGCCTATCTGTTTTGCGGTTCCCGCGGAGTAGGAAAAACTTCATGTGCCCGAATTTTTGCGAAAACTATAAATTGTCAACACCGAACCGCCGACGGCGAGGCTTGCAACGAATGCGAATCGTGCCGTCAGTTCAACGAAAACAGGTCGCTGAACATCATGGAGCTTGATGCCGCGTCGAATAATGGCGTGGAAGACATCAAGCGTCTGCTCGACCAGGTTCAGATTCCGCCGACCGATGCACGCTATCGAGTGTTCATCATCGACGAGGTACACATGCTGTCGAACCAGGCTTTCAACACTTTCCTCAAAACTCTTGAAGAGCCGCCGAGCTACGTAATCTTCATTCTGGCAACTACCGAGAAGCATAAAATCATACCTACCATTCTTTCGCGCTGCCAGATATATGACTTCAACCGCATAACGATTCCCGACATGGTAGAGCATCTGCAATACGTTGCCGACAGCGAAGGAATCAAAGCCGAGCAATCAGCACTGGGGGTTATTGCCCGCAAAGCTGATGGCGCGATGCGCGACGCCCTGACTATTTTCGACCAGGTGGCCGCATCGTCGATGAACAATATTACGTATCAGTCGGCAATCGACAACCTGAATGTTCTCGACTCGGCATATTACAACAAACTGCTTGAGGCGTTTCTGTCGGGAAATGTTGCTGATGCGTTACTTATATATAAGGAAATTCGCGATCATGGCTTCAACAATCATTTCTTTTTAAGTGGTCTGGCCGATTATTTCCGCGATCTGGTTGTCGCACGCGACCCCAAAACGGTTTCACTTCTCGAAACCGATGAAGATCACCGGAATCAAATGATAGAACTGGCCAAGAAATGCTCGCCGCAATTCCTTTATAAGGCCATGGATTTATGCAACAGTGCGGACTTGAATTACCGCACGGCGGCAAATAAGCAGTTCCTGGTTGAACTGACGCTGATTAAACTGTGCCAAGCGGCCGGCCCCTCCCCCAATGACGGCAGCAACGGAGAGGGGCAGAAACTCAAACCTATAGCTGCCACTCAACCAACCGTTCAGGTCCCTACCCCGCAAGCCGCTCCGCAGCCTGCGCCAAGACCTAATCCGGTTGCACAACCCATAGCGAAACCTCAAACGCCCACTGCACCCGTTAAGAAGCCACCGGTGTCGGTCGGCGGTTTAGGCCCGGGAATCTCTATAAAAACCGGAAGTGCGGCTCCGGTTGCGCCCGGACAGCCCGTAGCGCCGAAGCAGGAACGCCCCCGCGAGAGCGATTCCTATACCGACGCCGCGCTACAGGTTGCATGGACCGCCTGCTCTGCTTCGAATCCGGCAGCAGTTGCTCTTAACAACATTCTGAAATCGTATCATCCAAAGCGGGTACGTGACGATATGTTTGTTATTGGGGTCAGCAGCGAAGCCCAGCAAAAAATTCTGACTGACAATCTGCCGTCGGTTCGCGATTTTATTCGTCGGCGACTGCATAATGATTCAATAGATTTTCAGGTTCAGCTTATTGACGGCGGCAATTCGCCTGCCGTATGGACCGAAAATCAGGTACTGGACCACATGATGAAAGAGAATGCCGCTCTGCGCTCTTTTATTGAAAACTTCAAAACAACGATTTCTTAATTTAAAACCAACCATATATCATGAAACGTTCAATTCTTAACATTCTGGCACTTTCTGCGGCCATGATGAGTTGGGCTTCGGAACCGCTTACGCTGACCTTTCATCGGTCGGGAACGGATGCCGGGAGCGTAACCGTCACTTCTGGGCTGGCAGGAGTAAATGCCACTCTGACCTCCGTAAGCCATGGCCTTAAGGCCTTTGGCAATGAAACCTTGTGTGCCGACGTAAACGGCAGTACCTCACCGACCATCGTTTATTCTTTTTCCGTAACCGGATTACCCGCCGATTGGTCGGCCAACACCATTGGCCTTGACATTTCAGGCTATAATGCCGCCGGTGCTTTCCAGCAGTCGAATGACAATAAAAAGCGTCAGTTCAATGTAAATGTCGACGCAAATAACTCTCAAATCGCTTCGTGGAGCGATCTCGACCCAGCAGCCGGAGTTGACGGTGCGCGAAAAGTATGGGATAAGGCTCTGAACTCAACTCTCACCCCGGGTAACTCGTTGAACCTTACGATTACCGTTACCAAAGGCACAGAGAACGTAGGCTGCTTTTTCGGCCTGAATTCGATAACTTTATCGACCAACGGCGACATTGAGCCGGTTGAGAAGAGTAAAATCTACACTTTAAAGTGGAAGAAAAATACTACTGACTATATGACCGCCATGCCCGACGGTTCAATTCAGATTGGCAGCTATGCTGCAACCAACCGAGTATTCTGGGAATTTATTCCTACCGACAATGAGAACTGCTTCTATATCCGCAATACGGCCAACGGCTTGTATATCGGCTCCTGCAACATGCAACCCGGCTCGGGATCGCGCGTAATGCTTTCTGAAACTCCGGTTGAATATTATGCTAATATATCCGCCGCCGAGGAAGGCGCCAATCAGGGGTGCTACTGGTTATCGTCTACCGACTGCCAGAACTACAACAATGAAGCTTCCGGTGCCCGTTGCCTCAACAAGGATGGCGGTTCGAATTACATCATTACCTGGACTTCCGGTATCAATAATGTAGGTTCCTACTGGACTCTGACCGAAACCGAAGACCTTTACGAAGTTCGTCCTTTCTCGGCCGACATTACATATTTCATCTTGAATTCCGGCCATAAGGCATATAACTATTCTGACCAGTGGGTTGATTTCAGCCAGAATGTTCAGAATGCGCAATGGCGATTTGCAGGCACAAGCAATGCAGCCGGCGGCTATCAGATTGTCAATGCCCAAACCGGCGTTGCAATCAATTCCGGTGAGAGATATAAAGTAGTTGCCAATGGTGCCGGTTATTCATTTGTAGGTGGTAACGGAAGCTACCTGTCGTTGGCCGGTGAGAGCGTATTTACCTTCGAGGCCATCCGTACAGCCTTCGCTAAAAACAATCGTATCTTCCAAATGCCGTGTGGCACTATCGGCGACACTTGGATTGCATCTGTCAGCACAGGAGAGTTCCACTACCCGATGCTGACCGCTGCAAACGGCTCGCTGATTGAAGGCACGATTACTAAAAAGCCCTCGAAATACGAAATCCTGACCCGCGATGCCATCGACGCCGCTCCCGGTTCTACTGTAACTCTTGCCATTGGCCTTAACAAAGCTCCGGCTGATAACATCTCCCTGACCGCGTTTGCCGACTTTAACCGCGACGGCATCTTTGAGTATTCGCTTCCTATCACCGTAGCCCAGAATACTACCGCTGAAATCGCCGTTCCCGCCGATTCAAAAACGGGTGATTGCCGCCTGCGCCTGCGCTTGAACTCTAACGCATTCACCGGACCTGATGATGAAGTGTTTGGCGAAGTTCTCGACCTGAAGCTCAATATTGCCAATCCCGCCGAGAATATGATTGACCCGATAGCCCGCCCCAATGATCCCAAGCGCGGCGATGCGCAATGGAGCAACAATATTGCCAGCGCTACTTCGAAGGGCAACGCCCTGTTCCTTTACTGGAATGAAGGCATGCGAGTGGTTTCCGCTCAACCCGAGTTTAACGTTGAACCCTCGAATAAGCCGCGTCTGCTCACCGCCGTTTTCTCGGTCAACACCGATATTCTCGACAGCATCGACCAGGCTATTCTTAATAGTGTCAACACCGAGGCAACCATCGTTTTCAACGGCTATGAACTTTCCGTTGAGGGCGCAAAAGCAAACACTATTATGGTATTTGACCTCAACGGCCGACTTGCAGCTGAAACCTCAGCTGATCTGCTCAACATTTCTGCCCTGCCCGGTGGAATATACATCGCCAAAGCAATCACTAACTCAGGAATCGTTTCTTCTAAAATCGTAAAATAATGAACCAGAAAATATTTTTCAGCACTTTAGGTGCAATAGCTGCTGCCGCAGCCGCAACTCCGGCAATCGCTCAAGATCAGCCGGCTCAAAAACCGAATATTCTTTATATAATGTGCGACGACATGGGCTACGGCGACCTTGGCTGCTATGGTCAGCAACTTATCGCCACACCTTGCATCGACTCGCTCGCCACACAGGGTATGCGCTTCACCCAGGCCTATGCCGGCAGCCCTGTCTCGGCTCCGTCGCGTGCAACCTTCATGACCGGCCAGCATACCGGCCACACCCACGTTCGCGGCAATAAAGAATATTGGAGAGACCGCGCCAAGGCAAACCTTTACAACAATCTTACGGAATATGACCGCGTAGGTCAGGAACCGTATGATGCCGACCACGTAATTATTCCTGAAATTTTCAAAGACAACGGCTATAACACCGGCATGTTCGGCAAATGGGCCGGCGGCTACGAAGGTTCTCATTCCACCCCCGAAAAGCGCGGCATAGACGAATACTACGGCTACCTTTGCCAGTTCCAGGCTCACCTCTACTATCCCAACTTCCTGAATGAGTATTCAAAGAGCAAGGGCGATACTGAAACTCATCGCGTAGTGCTCGACCAGAATATTCAGCACGCAATGTATGGACCCGATTATCTGAACCGCGAGCAGTATTCAGCTGACATGATTCATGAAAAAGCGCTCGAATGGCTCGACAAGCAAACTCCCGACCAGCCTTTCCTCGGCATTTTCACCTACACCCTGCCCCACGCGGAGCTTCTGCAGCCTAATGATTCGATTCTTGAAGCATACCGCGACAAGTTCTGCGATTGTGAAGAAAAGGTTTTCACCGGCAACCAGGGCTCGCGCTATAATCCTACCCCCATCGCCCACGCTCAATTCGCCGGCATGATTACCCGACTCGACCAGCAGGTTGGTCAGATTATGGCCAAGCTCGAAGAAAAAGGTCTTGCTGAAAATACCGTGCTTATCTTTACCTCCGATAACGGCCCTCACGAAGAAGGCGGCGCCGACCCGACATTCTTTAACCGTGATGCACTTCTGCGCGGCACCAAGCGCTCAACCACCGAAGGTGGCATCCGTATTCCCTTTATTGTGCGCTGGCCCGCTAAGATTGCCCCCGGACAAACCAGCGACCAGATGTTTGCCTTCTACGACCTGATGGCTACTTTCTGCGACATTGCCGGCATTGAAAACTACGAGGAACGCTATCGCAATAAAAACGTTGAAAACGATTACTTCGACGGCATCTCAATCTACCCCACCCTCACCGGCGAAGGCGAACAGAAGCAGCACGACCACCTTTACTGGGAGTTCCACGAAACAAACATGCTCGGCGTGCGTAAAGGCAACTGGAAACTCGTGGTTAAAAACGGCAACTGTCAGCTCTACGACCTCGCAACCGACTTGCACGAAGACCACGACCTGGCTGCACAATATCCCGACGTTGTTAAAGAGCTCAAGGAGATTATCCACAAAGAGCACACAACTCCGATTTCCGACTTTAACCTTACCATTCCCCAGTAATGGACGAAATTCAAAAGTATTTTCCTAATCTGTCAGACTTGCAGCGCTCTCAATTCGAAGCGCTGCAAGCATTGTATACGGACCTGAATGCCAAAGTCAACGTAATTTCACGTAAAGATATTGGCAATCTGTACACTAACCACGTGCTTCACTCGCTGGTAATTTCAAAATTCATTACTCCGGTTCACGGTACGGCATTTATCGACCTCGGTTGCGGGGGCGGTTTCCCCGGCATTCCGTTGGCTATTATGTGGCCCGTCTGTCGCTTTCACCTTATTGACCGCATAGGCAAAAAAGTTAATGTTGCCCGTACGGTTGCAGAGGCCATTGGCCTACAAAACTGCACATTCCAGCACGGCGACTCCGGCGAGTGCCGCCAAAAATTCGACTACGTGGTTTCTCGCGCTGTTATGTCGCTTCCCGACCTAATCAAGGCATCGCAGCACCTCGTCAGCAACAAAGGCCGCAACAAGCTTCCCAACGGCCTGATTTGCCTGAAGGGAGGCGATCTTGAGCCGGAAATTGCGGCAACAGGTCGCGATGTGCTTTCAGTGCCTCTGACCGACTATTTTAGCGAACCGTATTTTGAAACCAAGCACCTATTATATTGTCATCTTTAACAGTATCTGATGAGTCCAATGAAAACTATGCTGCTTACAATCGTATTGCTGATTGTTGCAAATATCTTTATGACTTTTGCCTGGTATGGCCATCTTAAACTGCAAAGTACAGGCGTTTCAACCAACTGGCCGCTATATGCGATTATTCTTTTCTCGTGGGGCATTGCCTTGATAGAATATTGCCTGCAGGTTCCGGCCAACCGTATCGGCTTCGACGGCAACGGCGGCCCTTTCTCGCTAATCCAGCTAAAAGTCATGCAGGAAGTCATTACCCTGGTAATCTTTATGGTCTTTACGGTTGTTATGTTTAAAGACACTCACTTTACGCGCAACCACCTTATTTCATTCGTATTGCTGGTCGGCGCTGTATATTTTGCCTTTAAGAAATGACAAAAATCGTAAAATTCCAATTCAATATGTTTGGCGAGAACTGCTACGTGGTCTACGACCCGGATTCTCGACAGGCAATGATTGTTGACCCCGGCATGCTGACGGAGGCCGAAAACAAAAAGCTTTCAGACTTCATCGCTAAAAATGAGCTGACGGTCAAATATCTCGTAAACACGCACCTTCACCTCGACCACGCGTTTGGCAACGCCTTCGTTGAAAAAACCTATGGTGTGAAGACCCGCGCGCACTCGGCTGATATACCGCTCGGAAAGTCGCTGAAGCGCCAGGCTGAGCTGTTTGGAATTTTCGACGCCCCGATTGAGGAAATTAGCGAAGTGGTTTCGCTTTCAGACGGCGACATCCTTACTTTGGGAAATAATGAAATCCGAGTTATCCACACTCCGGGTCATACTCCAGGAGGAATTTCCCTATATTGCCCTGCTGAAGGTTGGGTAATTACCGGCGATTCGCTTTTTGCCGGCGGTGGCATCGGACGCACTGATCTTCCGGGCGGCGACCATGCCATGCTGATAAACTCTCTAAAGTCTAAACTCTTTACCCTGCCGCCTGAAACAACGGTTATTCCCGGCCACGGCCCGGTTTCTACAATCGGCAATGAAACTTTTTAACAATTCAGGTGTTAAAAAAGTATGATTCCCTCACATCAACTTGCTCAAACGATACTTCGTTACATAGACCACGTTCTTGATTCAATTGGTCTTGACAAAACTCCTCGCCTTGAGGAGATAATCTATTTTGCCATTATAGTTGCCATAGCACTTTTGCTCGGATGGCTGCTCCGAAAACTTATTCTCTTCAGCTTGCGGCGATGGGTAAGAGTGTCAAAATTCTCATGGGCCAAGGAACTGCTTGATTCCAACACCTTGGCTCCGAGCTGCCACATCATTCCCCCGCTGGTTTTGATGGCCGCCCTGCCGATAGCATTCGACGTCAACAGCTCGTGGCATATCTGGGCAATGCGACTAACCATTATTTACTTCATGATAACGCTGGGCATAGCGATTTCCGCATGGCTGAAATTCTTGTGGATTCACTTCGACACCTATAAAAACCAGCGCAAGCTCCCTATTAAGGGTATCTACGAAGTAGCCGTCGGCATCGTGTGGATAATCATAACCATTATTTGCATATCTGTGCTCATCAACCGCTCTCCGGGCATGCTGCTGACAGGTTTGGGTGCATTTGCTGCCGCACTTATGCTGGTGTTCAAGGACTCGATTCTTGGCTTTGTGGCCGGCATTCAGATGACAAACAATGATATGCTCCATGTTGGTGACTGGATTACGGTGCCGGGCACTTTGGCCGATGGCGTTGTGACCGACGTTACCATTACAACAGTTAAGGTTTTGAACTTCGATAACACAACGGTCATGCTACCGCCCTATACGCTGGTTTCGACCTCGTTCCAGAACTGGCGCTCTATGTCGAAATCCAACACCCGACGCATCGCCAAGAGCATACTTATTGACGCTGACACTATTAAGCCCGATGTCAAAGACCCGACGAAGACCAACCTCGATGCCTATCGCGCCTTTATTCTCGACTACCTCACCAAGCATCCGCAGATTAACCACGATACCGGCGCCTTCGGTGGCAACGTCCTCACCATGGTCCGTCTGATGCCTGCAACTGCCAACGGCGTTCCCGTTCAGTTCTATGCCTTTGCCAACACCTCGAACTGGCCGGTCTACGAAGAAATTCAGAGCACAATTACCGCTCACATTATGGCTGCCGCTCCACAATTCGGGCTGAAGGTCTATAACTACCCTTCTACTCTAAACGCTGAAAATCAACCCATTCAGCAAAGCAACTGAAAAAATTTAGAAAATTTCTCGAAAAAACACTTGCAAATCCAAAAATAAATCGTAACTTTGCACCGCAATTCAGCGATGAACAGGGCGTTTAGCTCAGCTGGTTCAGAGCATCTGCCTTACAAGCAGAGGGTCGGGG
>CAZKPP010000014.1:0-38940 GCA_964554665.1 uncultured Bacteroides sp.
GCGGCGACCAACAGAGTTGAAATTTTCCATGAGTTGCTGCAGAGGCTAATTATTTCTTAAGGAGTTTCGACAGGTCGAGAGTTTCGGGCTCCTGAGCCTGATGGGGGTGTTCGGGGCCGTTATAAACGTGCATGTTCTTGATGATTTTGCGGCCAAGACGGTTCTTGGGGAGCATGCCTTTCATAACGCGGTTAAACAGGGGGTGTTCGCCTGCTTTGATGTGTTTGTTGAAGCTCTTCTTCATGAGCACTTCGGGAGTCAGCTCTTTCTGACCGCCGGGGTAGCCGGAGAAGGTGAGGTAGATGTGGTCGGTCATCTTTTTGCCGGTGAGAACGACTTTGTCGGCATTAACGATGATAACGTTGTCGCCACATTCAACGTTGGGCGAGTAGCAGGGCTTGTTTTTGCCCATAAGAATTTTGGCAACTTCGGAGCAGAGGCGACCGAGGTGAAGGCCGGTGGCGTCGATCACATACCATTTGTGGTCGATGCTCTGGGCGTTGGGAGAGAGGGTTCTGTAACTAAGTGAATCCACGATTTATACGTTTAATTATCAGTTGTTTACTGTGGGCTCCTTGTCCGGATGCTACTTGGCCAAAAGTGCATTTTGGGCGGTGTTCCCGTTGATTGGTTGGATAAAATCGGTGTGCAAAGGTACGAAAAAATTGCGACTTACCAAAATTTTTCTTTAAAATCGCAAAATTTTGCGAAAAATTGCAAAAAAAAGTGAGTCGTCATCCCGACGACTCACTTCGTTTACCTTTATCTTAATCTAATACTATGAAAAACACACACTGCAAAGTTCCGAATAATATTTGATATATCAAAATACCCCCCCCATTTTTTAACGAAAATTAACAGTGTTAAAATTCAGGGGTTAGCAATAGCCGCTGACTGATACTTCTTTAGCGATTTTGCTTACGAGACCCTGCAGAACCTTGCCGGGGCCGAATTCGATGAATTCTGTGGCTCCGTCGGCAACCATGTTCTGAACTGTCTTAGTCCAGCGCACGGGGGCGGTGAGCTGCGCAACGAGGTTTGCCTTGATTTCGGCGGGGTCGGTGTGGGGCAGGGCGTCGACGTTTTGATAGATGGGGCAGATCGGTTTGTGGAACTCGGTGGCTTCAATGGCGCTGGCCAGTTCGGCGCGGGCGGGTTCCATAAGGGGCGAGTGGAATGCGCCGCCAACCTTCAGGGGCAGGGCGCGTTTGGCGCCGGCGGCCTTGGCGGCTTCGCAGGCGGCGTTGATGGCGTCGATTTCGCCGGAGATTACAATCTGGCCGGGGCAGTTGAAGTTGGCGCAAACGACTACTCCGTCGATGGCGGCACAGATTTCTTCAACCTTTTCGTCGGGCAGGGCAATGATGGCGGCCATGGTTGAGGGTTTGAGCTCGCATGCTTTCTGCATTGCCTGAGCGCGAGCTGAAACGAGGCGGAGGCCATCTTCGAAGCTCAGGGCTCCGCAGGCTACCAGGGCCGAGAATTCACCCAGGGAGTGGCCGGCAACCATTGAGGGTTTGATGTCGGCGCCGAGAATCTTGGCGGTGATTACGCTATGGATGAATACTGCGGGCTGGGTAACGGCGGTTTGACGGAGGTCTTCGTCGGTGCCGGCAAACATCAGGTCGGTGATTCGGAAGCCGAGCACTTCGTTGGCTTTTTCAAAGAGTGCGCGGGCTTCGTCGTTGGTGTCGTAGAGTTCTTTGCCCATGCCAACGAACTGAGAGCCTTGGCCGGGAAATACGAATGCGGTCATAATTAAGTTTTAATTATTAAGGGTTAAGTTTTAAGCGGGTGCAAAGTTAGCGAAAATTTTCAACTTTCGCAAGTTGGGCCACTCCGCGTCCGCCGCGGGCAACGTAGGCGGCAATGAGTTTCATCCACCGTCCGCTAACGAGGCCGCGGGCCAGCTCGGGGTGACCTTCGCTCATATATTTTCCGGCAAGGATTGCGCGGCGGTAGTTTATGAAGGCCTTATAGCGTGGCAGGGCGTCGAGGTCGCGTTCGCAATGGTCGAGGGCGAGTTCCCATTGTCCGGCCTTGGAGCTGAAGTCAGCGCCGGTAATGGAGTCGGAGTGGAGGTGGATTCTTACCGGCTGCGACAGGCGCGTCTGAACTAACCGGGGTTTTGCGGCCAGCAGGCGCACGCCCAGCTCAAGGTCGTTCCATGCGGGGAGTTCCGTGTCCCACGCGCCCACGCGGCGAACCAGGTCGGTTTTTGCGCAATAGCGCTGGGTTGCGAGCGTTGAGTGGAAAATCTGGTTTTTCAGAGAATCGCCGGTGCGGAGCGGCGACGTTTTGCGCCTGCCATCCGCCTTGATGAACTCCGAGGGAAACTCCAGAATGTCGGGCAGGCCGGCGCCTTGGAGGGCGGCGGTGACTTCCTGGATATGGCCGGGAGGCATTTCGTCGTCGCTGTCGAAAAACATAACGTAGGGGGTCTCAACGAGGGCCAGACCGGCGTTGCGGGCGGCAGGCGCTCCGGGCGCGGGCTCGCTGATGACTTTAACCTCGGGGCGACCTGCGGCCCAGCTGCGGAGCACTTCGGCCGTGGAGTCGGTGGAGCCGTTGTCGACCAAGATGATTGCGTCGGGTTTCAGCGTCTGCGCGTCGATGGAGTCGAGGGTCCGTTTAACGAGCCCGGCGCGGTTTCTGACGGGAATGACTACGCTAATCATTTTGCTTTGCCGGCGAGCATGCCGCAGGCGGCCTGAATGTCTTCGCCACGCGATGCGCGGATGGTTGCGGTTACGCCCTTTTCGTTGAGGCGGTCGCGGAACTGAATCATTTTTTCTTCCGAAGCCGTTTGCAGGTCTGAGTCGGGGAGCGAGTGGTAGCGAATGAGGTTTACGCGGCAGTCGACTCCGCGCACGAGCCGGGCCAGGGCGTCGGCATGGCGCATGTCGTCGTTGATTCCGCGCCACATTATATATTCGAGTGTGAGCCGGCGCTGGTGGGCAAAGTCGTAGTTGCGCAGCAGGTCGATTACGCGCTCTACGGGCCAGACTTTTTCAACCGGCATGAGCTGGGCGCGTTCGGGGCTGAAGGGAGAGTGGACCGAAATTGCGATGTGTACCTTTGTGAGGTCAAGGAGTTTTTTGAGTTCGGGAATCTTGCCGATGGTAGAAACCGTTATGCGCTTGGGGCTCCATGCGAGGCCCCAGGGGGCGGTTAGGATTTCTATGGCCTTCATGACTTCGGGCAGGTTGTCCATGGGTTCGCCCATGCCCATGAACACGATGTTGGTCAGCTGCTCCGAGCCGGGAATCGACAGGATTTGGTTGAGGATGTCGGCTGCCGAGAGGTTGCCGTGGAAGCCCTGGCGACCGGTCATGCAGAAGGTGCAGCCCATTTTGCAGCCGGCCTGCGAGGATACGCAGAGGGTTGCGCGGTCGTGGTCGGGAATGAACACGGCTTCGACGTCGCGGCCGCCGCGCCCTTCAAAAAGGGCCTTGAGGGTGCCGTCGGAGCTGAGGGCCTGTGCCTTGGGTGGGGTGAGGCCTACGCAGTAGCGGTCGGCCAGCTCCTGGCGGGCGCGCTTGCTCAGCTCGGTCATTTCGTCGATCGAGCGGGCACGGTTAACGTAGAGGCGCCGCGCAATCTGCTTGGCGGCGAAAGCGGGGAGCGAGCACTCGGCGCACACGGCGCGGAGCTCCTCGAGGGTCATTCCTATTAAACGGACCTTTTCCATAAATATAACTAAAGTTTCGCAAGGCCGAGCTTGCGAAACTTATTTGAATGAATGGTACCTCCGTAGGGAATCAAACCCTAATCTGATGAACCGGAATCATCTATTCTATTCGTTGAACTACGGAGGCGACGTTCGCGACTGCAAAGATACGAAAAAAATAGTAATTTGCAAATTTTGGAAAAATATCGAAAAAAGCGGCCGGGTCATTAGGCTGACCCGGCCGCGGAGATTTCGGTTAAAGGGATGTTAGTCGGCGAGAATCTGGAACTCGGCACCCGAGCCGAAGTCTTGGCCGTTTTGCGACGACAGGCCGGTGAAGCGCATGTAGCGGGCCTGGGTGGGCTTGAATTCTACGCGTTTGGCTTTCTTGGTGTCGTCGAAAGCGCCGGAAGCAACTTGGGTCCAGTGTTCGTTGTCGGTCGAGAGTTCAACGGTCCAGTCCTTGATGTCGCCGTTGTTGCCGTTGCGGCGGGGCAGGTAGCTGAAGCCCTTGATCGGTTTTTCGGCACCGGCATCAAAGATAATCCAGTGGGGGTAGTTGGCCTGAGTAACGCCATAGACGGTGTGCCAGATGGTTTCGGGGTTGCCGTCGGTGAGGTTCGAGGCTTTGCCGTCGGGCATTTCGGAGCTTACGGCAATAACTTCAACGGGAATCTGCTCGATGCGCTCGAAGGTTGCTGTGTAGACCTGCGAGGGGTTTGCGGCATCCCAGGCGGTAACGGTTCCGCCGCGGGTCAGGTCGATGGGGCCTTCGTAGGCGTTTTCGGGGATTTTGCGTTTGGGACCGCGGGCAATCTTCATGTCGGTGGGCACAACGTTGTAGATAATCTGAGCCGACGGATTTGCCGACGAGATGGTCAGCATGCCGTTTTTGGCGCGCGAAATCAGTAGCGGGTTTTCGGCAGCGGAACCAACCGAAGCGATGGTCTGGAGGTCAGCACCGGCAGTTACGGGGCGAATCATGAAACCGAAGGTCTGGGGCTTGGCCATGGTGCGGTATTCGGGCAGGGTGATGCCCTGGCCGCAGCTTGCACCGCCAAGACCGGTTACTTTGGTGTCGAGGTGGAACACGGTGCCCTTGCTTTCGGGAAGCTGATAGGGGTGGGAGGCGCGCATCATGTCGATGTCGTCGTAGGGGAGGGCCGAGGCGCTCATCAGGCCCTGGGTGGCCTTGAAGAGGATGCCGTTGCCTTTGGCGTCGGTGAGCGCGTTCCAGCGGATGTCTTCGCGGTTACCCATGCTCTGGGGTTTGGGGAAGGGCACGAACTGGTCGGCTACGGTTGAGGTGTATAGGCCAACCTGCTGCGAGGTTTCGCGGTCGTTGAAGTTGTTGATGGGACCGCGGCCATAGTAGGTGTAGTTGGCCAGCTGAGCGGGGAGCTGCATCTTGTAGCCGAGGCGGGGCAGGAGCAGGTCGGGATTGGACGAGTCGATGGCCGACGAGAGTTCGATGGTGCCGTCGGGGTATATGGTCCAGATCTGGTTGGTGAGGAAGTGGAAGTCTTCGGGACCGAAGGGAGCACCTTCTTTAATTGCGTAGGTGCCGCTTTCGCCGCCACCACCGGCCCAGGCGCCTGCGGGAGCCTGCGAGAATACGGTGTATTTAACAACCACTGCACCGTCGGGGCGAGTGTAAACCGAGGCCTGGTTGGCTTTGTGCTTGAGGTTGTGGAGACCGTTTTTGAACCATGCGCCGTAGCTCCAAACGTCGTTGTCGACCGGAGCGCGGAAGGCGTTGAGAACGGGGCCGTTGCCGGGGGTGATTATGGTCTGGCCGTTATAAACGAGCGAGTCGATAGAGCCGGTTTCGTTGTTGAACTTGGCAGTGAATGCGGGGCCGCTTACGGTGGTGAAGGCCGGGGCTTCGTCAACGTTGATGGTGCCGTCGGCGGCAATCGGCGCAGCGGGTTTGGCTTCGCTGACGGGGAGCTGCACTTCGGCCTGAACGTAGCCTTTTTTAGCCCAGGGTTTGTCTTCGTTGAGCAGGAATTGAACCGTTACGTAATATTCGCCTTCGGGGTCGGCGGCAATCTTGGCGTAGTCGTAGGGGATGGTCCAGGTTTGCGATTCGCGGGGGCCGACTTCCATGCGGGGACGCATAATGTCGTTGCCCTTCTCTACGAGTATGCCGTTACGGGTCAGAGTCCAGACCGGAGTGAGGTCGCCAAGGGTGGTGAAGTAGTTTTTGTTGAATACTTCAATGGTGCCTTTAGTCAGGTCAACGGGCTTGACGCCAACGTTTTGGTGAACGCGCTTAACTTCGTAGTATTGCGGTTTCGGGGTCATGTCGGGGAAGATGATGCCGTTCATGCAGAACATGCCGTCGTTGGGCTTGTCGCCGAAGTCGCCGCCGTAGGCCATGTAGCGGGTACCGTCGGGAGTGTAGTTCCAGATGGCCTGGTCAATCCAGTCCCAAATGGCGCCGCCGCAGAAGAAGTTGGTCGATTCCATGGCATCCCAGTAGTCGATGAAGCCGCCGAGGGCGTTACCCATCGAGTGGGCATATTCGGAAATGTGGAAGGGATATTTGATGTCTGATTTGCCCTTAACGGCGTTGCGCACCCAGGGAATCGAGGGGTACTGGTTTGAACCCATGTCGACGATGTTGTTGTTGCGTTCGTATTGAACGGGGCGCGAGGGGTCGAAGGCCTTGATGGCGTTGTAGGCGTCAACGAAGTTCTTGCCGGGACCGGCTTCGTTGCCGAGGCTCCAGATAACGATGGAGGGGTGGTTAACGTGGGCGTGAACCATTTCCATGTCGCGGGCAATGTGGGCGTCGCGCCATTCGGCGGGGTGAGAGAGCGATGCGGCGCCGTAGCGATACTGGTGGCTTTCGAGGTTTGCTTCGTCTTCGAGGTAAATGCCGTATTTATCGCAGAGGATATACCAGTAGGGGTCGTCGTTGTAGTGCGAGTTGCGCACATGGTTGATGTTGCCCTGCTTCATGAGCATTATTTCCTGCTCCATCTGCTCGTGGCTGATGTGGTGGCCGGTGGAGAGGTTGTTTTCGTGGCGGTTAACGCCTTTGAGTTTCACGGGGCGGTTGTTGACGTAGAAATAGCGTCCGGCCAGGCCGAATTCGTCGTCGGCGGCAGCGGTTTCGCGGATTTCAACGTGACGCACACCGAAGTAGGTGCTCACAGTTTCAATGACTTTGCCTTTTTTGTCGAGCAGTTGGGCAACGAGCACGTAGCGGTTGGGCTGTTCGGCGCTCCAGAGGCGGGCGTCGTTGAGGGTGATGACGGTTTTAACGTCTACGGAGTTTTCGGTCTTGGCCGTTACCGGAGTGGTTTCTTCGAGAATCTTGGCTTCGGTTTCGTCGCTGTAGAGCTTAACGGGGTAAATCGAGTAGCGGATTGAGCCGTTGAAGTTCCATTTTTTGCCGGTGAGGTTGCGAACGGTGTTTTCGATGGTAACGGTTGCGTTTACCGGGCCGAGGGGGTTGGCCGAGGGGTCGATGGTAGAGCGCACAACCATGTCCTGCACCTGAATCTTGGGGGTGGAGGTCAGGTAGACCGAGCGGAAGATGCCGGGGAGACGGAACATGTCCTGGGCCTCAAGCATACCGGCGTCGGAGTAGCGGTAAACCTCAACGGCCACGGTGTTGGCGCCTTTTTTGTTGAGGTAGGGGGTTATGTTGAACTGCGCGAGGTTGCGCGAGTTTTTCGAGAAGCCTACGTATTTGCCGTTAATCCAGAGGTAGAAGAACGAGTCAACGCCGTCGAAGTTGAGGTAGATTTCGCGGCCGTCCCAGCCGGCGGGCACGGTGAACTCGCGGCGGTAGGAGCCGACTTCGTTGCGGTCTTTATAGGTTGTGTAGGTGGTGTCTTTGGGGGTGCGCATAACGCCGTTTTTCCAGTCGCCCACGGAGTCGCGGACAACGTAGAAGGGCACGAGCTGGTTGGTGTAGATCGGTTTGCCGTATTTCAGGGTGCCGTCTTTCTGGATGCCCTGCACGTTCCAGTTGCCGGGCACTGCAATGTCGTCCCAGCCGCTTACGTCGAATGCGGGGTCGAAAAAAGTGAGGGGGCGTTTGTCGGGGTGGTTGACCCAGTTGAATTTCCACTGGCCGTCGAGGCTCTGGTAGTACGACGAGTATTGAGGGAGCACTTTGAGTGCCTCGTCGACCGAATTAAAGTTGAAGAAATAGGCATGGGGCTGCTCTTTGTTGAAGCCCAGGACCTGAGGATTCTCCCATTCCGAGCCAACGGGAGCTGCAGCTGTGCCGTAGGAGAAGCCGCCGAGGGGTTCGGCAGCAACGGCGCTCAGTGCGAAGAGGCCCATAACGAGCCCGCAAGCGAAATGTTTAGTCATGGTAAATGATGAATGTGAATAATTTTCCGCAAAATTACGGAAAAAAATCGAGACTTTAAGCGGGCAAGGCGAAAAAATCCCCCCCTATAGTTAAAGTGTGTTAAAAGGGTACTTCCGGCGATTTAAAATTGCGTATTACGCGGGTAAATTGCTGCCAGTAGCGGTCGGTTTTGTAGTCGCCGATGCCGTGAACGCGGGCAAACTCCTCGCGGGTTTGCGGGCAGAGGCGGGCCATGTCCTGCAAAGTTTTGTCGGAGAAGACCATGTAGGGGGCGATGCCCTGGATTTTGGCGATGTTGAGGCGCAGTTCCTTGAGCTTTTTGTATAGCACAGCATCATAGGAGCGCGATGCCGGGGCTTTTTTCGCGGGCTCTTTTTCTTGGGGCCGTTCGTAGAAGAAGCGGGCCAGGGTTACGGGCATTTCGCCGCGGAGGGCGCGCATGCCTTGCGCGGTTACCTTCAGGTGGTTATCTTCGTTATAGGCGATTTCTATGAGGCCGAGCTGGAGCATTTGCGACAGGTAGGCGCGCCATTCGTTGGCGGGGAGGTCGCGGCCGGCAGCGTAGGTTTTGATTTTGTCGTAGCCTTTGGCCAGGAGTTCGGCGCGTGCCGAGCCGCGCAGAATGTCGATGAGCATGTTGAGGGCCACGCGCTGGTCGGTACGCAGAATTGCCGACAGGGCTTTCTGGACGATTACGGTACCGTCGAAGCGGAGGGGTGGCTGGCGGCACACGTCGCAGTTGCCACAGTCGGTGGCGCACTCTTCGCTGAAATAGCTGAGCAGGATGCGCCGGCGGCAGACCGAAGCCTCGGCGTATTCGCGCATGCGGTTGAGCTTTTCGAGGTTGATTTCCTTCCGGCCCGACTCGTCGATGAAGCTGCGCAGGGTAATGATGTCGTGCACCGAATAGAACATCAGGGCTTCGGCGGGGAGGCCGTCGCGGCCGGCGCGCCCGATTTCCTGGTAGTAGCCTTCGATGTTGCGCGGCAGGTTGTTGTGGACCACGTAGCGGATGTTGCTCTTGTCGATGCCCATACCGAAGGCAATGGTTGCGCACACGACCTGTACCTCGCCCTGAATGAAGCGGCGCTGGGCCTCGCTGCGTTGCGCTGCGGTGAGTCCGGCGTGGTAGACGACCGCGCTGTAGCCGCGCACGTCGAGCTCGGCGGCCATTTCTTCGGCGGCCTTGCGGCTGAGGCAGTAAATAACGCCCGAATCGTCGGGATAGCGGTCGATGAGGTCGCAGATTTGCTTGAGTTTGAGGGCTTTGCCGGGATTCTGTTTAACGGTGAGCGAAATGTTGGGGCGGTCGAACGACGATATGAATACCCGCGGATTTTGCAGGGCCAGCTGCGTTGAAAGGTCGCGGCGGGTGAGTTTGTCGGCGGTGGCGGTGAGGGCAATCACGGGTACCCGGGGAAAGCGGGCCTTGATGCGGCTGAGCTGCGTGTACTCGGGGCGGAAGTCGTGGCCCCACTGCGAAATGCAGTGCGCTTCGTCGATGGCGAAGAGCGAGATTTTCATATCGTCGGGCCAGCGGTCGAGTTCGAGCATCAGTCGCTCGGGCGACACATAGAGCAGTTTCAGGCGGCCGCTGCGCAACTCTTCGTAAACGCCATAGTTCTCGGCGTCGGTTTGGTTGGAGTGGAGGGCTGCGGCGGCAATGCCGTTGGCGCGGAGGGCCTGCACCTGGTCTTCCATCAGGGCTATGAGCGGGCTCACGACTATGGCCACTCCCGGGAGTATGAGCGCCGGCACCTGGTAGCAGAGGCTTTTGCCGCCACCGGTGGGCATGAGCACCACGCAGTCGCTGCCGGAGCATACCGTGCGGATTATTTCGAGTTGGTTGGAGCGGAAGGAGGCGTAGCCGAAGTGGCGTTTGAGCACGTCGAGGGCTGCCGCATCAATAGGCGTTTTCTTCTCCGCGGAGAGCATTTACGATGGTTTTGATAAAGATTTTGATATCGAGCATGAACGACCAGTGTTCAATGTACCAGACGTCGGCTTCGACACGTTTTTCCATTTTTATGAGTTCGTCGGTATTGCCGCGAAGGCCGAGCACCTGGGCCCACCCGGTGATGCCGGGTTTGACCATGTGGCGGAGCATGTAGCGGTCGATGAGCTGGCGATATTGCTCGGTGTGGGCGAGCATGTGGGGTCGGGGGCCGATAATCGACATTTCGCCGCGCCACACGTTGATAAACTGCGGGAGCTCGTCGAGCGACGTGCGGCGCAGAAAGTCGCCCACGCGCGTCTTGCGGGGGTCGTCGGCCGTGGCCTGCGTGGAGTCGGCGTTGGTGTTGACGCGCATTGTTCGGAACTTCAGGCAGTTGAAGTCGCGGCCGCGATAGCCGGTGCGCTTCTGGCGGAAGAATACCGGGCCGGGCGACGACATTTTTACGGCTATGGCTATCGGAATGAATAGTATCGGCGAGAAGATGAGCGCCACCGACGAGAATAGGAAGTCAAACGACCGCTTGAACATGCGGTTATAGGGGCGGTTAAGCGGGTTGGCCAGCGGGCTGAGAATCGGCAGGCCGTCGATGCTGTCGAGCTCGAACCGGCGCCCTACGTAGGGCGACAGTTTCGGCACGAAGCGGAAGTCTACCATGGAGTCGTCGGTGATTTTGAGGCAGCGGAGCAGGTCTTGCTCGTTTTCGCCGGAGAGCACAAAGAAGACTTCGTCGACGTTTTTTTCGCGGATAAATGTTTCGAGGTCGTCGAGGGTGCCGCAATAGAGGCCGGCAAAGCCGGGGGCGGGCGACTTGTCGAAGAAGCCGAGTATGCGGTAGCCGTAGCCTTCGTTCTGGCGCAGCGATTCGGCCAGGCGCCGGGCGGTCTGGTTGGTGCCTACAATCACCACGCGACGATAGTTGCCGCCACGTTTGCGGTAGGCGCGGATAATTACGCGGGTCAGCGACCAGGTCAGCGGCAGCGCAACCAGAACCATGGCATAGAACTGGGCCAGGCAGCTCAGCGGAAAGTCGCCGGCCTGAAGAAATTCAAGCAGCGCTATGAACGTTAGGGCGTGGACCACCACGGCGCGGAGCGACGAAATCAACAGCCGGTCGATATGTAGCGTACGCTGCACACGCACGTGGCGAAAGAGCATCACCACCGGTACGTAGGCCAGTGAGACGCAGAGCCACTTGGTGCGCACGAAGTTGTCGAGCAGCCATGGGTGTATCCAACAGAGAACGCCAAACAGAGCGTTGATAACCAGCAGGTCAACAACCGACAACACCTCGCGCTGATAGCGGCCGAAACGGCCTCGCGAGTCAGTTTTAGGCATCTGTTGAGTTCTTCTTGGAGTCTAAAATGCTGATTTTCTTTTCAATCTGGGTTTGTTCGTCGCGCAGGCGGGCAATGCGGCGCTCCATGTCGCGCACCATTGCTTCGCCCGATTTCGAGCGGGAGTTGAAGAAGCCGAGGTTGTTTTCGAAAGTTTTGATTTCGTTTTTCTTCGTTTCGAGGGCGCGGAGCAGTTTTTCGCGCTGGCGGGCGAGGTCAGAGGAGTTCATTTCGGCTGCGCCGCTCTCAAAGGCAGCCATGGCGGCCTTTTGGGTGCTCATGTCGAGCTGGTCGTGGAGGCGCGACACTTCGGCGCGATAGGCGTCGTGGAGCTTGTCTTTGTCGCGGAAGGGCACGTGGCCGATGGCCTGATATTCCTTCATGAGCTCGCGCACGCGGGCTATGGTTTCCTTGCGCTGGTCGGCCTCGGTTTCAACTATGGCCTTGAGTTTTTCAATGATTTCGCGCTTGGCGGCAAGGTTGGCCTGCTCGGCGGAGCGGCGCTCGTTGGAGTTGGCCTTTTTGGCTTCGAAGAATTTGTCGCATGCGGCGCGGAAGCGGGCCCACACGGCGTCGCTCTGTTTTTTGGGCACGGCGCCGATGGCTTTCCATTTGGCCTGCAGCTCAATGAGTGCGTCGCCGGCCTTTTTCCAGTCGGTGGAGTTCTGGAGCTCTTCGGCCATTTCGCAGAGCGAGATTTTCTTGGCGAGGTTTTCGGCCGATTCTTCCTTGGCGCTCTTGAAGTAGGCGCCTTTGGCGGTGAAGAAGCCGTCGCAGAGCTCGCGGAAGCGGGCATAGAGCTGGTTGTTGACCTTGCGGGCGGCGAAGCCGAGCTTTTTCCATTCTTCCTGAATGGCTATGACGGCCTTGGTGGCTTCGTCCCAGGCCGAGAATGAGGTGAGGGCGCCGAGGTCTACGGCTTCGAGGCGCTCGATGAGGGCTTTTTTGGCGTCTTCGTTGCGGCGCTCAACTGCTTTGCGCTCTTCAAAGAAGGCCTGATATTTTTTGTTGATTTCGGCCGAGAGGTCTTTAAAGCGGGTCCAGATTTCTTCGCGGAACTCTTTGGCCACGGGGCCGATTTCGCGCCATTTTTCGTGGAGGTCCTGCAGGCGACGGAAGGCAACGACGATGTCGGGCTCGTCGGCCAGGCGGGCGGCTTCTTCGCAAATCAGGGTTTTTGATTCGAGGTTTTTGCGGAAGTCGAGGTCGCGCAGGTCTTTGTTGACCTTGAGCTGGTCGTAGAATTTTTCAGTTGCAAGCTGATAGCGTTTCCAGGAGTCGGACACTTCGGGCGCGGGCACTTCGCCGATGGCCTTGAAGTCGACCTGCAGGGCGCGTACGCGTTCGAGGCGGGTGTGAACGTTGTCGGCGTCGTCGGCGGCAGCTTCGATTTCGGCGATGATGGCGTTTTTGCGCGCCAGGTTTTCGATGCGCTCGGCTTCCTGTTGGGCGGCCAGGGCTGCTTTTTTCTCTTTGATGGTGTTGTAGGCGGCCTTAAACTGCTCTTCGGCGGGGTCGGCCTCGGGTGCGAAGCCTTCGTCGGAACCGTTGGCGGCTACGTAGGCGGCTTTTTGGGCCGACAGTTCTTCGTGGCGCACGGCATAGAACTGAACTTTCAGTCGGTTAACGTCGTCGCGGCCAACTTCTTCGGCGGGCTTTTCGGCCAGCTCGGTAATTTGAGTGATTATTTCCTCTTTGGTCAGGGGGGCGGACTTAGCGGCGGCGGGGTTAACTGCGGCCTCATTAGCCGTCAAGGGTACGTTGAGTTCAGTTTCCATGATGTTGATAGTTAAATGATTAGAGTGTGGGTGGAAGAAAGGGCGCGAGTGCGGATGCACCCGCGCCCATTACGATTAGATTGCCCAAATTTACGCAAAACTTATGAGTCGCGCAAATTTTTTGCAAAAAACCTTCGGGACTTCCGGTTATTTGATAACGGTTTTGCGGCCGTTGACAATGTAGAGGCCTTTGCCGGGATTGCTTACGCGGCGGCCCTGCAGGTCGTAGATGCCGGTTGCCTGAGCGGGTTTGTCGGCTGCGAGTTCGCTGATGCTGCCCATTTCAACTGATTCAATGAGGAATGCGTTGGAGTCGGCAAACCAGTTGTTGTAGGTGTTGCACCAGTTGATGAATCTGTAGTCCGAGCTTTTTGAGCCGCGGTGAATGTTGCCCTGGAAGTGGAGTACGTCATTTTTGCCGCTCGCGGGATTGAAAACATATTCATCATAGTTGGCCTGCAGGCGGACTTTGTTTTCAATGCCGCGGTCGAGGCCGGCGTTTTCCATGAGTCCCAAAATCAGCTCAGTGGGCTCATACTGCTCGTTTTCATCGGGACAGCCTATGAAGTTGAAGGAAGCGGCATCTTTTTGATCGGGGGTGGTCATCCACGAAATCTCTGACACCGAATTCTCGTCAGCCCCAAAGGCCTTTTCGCCGCCCGCGTACGTGAAGAGATCGTGATGCTTGCGGATATAGCAGTTGTTGGCCTTGTTGTAGAGCAGGAAGGTTGCGGCATTCTTAACCGGAATGAGCTCCCATTCGCAATTTTGGTCGGCTTCGAGGCGGGGTTCAATGCCGCTGTGGGCAAAATCATCGAAGAAATTGTCGTGGTCCATGCTGTACATCCGGTTGTTAAATTTGTAGGTAGGAGTGCCACCGGCGGCAATGTAAGCGTTGCCGAGCTGAAGCTGTTCGTTCGCTTCTTGGTCGCCGTTGATAAATGCGTCGATGTCTTTCAGCGAGAGCTGATTGCGAAGACGAACGATGCATCCGTTGCCTACCAGGGCTGTAGCCTCGTTGACTTTGCTGTTAACGGTTTCTACTATTGATTTTCCAATAGCCTCACGGGCTTCATAGTCAGTGGCTGCATGCAACGCGTCATTTGAGTCATTAAAGAAATTCTTAAGCCAGGCCTTTATCTCCGACAGTTTTGTCATTGCCGTTTCATTGAACAATGCGGGGAGATTGCTCCAGCCATCTATAGTTGTGGTTGCGTAGCTGATGGGGTACAGATACAAAGATTCATCATTGTGGTCATGGCGCCAATCAATAAAGGCTTCGAATTCCTGTTTTGCGAGAATCGCTTCTGCTGCGTCAACCGGTTCAAGGATGAAAATGGAGCCGTTGCTGCCGTAGTTGCCTTTGCTGTCGGCAACCACCGGCGAGCCGGTCAGGTCAACTCCGGCGAAGCCATAGCGATAAAACATCGGCTTGCCTGCGTCGTCAACCACTGTGTCGCCCGCTTCGTTCAGCACCGGCACGCGTTTCTTGATTGAAACATAGTCGTTCATGCTCAGACACTGATTTTCATAGCCGGGCACGGCTGAAATCATGTCTTTCAGCGAAAAAGCGTAAGCCATGTTCAGGTCCTCTTCCGACAGATATTGGAGAATCGACTCTGCGGGATTTTCCGTGTCGGTAGCGGCGGCCTCCAAAGCCGGTTTAACCGGAAGAACGTAGTAAAAGTTATTTTTGCTGTTGAAGTCTACGTTTGAGCGCGAGCACCCGGCAAAGTCATAAGCTTTTTTCGGAATCGTGGCCAACGAACCGCCGACAACAGCGTTTTTGATTTTTAGCTGGCCGGGGAATTTGGGGTCTTCAGTGAAATACCAATATTCGGTCAGCGGGCTTACGATTTCTTCGTCGTTGGCAAACGCTGCCCACCAGTTGCCGCCCATGTTTGAGAGGCCCATATACGGATGGTCGGCGATTTTGGGCGTCGGGGTGCCGTCGGGCAGGGTTTCCGACATGTAGAAGCCATCGTCGTTGCGGTCAATGGAGTCGCCTACAAGGTTTGTGAGCACGCCGTTGGTATAGTCAAATCGCATGGCGTGCATGTTGCGGATGCGATAGAAATGGTAGTTGTCAAAGTCGTTGCCCTCGCTGATTTTAATACCGTTGAGTTCGTTTTGGGCGAATAGGGAACCGGCGAGACAGGCTCCCAAGGCAAAAAGAGTAAACTTTTTCATAGGCAGGGAGATGAATAAGAGTGAATGATAGTTAATGTTTAGGCCCACAATTTACAAAAAAATTGCGGGCCATGCAAATTTTTTCAAAAAAATCTGAAAAATTATTTTTCCAGTATGCTATTTTCCAATGTTTGAATGATGGTGTTGGGATAATCTAAAGGCTCGGAGAGCCTATTTATGGTAAACCTCAGGCTTCAGCCTGAGGCCGGTCGTCGCCGACAAATAAGGGCGTCGGAGATGGCCTGTGTAAAACCGCAGCCACTAAGGGCATCTCCGACGCCCGGACGTAAAGAGCCTTGATGTCGCCAGACTAAAGTCAGGCGTTTACCATATTAAAGGCTCTCCGAGCCTATTGATAATCATTTGACGAAGGAATCGCTATTTTCAGTGTAAAAGGGTTTTGTGGCCGTTGATGATGTAGAGGCCGCGGGTGGGGTTGCTGACGCGGCGGCCCTGCAGGTCGTAGACGGCGCCGCCGGCAGCCGGAGCAGCGATTTCGCGCAGCGATGCCTCGAAGTCGGCGTCGCGACCGATGCGGTTCTGGAACTTATTCCAGGGCGAGGTTGCCGCAATCTTTTCCTCGGCCGATGCCAAATAGTTCAGAGTCGCCGTCGCAGTAACCTTGGAGGGAAATCCTACCGATAGGGATACGGGTTCTTGGGCTAAATAGGTTACTGATATTAGTCCGTAACATCCGCCGAAGGCATTCGCGCTTAGGAAACTAAGATTAGTCGATAATGTAAGGTGCGATAATTTAGTGCAGTTTCTAAAGGCTTCTCTGCCGATTTTTGTGACAGTGTTAGGGATGGTTATCGCTTTTATATCCGGGTTCGCATAGAAGGCCATGGGCATAATCGTTGTTGTTGGTTCGGGTATGGCATAAGTGGTCTTTCCCGATGTGAACTGTACCAAAGAAGTGAAGTCTTTAGAAAAGAGTACACCATCAGTAGAGGCGTAGGCTGCGTTACTTTCAGCAACGGTTATGTTCATAAGATTTTTACAGCCGGCAAACGCACATTCGCCAATAAAAGCGGTGAATTCCGGAATGTAAACGTCGTTGATGCCCGTCATGGTGAAAGCCGAATCACCAATTTCCGTTACAGTTTCAGGTATTTCAATAGATTGTAGATTGAGACATCCATAAAACGTTTTTGGCTCTATTATGCTAAGTTCTTTTGGAAGATTTATGGATGAAAGCTCTGTGCATTCCAGAAAGGCCTCCGATCCTATTTCGGTCACTGTTTGAGGAATTGACACAGAAATAAGCCCCGAACAATTAGAAAAAGTGCCTTGATTAATTTTTTTCAAATTTAAGGGAAGTATAATCTCATTTAGAGCTTTACAATCCGCAAAAGCCTCTTTGCCGAGTTCAACTACTTCATCAGGAATTTGGATAGTTTGCAATTTATTGCAGCCGAAAAAGGTGTTTGGCGCAATGGTTTTAAGTGATGTAGGTAGTTTTAATTCAACTAGGTCGAAACACCCAGAAAAGGCTTCTTCTCCAATTGTTGTTACTGTTTCGGGTATTTCAAAGGATTGGATACCACAGTTTTTGAACGTTCCGGGGTTTATTACGGTTAACGTTTTAGGAAGTTTAATGGAGCAAAGTTGCATACATGATAAAAAGGCTCGTTCGCCAATTTCCACAACGTCAGGTATGTTTATTGATTTAAGCTCTGAGCACATAGAAAAGGCGAATGAGCCAATTTTCGAAATTGTAGGCGGAAGAGTAACTGAAGTTACTTGTGTACAAAGATTGAAGGCTTTGTCTTTAATTTCGGTGACATAATAAATCTTACCCAAATACGTTACTGTCTCGGGGATCACAATATCTCCTTGATATCCAGGCCATTGAATAATATAGTCAGCTTTTCTTTGTGAGACTGCACATGTATTCTCTCCGGTTGTTACATACCGAATGTCGTCACAAATGAAGCTTGAATTCTCATTTTCCGATGCGACAACAGGACTTATAGAGTTTGCTGTTAATACGACAGCTAAAAATAATTTCTTCATGATATTCTTACCTCCTTCGTATAGTCTTTTTAGAATCTACGAGAACTCCATCAACGTATAAACTCGCTGTATAATACTCTTTAAATCCAATATTGGTTATGTCTAAAATATTTGTATGGTATCCGTTAGATATGTGATGTAAATAATAATAATCTCCGGACAAATTTGAGATAATTACATAAGCTTTATTCTTGGCATTTACCGAAGTGATAATTTTACAAGTGCCATTCTCGTCTCCATCGACCAATTTTATTATTTCACCGGTAGATCGATCTCTAAGTCCTATGTTTTCAGAAAACAGCTGTTGCACAGATTCTACTTCAATACCTTCAGTTGATCCATCGGCATAGCGTTGATATACGTAAATCCAAGGCTTAAAATTCTGCTTTGTGATACAGATGAGGAATTTATCAGGGAGATTGGTTACCGTTATGTCATTATAAGCTGTCTTTATAATTGACCGTTCTGCGTTGCCTATGCGGCTTACTGCAATTTTACTGCCGGGTTCGTTGGCATTAACGTTGATTGTTTTACCAGTTATTTCAATATCTATGTTGTCAAAAAACAGAGGAGACTCAGTAAAAATTGGCATTTCGGGGTCTCCAAGAGGATTTATACTGTATTGCAGCCATCGATATGGACTCCAGTCCTGCGCTTCACCTATCTTGTTATATTTTATTTGTGCTACCAATGAACCAAAATTCTTGTCGTCATTTGATTCAAACAAGCGGTCGTAAAACTCCTGTTCGTAAAGAAATGATGGGTCATATAAAAGGTTAGTATTTGAAAAATATCCAGAGCGTGATGCTCCTAAATACCCCACAACCCCACTACTTTTGCCCAGAAAAAAGGCCTCACATAATGAAGTCGTATCTTTTTTAGGACGGTCGAAAGCACTTGAATAACAAGCGTTCGCCGTGACAATAATTGTATGTGCGGAATTGTGTTGTGCTGATGCATCCACGGCTGTATAACCTTTGGGGTCATAGGTGTTAATCTGTTGTGTATTCCAGTAGTTTGGTTCACCGTGAGTGACAATTTCTACAAAATTATACCCTTCTTGGAATCTTAAGTCTAACCTATCTGGAGAAAAGACCGGTGCATGGTCTACATCTGAATTGTAGCCAAAAGAATTTTTTGTGTCAAATAAAAATTTCTGAGAACCGCTCCAATAGGGTTTTATGGTTGCTGCTAAGTCTAAAGCCTTTTGATTTGTGGATATGTCTTCTCCTGGATTCATTTCGACACCTGCAAATAGCATTTTGCCAGTCCATTTAGGTGTCATCTCGTATGCGATTAGCCTGTCTATATAATTATTGACAGAGGTTAAGTCGTCGAGTGGAACACGAGTTACGGCAAATGAAGGTGCCATTGATATCTCGTCTTCTGCCTCTCCATATATACCATTGCCATTCCTATCCCAATCATTTTGATCATTTAAACACGCAAAGTATAGGTCGGTAGGTATTCGGCTGTCTATGGAATATGAAGAATCACCGGCACAGTACCTTGGCGGAATCGTGTATGAACCACCTCCGAGAAGAACGAACTTTATTGGAGAATATTCTTCATAATTAGTCTCAGTTGAGAATATAGGAACGCTAAATGAGTGAAGATAGTTCTTAATCTTTTCTTGAATATCTTTGCCGGAGAAGTTGTTATCTATATATTCTTTGGTTTGTACTCTAGTGTAAATGCCTTTGTAGTTTTTCCATTGTGCGAGCCTTTCAAATGCGGGTTTCAATGCTTCTGATGTAATGATTTCGTAGGTATAATATACTCTCTTTGGCTCAATGTCTATTCCCGGAGGAGTAATCGGTCTGAGCTTTGTTGTATCGATAGGGAGCAGTCCGTTAGTCGAGGGTAGGAAGGAGGGGCGGGGAGTCAGGGCGTGGGTGGTTGCGGCGCTGAGTTTGGCAGCGGGAGCGTCGGAGTAGTTAACGGTCAGTTCGATTTCGTCGATAAGATAAAGCGAACGCGAGGCAGCATCGTAAACGAACGGAGTGCAAGCGAAGTGGAAGTCGGTAGCATTGGCCCACGGGCTACGGGTGCGATACTGGACGGCTTCAGTCGGGTAAGTCGAACCTTTGTAGAGACGAAGCGATGCGGGCGCAGAGAGTTTCTTAATCTCTTTTGAAGACACGATGCTTGGGGTCAGCGGAAGATTAACATCTTCGAAAATAAGGTGCTTTTCAACCACACGATACGTGAAGTCGCAGTTAGAGCCGGCGGGGCCGCTGACGATTACAGGGATTGACGGAAGGGCGGGAAGGCATGTGTCGGTCGGCATCGAAGCCGTGCCTTTAACATACTGAATGCGGTTGATTACATTGTTGGAACAATCAATTTTAAACATCGATTCGTCGAAGCGAACGTTGATTGTTTGGTTCAAAGGAGCGGCAAAAGTGGTTGCGCTAAAGCAAGTCACGATTGCGAATAAGCAAACGAGGTGAACGATTATTTTTTTCATGTTTGAGGATTGTGGAAAATAAGATTGGATGCTTGAATGCTCGGAAGAAGACTTCAAACATCCAATCTCGGTTAAAATATTAAAATGACAATTATAAACTGTTGTAAGTCGTGCCGTCAGCTAAGATTAGTTCAATCTGATCATCTTCATGAAGATCAATATTAACTCCTTGAGCCAGTTCGGTTACCGTAAAAGAATATTCAGTGGTAGAATATGACGATGAAACGCGCAAAGTCGCAGTTTCGTTGGCTTCACTACATTCTATTGCCAAGGTAAGAACAGTTCCGTCATAATAACCGTAAAGCGGTTTGGCAGGCAATCTCTTAAAATCTCGATTACCGCTTTTCTTGATGAGAATAATTTGAGTAGTTTTCTTCCCTGGTTGTTCGGATGAATCCGTTGTAGCTGTGGCTGCAGTGGCAATAGGTGCCGTTGAAATTGCCAATAGGGCAAAAATTGAGTACAATACTTTTTTCATGTTGATGCTTTTGGGGATTAATGATTTGTTGCAAAGTTACGCATTCAGGCTTGAAACTATGCAAAATCGGCCCCAAAATAATCTAACAACAGCGAGTGCTAAATTTCTGAAAATCAGCCCCCATTTTAATTATAATCTAACGACGTGGTAAATACATCTAATTTCGCCCCATTTTGAGGGGTGATGAGTGTATTTTATTATAAGATGTCGAGGATTTGGTTTGCCAGTGGAGAGTCGAGCTGTAGGAGTCGTTTCTTTATTCGGCTTTTAGCATTGTAAACCGATGCCGGAGATTTGTCGGTGATGAAGCAAATAACTCTTGTTGAAATTCCAATGATGAAGAAATAGAGCATTCCCTTATCAGTGTCATTAAATCCTAAGTTATGTATCTCCTTTAGCAGGTCAGCATTGCTTTCGCTGAGGTATCGTTCAATTTCGGCAATTAATGCTTGAGGATTCTTTATTGAAAAATTACTTTCGAGTTGTTTGACGAGTTCATTATTCCGTTTTGAGCTCAAGGTTGAGTCCAGATATAACTCGCCAAACTTATTTATCCATGAATATTGTTTAAGGAATATTATGGATATTTTTTGTTTCAAATTCTCGTTGTCAAGTAGGGAATCTGCGCTTCGTTGAGAGAGAGCCGCTACATTTTGATTGAGTTCGCCAACTTTTTGTTGAGTTATATTATGAGTTATATTATAGGTGTACTTCAGTTTCTCATAATCCTGAATCAGAGCCTGCACTTGATTCTCTTTCTCAAGATTTCGGGCAATAGAGCGAATGCGAATATATCTTATAAAGATAATTAAGGAGGTTATTATTACACAGCTAATTATTAAAAGAAATATGTTTTTCTTGCGCTGTTGCTCAACTGACTGTTCGAGGCGCGTTGCTTTTTCGCGGTCAAAACGCTGTCGGGCTTCGGACAGATTGCTTAAAGTCATAGACAAAATATAATCATTTTGCTGTTCTATGATGTCATCTTTATGCTTTATCTGCTCATCTTTACTTAATTCCTCAAGGTTCTTTCGAGAAGCGATTACGTTTTCCGACATATCATAATTTATTTGTAAAAGAATCTGATATATCGAGTCGTATCTGCATGAATCGCCTTGATAAAAGTATGAAAGATACTTGATTTCTTGGGCTTGTTGAATTACATAAGGACTCGACGATATGAATAGCGCGGAATCAGCATAAAGCATAGCTTCATTAAACCTCAACATTCCCATAAGCTCATTGCCTATATTGATATAAGCAAATTCAGTCCATTTTGAATTTTTGTTTGCTTTATCATGCCTAAGAGCTAATATTTCCCATTCATATGCTTCTTTTTCATTATATCCCGATGCATAAATTCTCGCAATCAGTGATTCTATGCGCGAAATATTTAAGGTGTCGCTTATCTCTACTGCAAGATCGTATGCAGTCAATGCGTCAATTAGAGCTGTACTGTAAAGATTGGCATTATAGAAGACTCTACTCTTATAAAGATAGGCGAGCATTTTGCGGTAGGCGTCGTCGGAGTTGGCGTAGTAGTTGACGGCGATGGAGATCAGGGAGTCGGAGGTTACGTCGACGTAGTTTTTGTCGAGGGCCTGCGACAGCAGCAGGGCGTGGCGGGCGCGGGTTTCGCCGCTCAGGGCTGAGCCGTCGATTTGTTGGAGTATGGTCAGGGCCGAGTCGGGGTGTTGCTCCATAATGGCTTCGGCGGCGTCTAAGCGGGGCGAGACCCGGGAGTTGGCGCAGCCGAGGGCAAGGAGCAGCAGCGAGAGCAATATGAGCAGATTATAGCGCATAGATGTAGGCTCGGATAACGTAGCGACATGCAAATTTAAGCAAAAAATTGCAATTATTGCGCTAATGTTATTGGAAAAATAAAAATTGGATGTATATTTGCACCGTGAATTTAAAATAATCAGATAATTATGAAAATTGCAAAGGATTTGACGCAGTTGATAGGCCGCACTCCGCTGCTGGAGGTTGGTCGCCTGGCTGCCGCGGAGGGGCTGAAGGCCCGAGTACTTGTTAAGCTTGAATCGTTTAATCCGGGCGGCTCGGTGAAGGATAGGGTTGCCCTGGCCATGGTTGAGGCCGCAGAGGCTGCGGGCTCGCTGAAGCCGGGGGCCACGATTATAGAGCCGACGAGCGGCAACACGGGCATAGGCCTGGCGTGGGTGGCATCGGTCAAGGGCTATAAGCTGGTGCTGACCATGCCCGACACCATGAGTCTTGAGCGCCGCAACCTGCTGAAGGCCTTGGGGGCAACGCTGGTGCTGACCCCCGGCGCCGAGGGAATGAAGGGCGCCATAGCCAAGGCCGAGGAACTGCGCGCATCGACGCCCGGAGCTATTATTTTGCAACAGTTTGAAAACCCGGCGAACCCGCGGGCCCATGAGCGGACCACGGCCGAAGAGATTTGGGCCGACACGGAGGGCCGGGTAGACGTGTTTGTTGCCGGCGTAGGCACCGGAGGCACTGTAAGCGGCACCTCGCGCGCCCTGAAGGCCCGCAACCCGAAGATTAGGGCCGTGGCGGTTGAGCCCGCCGACTCGGCGGTTATCAGCGGCCAAAAGCCCGGGCCGCACAAGATTCAGGGCATCGGCGCAGGGTTTATCCCCAAGAATTATGACCCGACGGCGGTTGACGAAGTCGTGACCGTTGACAACGATGCCGCTATTGCCGCCTCACGTGCTCTGGCTCGCACGGAAGGAGTGTTGGCGGGGATTTCCTCGGGCGCGGCGCTTAGCGCGGCTCTGAGGCTTGCAAAACGCCCTGAAAACGAGGGTAAGACTATAGTGGCGCTGCTGCCCGACACCGGCGAGCGCTATCTGTCGACTGTTCTTTACGCTTTTGACGAGTATCCGCTATGAAGAAAGTTTCATTGTTTATCTCCTTCGCAGTGGTTTGGTTTGCGGTTGCGGGCTTCTGTCTGCTGATCGGCGATCTTTTCAATATCGATTTTTTCCAAAGCCCGGCCAATTATATTCAAATCGGATTATCGGCCGCTCTGGCCGGACTGTTCGGCCCTCCCCTGGCCGCCTACGCCCAAAAACTCTTCCGCAAAAATCGCCCCTAATCCTTCCGTCCGCATGAAACCGGATTTAACTCTCTTGCATAACGGTGATTATCGGAGTTGGGTTAAGGAGCTTAAGCGGCGATATCTTTCGGCCCGTCTGAAAGCTTCGATTGATGCCAACCGCACGTTGCTGGAATATTATTGGAGCCTTGGTCGCGATATTGCCGAAAGACAGTATTCTAACACCTATGGCTCCGGATTCTATAGGACGTTAAGCCATGATTTGAGGTCGGAAATGCCCGACGAAAAAGGCTTTTCCGAAAGAAATCTCAGATACATGTATGAGTTCTATAATACTTATAGTCAGGTTATTGGAATTTTGCAGCAGCCTGCTGCAAAATCTTCTGTTGAAAATCATCTAAGGGGTGTAGATGATTTGTTTAGAGAAATTTGTTCTATCCCGTGGGATCATCAGTGCAGAATTATTTCTAAGTGCAAAGGCGATGCTAAAAAAGCGCTGTTCTTCGTTCGCAAGGTCATCGAAAACAATTGGGGGCGCGACGTTTTGTTGAACTTTCTCGGAACTGATCTATACGAGCGTCAAGCCAAGGCCATTACCAATTTCAGCTCAACGCTTCCGGCATTGCAAAGCGACCTCGCTCAGCAAACCACCAAAGACCCCTACGTGTTTAATTTCCTTACGATGACCGAAGACTATACTGAACGCGAGCTGGAAGATGCTTTGGTTGAGAATGTTACCAAATTTCTGGTGGAATTGGGCACAGGCTTCGCCTATATGGGACGACAATACAGAATGCAGGTGGGCGAAAAAGAGATATTTATTGATCTGCTGTTCTATAACACCCGCATCCATGCCTATTGCTGCATAGAGCTGAAGACAGGGTCATTTCAGGCCTCGTATTTAGGTCAGTTGGGTTTATATGTTACGGCCGTCAACCATCAGTTGAAAACGGAACATGATAATCCAACCATCGGCTTGTTGATTTGCAAGGACAAAGACAACATTGAAGCTCAATATTCATTGGAAGCTTACAATCTTCCGCTCGGAGTTTCTCAATATGAGTTATCCAAACTGATTCCCGGCAACATAAAGAGCTCATTGCCATCCATCGAAGAGATAGAAGCTTCGTTGGGGCAGCTGTCGGAAGGCGACAAAGATTAACAAGTTTCGGAAAAATTTGGAAAAGTCGAAAATTAGGCGTAACTTTGCAGTCGGGTAAGTCCTATGCGACCAGCTCCCTATGAACTCCGCCAGGACCGGAAGGTAGCAACGGTAGTAGGTTGTAGCAGGTGCGATGTAGGGAGCTTACCCTTTTTTATTTTAAGTTCTTAAACAATGCTGATCATACCTGAAAAATACAAACTCAAGCTGCTGCCCGAAACCACCGAGGTGGCCATCAAACAGATTAAAGACGACTTTCAGCGCTTTTTGAGCCAGGCCCTGGACCTGAGGCGCGTAACCGCCCCGCTGTTCGTGCTGTCGGGCACCGGCATCAACGACGACCTCAACGGCGTGGAGCCCCCGGTGTCGTTCACCATACCCGCCATGGGCAACGCCCGGGCCGAGGTGGTGCACTCGCTGGCAAAGTGGAAGCGCACCAAGTTGGCTGACTATCAAATCAGCCCGGGATTCGGCATTTATACCGACATGAACGCCATCCGCACCACCGAGGAGCTCGACAATATTCACTCGCTATACGTTGACCAGTGGGACTGGGAACGGACTATCCGCCCCGAGCAGCGCACCGTAGAGTTCCTGTATTCGATTGTAGAGAAGATTTATGACGCTATCCGCAAGGCAGAGCGCGCGGTTTATGAGCGCTATCCGCACCTCACGCCGACACTGCCCGAAAAGATTCATTTCGTAACGGCCCAGGAGCTTTTAGACATGTATCCGACGCTGTCGGCCAAGGAGCGCGAAGCCGAGATTGCGCGCAAACATGGCGCAGTGTTTATCCGCGGCATCGGCGGCCGCCTGAGCAACGGCGAGAAACACGACGGACGTGCCGCCGACTACGACGACTGGTCGACCTCCGGAGGCCTGAACGGCGACATTGTTGTGTGGAACCATGTGCTCAACATTCCGTTTGAGCTCAGTTCCATGGGCATACGCGTAGACCGCGAGGCGCTTGAGCGTCAGTTGTCTCTCGAAGGCAAGGAGCAGTATAAGGAGCGGGCGTTTCATAAGGCGCTGCTTGCGGGCGAGCTGCCCGAGAGCATTGGCGGCGGCATCGGTCAGAGCCGCCTGTGCATGCTGCTGCTTCAGAAGGCCCACATCGGCGAGGTTCAGGCATCGCTCTGGCCCGACGAGCAGCTTGCCGCCCTCCGCGCCGCCGGCATCTCCCTGCTCTAACCGCCCAGGAGTTTGCGGAGGTGGGTGCGCAGGGTGGGGAGGAGGCCGTAGTGGCTGCGCATAATGTGTAAGCGCTCAAGCAGCGATGCGCGGCGGTTGGCGGTGGTCATCCCCTCGCTCAGATAGTCGGCAACGTAGCCGGGGATATAGACGTTTAGCGGGGAGCGGCGGAGCACTTTGCACGCCCAGTCGTAGTCGGCCGAAAAACGATATTGCAGGTCGTAGTCGGGGGCGAGGTCGCGGCGCACCAGCATTGCCTGGTGGCATACCTCCATGCCGTTGAGAAACGAGCGGAAAGTGAGTCGCTCTGGCGCCAGCAGATGACGCTCGCCAACGTAGCGGCGCTCGGCATCGACCAGGCGCGTCTGGCCGTAGACTATGCCCGGCTCCGAGGGCGCGGCGGCTATGGCGTCGGCGTAGGTCTGCAAGGTGGATGAGTCGGGCAGAGAGTCGCCCGCGTTGAGAAAGAGCACGTAGCGGCCCGAGGCGCGGTGCAGCCCCTTGTTCATGGCGTCGTAGAGCCCGCGGTCAGGTTCGCTGAACACCTGCGCTTTGGGGCAGCTGCGGGCCAGGGCTACGGTTGCGTCCTTTGAAGCTCCGTCAATTACGAGATATTCGAAATCTTGAAACGTCTGGGCCTCAACGGAACGCAGAGTCGGCGGCAAGGTCGACTCTGCGTTATAGGTTATCGTGATTACAGAAATCAGGGGCATGGTCAGCGCAGGCGATCGGCGGCCTTGAGGAGTTTCTGGTCGGATTTGATGGCTCCGGTGGCAAAGATGTCAAACAGGCAGCTGAACACCACAGCGCAAGGCGTAAGCAGAGCCATGGTTGCCCCGTTTTCAACGTTCGTCCAGTCGAGAATCCAGGCGTAGGCCAGGGTGAAGAACGCAAACAAGGCTGCGATGCGGCTAACGAGCTTTTGGCGCTGCAGATTCTTGTAGAGGCAGATGCCGAGCAGCGGCAGAATGGTTGCCAGCAGGCCCAGAATCAGCAGCGGCACGTTGTTTTGAACCGAAATGTTCCCCTCGGGGAGGTTAATCCAGGGGAAGCTGAGGCTGACGATTGCGCAGATAAAAGCAATCATCAGATAGAGGTTTTGCAGACGTTGTATTTGCATAGTTTTATCTCCGGGTGTTATTTCTGGTTAATAAGGTTAAAGAATTCGGTGCGCAGGGCAGGATCGGTGGCAAAGGTGCCGAGATAGTCGGTGGTGGTGGTCATTGCTTCCTGCTTTTCAACGCCGCGCATTTTCATGCAGAGGTGGCCGGCGGTGCAGGTAACTATGGCTCCCTCGGCGGGAAGGGTTTCGAAGATTTCGCGGCAAACCTGTGCCGTTAGCCGCTCCTGAACCTGCAGCCGACGGGCGTAGGCATCAACAACGCGTGCAACCTTGCTCAGGCCGAGCATGTTGCCTTTGGGAACATAGCCCACCGACATGCGGCCGAAGAAGGGGAGAATATGGTGCTCACACAGCGAGTAGAACTCAATATCCTTGACAATAATCATTCGCGAGCCGTCGTGGGTAAACACGGCCTGACGCATGATTTCCGACGGGTTGAGGCGATAGCCCGACGTGGCGTAATAGAGCGCTTTGGCGGCGCGCACGGGGGTTTTGCGCAGGCCCTCGCGTCCGGGATCTTCGCCGAGCAGCCGAATTATCTCTTCGAAGTGGCCGGCGAGTTTGTCGATGGTTTCCTGATCGTAAGATTTAATTTCCATATCAGAGGTTAATGCGTTCACGAACCACTCTCATTTCGCGTGCGCAGGCGGGCATGGCTGCGCGCAGGCGGCTGAGGGCTCCGGAGGCTTCGTCGTAGGAGCGGAAGTCGCCAACCTTCAGGCGCCAGTAGGGGGCGTCGTAGCTCACGTAGTTTGCATATTCGGGGAATTGCGCGGCCACGGTTTGCGAGCGGTTTGTAGCTTCGTTTTTAGCGGTGCGCGGGTTATTGCCCGAAAAAACCAGAATGCGGAATCCTCCGGCGGTGCGGGCTCCGGTTGCTTCGACCGGTTTCTGCGTGGCTTCGGTGACCGGGGCGGGGCGCAGGCGCTCGTTGAGCTTCGCGGGCTGAATAACCACGGCTTTGCCGGAGGCCGTAAGGCGGTCGGCAATCGTTGGCGCGAGAGTGTCGGCAGGCTCCTGGGCAGTGAGCGTCAGCGAGCATAGGGCCGTTATTATTGCTATGAGCAGTCGGTTCATAAGGTGGAGGTTGGAAATTCAAAAATATCAATCGGTTCGGTGTCGATGCGTCCGGGGGTGTCGAGAATGGCGTTTACGGCGGCTATGAACTGCGACATGCCGATCGACTCAAGGTTCGATGCCAGGGTCCAGGTGTCGCGAATGTGGAGCGGAAAATTATCCATGAGCTTGTTCATGGCCGCTTTGGCTGCGCGCTTGCCACCCTTTTTCAGGTATGACATTATGCCGCCAACAACCACTGCCGGCATCAGAAACTCCTTGTGGTTGTCGATAATGTCGTTGAACTCGGCTATGCACTCGTCGAACATATACAGGCAGTAGAGGCACGTGATATAGAGCTTCATCGACGCGTAGTCGAGCAGGCCGTTGCGTTTGAGCGTCTCAAACATTTTCAGCGCGGGCATCAGGTCGCCGCGGCTGTAATAAGTCTTTGCGCGGTTAATCCAGTTGTCGACAAAGTTTTCGGTGCCTTCCAGTGCGTTGAAATGGTCCTGAAGCAGGGTGTCGAGCTCTGCAGGCTCAACAAAGAGCGAGAAATGAATCAGCGCCTCCGATTCGGGCCATTGGCGGCAATAGGTGGCGGCGAGCTCCTTGGAGCGGTCGATTTTACCGGCCAGATAGAGCGCGCGCAAATATATTTCTGCCGCGGTTTCGGAGGGCATATCCTTTTCAAACGGGGCGAGAATATCTACCGCCTCTTTGGCGCGGTCGATCTCAATGAGAATCGATGCCTTGAGCGTCAGGGCCTGAATGTTGTCGGGCTCTATGGCCAGGGCGTATTCCAAGGTTGCCAGCGCCCCGTAGAAGTCGGGCTCGTTGGGGCTCGGGCCGTCGGCCACGTTTACCTGAATCTGGGCCAGAGCGTTCCAGAAGTCAACGTTGAAGGGTTCGAGTTCGGTGAGTTCTTCGAGCAGCTTTATGCCGTAGTCGCGGTCGTGGTGAAGGTCGGCCACGATGAAGAGCTCATAGAGCAGTGTCGGCAGGTAGTCCGTTTTCTTGCGCAGCCGTTTCTCGTTCTCTTTGAGCCAGGCGTAGCAGTTGCAGGCTCCGGCGCAGTCAACCAGCTGGATTATCGTTTCGTCGTCGAGCTTTTCGGGCGATTGAGCAATCGAGTCGAGCACTTTAATTACCGATTGCTCCGTCTGTTGGTCGGCTTTTTGGCGCAGGTTGAGTATTTTGGTCATTGCCGAGCCTGCCGGGAGCGTCTGCTGAATATCTTCCACGCCCTGGTCGAGGTTCAGGTCATAGTAGAGAAAGGCGCGCCGCGAACGCAGTTCCTCATTGTCGGGAAAGAAACGATAGCCGCGCATAATGGCTTCGATTTCAACGTATTGGTCGTCGAGGTCGACCGCCTGGTCGATAACGATAATCAAGTCGTCGGCATCGAAGAATTCCGCTTCGGCATCAGCACCCGACGCGAGCGATTTTTTGAACCGTTCGTAGAGTTTAAGGCGTTCGTTTGCGGGCTTTTCTATGCTCATTTTTTCTGTTCTTTCTCCCAGCTGTCTTTCAGGCCGATAGTGCGGTTGAAAACGAGATGGTCGGGTTTCGAGTCGAGGTCGGGGGTGAAGTAGCCGATGCGCTGGAACTGGAATTTGGCGCCGGGTTTGGCGTTTTCGGCAATGAAGGGTTCAACCTTCACTCCGGTCAGCACTTTCAGCGAGTCGGGGTTAAGGAGTTCGCGGAAATCCTTGTCGGTTTCGGCGGCGGGGTTTTCAACGGCAAAGAGGCGGTCGTAGAGGCGCACTTCGGCGTCGACGGCCTGTGCGGCGCTGACCCAGTGGAGGGTGCCCTTAACCTTGCGCATCGAGCCGGGCAGACCCGAGCGGGTTTCGGGATCGTAGGAACATTTGAGTTCAACGATGTTGCCGTCGGCATCCTTAACAACTTCTTTGCACTTAATGATATAGGCGCCTTTCAGACGCACTTCGCCGCCGGGGGCCAGACGGAAGAATTTTTTGGGCGGGTTCTCCATAAAGTCGTCGCGCTCAATGTAGATTTCGCGCGAGAACGGCATCTTGTGGGTGCCTTCGGCGGGGTTTTCGGGGTTGTTTTCCATTTCAACTTCCTCAACCTGACCTTCGGGATAGTTGGTGATGGTCACTTTCAGGGGGTTGAGCACGGCCATGGCGCGGGTTGCGCGGGCGTTGAGGTCGTTGCGTACGGCGTGTTCGAGCAGCGAAATCGAGTTCAAGGCTTCATATTTGGTGTAGCCGATGGTGTCGATAAAGCGGCGGATGCTTTCGGGGGTGTAGCCGCGGCGACGCATGCCGGAAATGGTTGGCATGCGGGGGTCGTCCCAGCCGCTGACGAGGCCTTCCTGCACCAGCTGCAGCAACTTGCGCTTGCTCATTACGGTGTAGGTCAGGTTCAGGCGGTTGAACTCAATCTGGCGGGGGCAGTAGTCGCCGCCTTTGGCGAGTTCCTGAGCGAAATAGTCGTAGAGCGGACGGTGGGGCACAAACTCCAGCGTGCAAATCGAGTGAGTAACGCCCTCAAAGAAGTCGCTCTGGCCGTGGGCGAAGTCATACATGGGGTAGACTTTCCACTGAGTGCCGGTGCGGTGGTGGGGATACTTCGTGATAATGCGATACATAATCGGGTCGCGGAAGTGCATGTTGTCGGACGCCATGTCGATTTTGGCGCGGAGCACTCGTGCACCGTCGGGAAACTCGCCGGCGTTCATGCGCATGAACAGGTCGAGATTCTCTTCGGGGGTGCGGTCGCGATAGGGCGAATTCTGGCCCGGCTGGGTGGGGGTACCCTTTTGGGCGGCGATTTCTTCCGAGGTCTGGTCGTCGACGTAGGCTTTGCCCTCCTTGATCAGGCGCACTGCCAGGTCAAAAAGCTGCGGAAAGTAGTCAGACGCATAATATTCGCGGTCGCCCCAGTCGAAGCCGAGCCAGTGAATGTCTTCGCGAATGGCGTCGACATATTCGGTGTCTTCTTTAACGGGGTTGGTGTCGTCGAAGCGCAGGTTGCAGGTGCCTCCGAATTTTTCGGCAACGCCGAAGTCCATGCAGATAGCCTTGGCATGGCCGATGTGGAGGTAGCCGTTGGGTTCGGGTGGGAAGCGGGTGTTGAGCCGTCCGCCGTTTTTGCCCTCTTGCAGGTCGTTGAAAACGAGTTGTTCTACGAAGTTAAGACCACGCTCTGTGGATTCGTCGTTAGTTATGATTTCGCTCATGATTATTCCGAATGGTTAGAATGAACTGCAAAGTTACAAAAATAATTAGTAATTAGCAATTAGTAATTAGAAAATCCCGTCTTTGGGCTCCGGACGGAAAGAGTAGGTGTTGCGCAAGGCTTCAAAAGCCTCCGGATTGGCACGCAGCGCAGCCGTGTCGGCCAAGGGGGCGTATGATGCGGCAATCGCTGCGAGCGACGGCGCCTTGGCCACGGGGGGTAACTCAACGGCTATCGACGGGTCGATGGCCCGGATGGCCATGGCCGTTGCGCGCTGCTTCCCTTCAAGGGAGTAGCCGGCAATGTGGGGCGTTGCAACCGCCGCGAGTTCGAGCAGCCGGGCCGAGATTTCGGGTTCGCCCTCCCAGCAGTCTATGGCTGCCGTTACGCGCCCCTGCTCAATCGCCTCGACGAGGGCCGGAGTGTCGACTATGGCACCGCGCGCCGCATTGATAATCAGCGGTTTTTTAGCGCATTTGCTAAAAAATTCGGCATCGGCAATATGGCGCGTAGTTGAGTCAAGAGGGGTGTGAAAAGTAATTACGTCCGCTTCGGCGGCAAGAGTTTCCAAAGGCGTGTTGAGGCCCAGCGGAGGGTCGCACAGCAGGGTTTTGAAGCCGTTGGCGCGCGCCCAGCGGTCAACTATGGAGCCGACATGGCCCACGCCTACAATGCCTATGGTTTTGGCGTCGGGACGAACTGCGGCTATGGTTGACAGAACATATTGCGCAACCGCCGGGGCATTGCAGCCGGGAGCGTTGTCTACGCGGATTTGATTGCACCGGCAGTAGTCGAGGTCAATATGGTCGGTGCCGATGGTGGCGGTTGCAATGTGGCGCACTGCGGTGCCGTCGAGCAGGGTGGCGTTGCAGCGCGTGCGCGTGCGGATAATCAGCGCGTCGGCATTCCTGATAGCGTCGGTCGTGATTTCCTCAGGGGGCAGGTAAACAACCGAGTGGCCCGCCGACTCCAATTTGCCCTGAATGAACGGAATATGACTCTCAATAACTATACGCATAGTAGATAGCGAAGCCAAGGGTTAGCAGAATCGCAAGCCACCCCATGCGGCGGGTGGCGGCATAGTGGGCGGCCCAGAAGGCCGAGCAGATGTTGATTATCCCTACATAGTCGAGGGCGTTCGCCGAGTCGGCTATCGACAGGAGAATAGAGGTGACGGTCAGCGACATCACGGCCATGTTTCGTGCGCGCTGCTTCAGCGGGTAGCCGTAGGCCGTCAAAAAGGTTGTGAGAGCAAAAACTACGGCCGGTATTCCGGCAACGACTACGGCGGTGTTAACTCCCTCAAACCATTTGTCGCCATAGAGCAGCTCCAGGGTTTCGGGGTTGTAGAAGCCGAAGCCTATACAGATTATTGCCGGAGTCAGTAACCCTAAAATCGAGGCCACGAAGCCGCGCATCGACATGGCGCCGACACACATCAGCGCTATCATCAGCACCGGCGCCAGCAGCAGGAAGCAGCGGGCACCGAGCCCTCCGAGGCCACACACCAGCATAATCAGAAAAATCAGCGGCGTTTGCTCCGGATGCTGGAATAGCAACATTATCAGCACCAATGCGCCCATGGCAACCACTGCCATAAGGGTAGATGTTAATAACGGCATGGTTGCCGCCTGCAGGGCCAGAAAAAGGCCGATAAACGGAAAGTTAGGGCCTTTGAACAGCGCGCGGGCCTTAATCTGGTAGGCCCCGAAGGCGCCTATGGCCGCCGACAGGAGCGCGACAATCCACGCCCCCGGGCTCTTGATTAGCAGCGCAGCCAGCGATGCAAGCGCAATAATAACGCTTACGCCCGGACTCAACAAAATGCGTTGGGGAAGGCTGTGTTGCTCGCGTCTCATTAAGAATTAGAGTTCCCGCAGGTCGCGGCCTATGTCGCGGCGGAAATATTTGCCGTCGAATTGAATTGCTTCTACGGCGCGGAATGATTTTTGTGAGGCGTCGTCAATGTCGGTGCCGTAGCTTGTTGCGGCGATTACGCGGCCACCGGAGGTTACGAGGTTGCCGTCGGCATCGAGGCCGGTTCCGGCGTGGAAGAGCAGGCTCTCGCCCGATTTGTCGAGGCCGCTGATCGCTTTGCCCTTTTCGTAGCTGCCGGGGTAGCCGCCACTAACGGCCATAACGGTAACTGCCGTGCGGGGGTCTTCGTCGAGCTTGAGGTCGCCGAGGTTGCCGCGGGCTGTGGCTTCGAGCAGCGGCAGCAGGTCGGAGGCTATGCGCGGCATAACGGCTTCGGTTTCGGGGTCGCCCATGCGCACGTTGTATTCAATTACCATCGGTTCGCCGCCAACGTTAATCAGCCCCAGGAATATGAAGCCGCGATAGTCGATGCCATCTTTTATGAGGCCTTCAACGGTGGGTTTAACGATTTTCTGCTCAACTTTCTGCATGAATTCGGCATTGGCAAACGGTACGGGGCTTACGGCACCCATGCCGCCGGTGTTGAGGCCGGTGTCGCCCTCGCCGATGCGTTTGTAGTCTTTGGCCACGGGGAGGATGCGGTAGTTGCCGCTGCCGTCGGTCAACACGAATACCGAGCACTCGATGCCCGAGAGGAATTCTTCGATAACCACTGTGGCCGACGCCCGGCCAAACATGCCGCCAAGCATTTCGCGCAGCGCGGCTTTGGCTTCTTCGAGGTCGGAGATTATCAGCACGCCCTTGCCGGCGGCGAGGCCATCGGCTTTGAGCACGTAGGGAGGATTGAGGGTTTCGAGAAACTCGCAGCCTTCGCCTACGGTTTCGTTGGTAAATGAGCGGTAGGCGGCGGTGGGGATGCCGTGGCGCGCCATAAACTGTTTGGCAAAATCTTTGCTGCCTTCGAGGGCCGCTCCGGCTTTGCCCGGGCCTACGATCAGCATTTCGGGCATGTTGCCGGCGAAATAGTCGCGGATGCCGGCAACCAGCGGATCTTCGTTGCCAACAACAATCATTTCAACTCCGCGTTCACGGCAAAAGGCCTCGATTGCTTGGAAGTCGAGCGGGCTCATGGCAACGTTGGTGCCGTAGGCTCCGGTTCCTCCGTTGCCGGGAGCGATAAACAGATGGGAGCATTTGGGGCTTTGGCTGATTTTCCAGGCCAGGGCCGATTCGCGGCCACCGCTGCCCAGGAGCAGAATTGTCATTGTTGGTTAAGAGTTATGGTTATACTGAAAGTTGAATTATTCTTTGGGGCCGCGCCAGCCTTTGCGGGCCGACAACTGCGGGGTTTTGCCGGTAATGGCTTCGAGGGCCTTGAGGTTGCGGCGGCGTGCGAGCGGATTTTCGCTTTCCGGCTCGGCGGGGGCGTCGGAGCGTTCAAAGCGGGGCTTGCGGTCGAATTTCTTGTCGCGGTCAAATTTTTTGTCGCGGTCGCGGTCGAATTTGCGGGGCTTGAGGTTCGCGCGGTCGGTGCGGCGGCTGACTGTTTTGCCTCCGGCAGCCTTGAAGCTGGCGCGGTCGCCGTCGAAAATTATGTATTCGCGCAGCTCGCATTGCAGAGAGCCGTTCATCAGAGTGTCGCGCGAGGACGGGCGCAGGCCTATGTGCATCATGTCTTCGTCGCGATAGCCGATAATCCAGGCGTGATAGCCGGTGAAGACGTGTTTGAGCTTGTTGCCGAGCAGGTCGTAGAGCCCTTCGAGGTCGGCGGGACGCAGGCGTTCGCCGTAGGGGGGATTCGTTACCAGCACGCCTGCGGCGGGAGCTTCTTCCCAGGCGCTGAGCGGCTTAACCTGCAGGTCGACGTGTTTGGCAACGCCGGCGCGTTTAAGGTTTTCGCGGGCAATGCTCACTGCTTTGGGCGATATGTCGGCGCCGATTATCGGGCAGGTGATTTCGCGTTCGGCGCTGTCGTCGTTATAGATTTCTTCAAAAAGCTCGCGGTCGAAATCGTCCCACTGCTCAAAGGCAAAGCCCTTGCGGAAAATGCCGGGGGCAATGTTGGCGGCAATCAGGGCAGCTTCAACCAGGAACGTGCCGGAGCCACACATGGGGTCGACAAAGGGGCAGTTGCCGCGCCAGCCGCTCTTGAGAATGATGCCGGCGGCCAATACTTCGTTGATGGGGGCTTCGGTCTGGGCTTCGCGCCAGCCGCGGCGGTGCAGGCTGGTGCCCGATGAGTCGAGACTGAGGGTTACTTCCGAGCCGGTAATGTGAACGTTGATGATAACGTCGGCATCGGAGAGTCTTACGCCGGGGCGCTTGCCTTCGGGGTCGCGGTCGCGAAACCAGTCGGCAATGGCGTCCTTAACCTTATAGGTTACAAAGCGCGAGTTGGTAAAGTTGTCGGAGTTGACGGTAACTTCGATTGAAAAAGTTTTGTTGCTGCTGAGCAGTTGCGACCAGTCGTATTCCTTAACGCGGTCGTAGAGCTTATCGGCGTCGAACGCGCGGAATGAATAGAAGGGTTTTAGGATTCGCAGGGCGGTGCGGCATTGCAGATTGGCTTTGTAAAGCATTGCTTTATCGCCTTGGAAGGAAACCATGCGGCGGCCCGGTTCAACGTTTTCAGCACCGATATTTCGGAGTTCTTCGGCCAGCACCTCTTCCAAACCTTGGAAGGTTTTGGCCACCATTTCAAACTTGTCAGCGTTCATTACTTTTGTCAGTCGATTTTACGGCTGCAAAATTACGCATTTTCCCTCAATCCCGCAAATAGAAATTCAGAGGGCCGACACTTTTATGAGTTCGAGTTTGGTGGCCGACGAGCGGAGAATGTTGAAGTTGTAGGGCCCGAGGTGAATGTCGTCGCCCTGGGCCGGAATGGTGCCGGTTTCGTTAAGAATGTATCCGGCAAGGGTTTGGTAGTCGTCGCTTTCGGGAATGTCGAGGCCGAATTGCTCGCGCAGGCGGTCAACTTCAACACGTCCGCTGAACTCAAATGATCCGTCGGGCAGGGCGCGGGCAATAACCGTGTTGCGGTCATGTTCGTCCTGAATATCGCCGAGAATTTCTTCCATAAGGTCTTCGAGGGTTACCATTCCCGAGGTGCCGCCGAATTCGTCAACCACTATTGCCACCGAGCGTTTTTCGCCGAGCAGGCGGCGCATCATTTTATTGGCCAGGAGCGATTCGGGAGCGAAGATTACCGGCTTGAGCGACTCTTTCCAGTCTACGCCGGGGCGCAGCAGTTCGCTGACGTGGATATAGCCGAGCACTGAGTCGATTTCCTGGTCGTAGACAATTATTTTTGAGCGGCCCGACGAGGTGAACAGCTGCGACAGTTCCTTGCGAGAGGTGGTTGCTATGTTTACCGCCACGATTTCGTTGCGCGGAATCATGCAGTCGCGCAGGTGGATGGTCGAAAAGTCTATGGCGTTATGGAAAATCTTGACTTCGTTTTCGAGCTGCGGACGTTCTTCAACGGGGTTGTCGAGCGTGCGTTCGATGTATTCGTTGAGGTCGATTACGCTGAGCTCGTCGTCGGTGTCGTTGTCGCCCTTGATGCCGGCCAGGCGCATCATTCCGTGCGACAGCCAGGTGGTTAGCAGCGAAATCGGATATAGCACCCAGTAGAAGATCCACATTGGGAGTGCTACCACCCTGAGCGATGCGTTGGGGTTGATGCGGAAAATCGCTTTGGGCAGAAATTCGCCGGTCAGAATTATGACGGTAGTAGTAATCAGGGTCTGAACCAGCAGGGTAAGCATTTCGTTACCGCCGACCCAGCGGGCAATGTCGTCTTCAATCAGTCGGGCGGCGGCAATACCGTAAACAACCAGCACTATGTTGTTGCCTACCAGCAGCGAGGTTATGAAAAAGTCGGGCCGCGAGTAGTAGCGGTCGATAATCCGGGCCAACATGCCGCCTTTTTGGGTGTCGAGTTCGGCGCGCACCTTGTCGGACGACACAAAGGCAATCTCGGTTCCGGAGAATAGGGCCGAGAGCAGTAGCGAGCCTACGATAATCAGAATCCAGGTTGTCATTATATTCGGGTTTGGAGTCCTTCGGTGGGGAATATGCCGGTTGGCCGGCGAATGGTGTAAACGGTAATTTCTTCGTTGGACACGAATCCGTAGCCTTCGAGAATGCGCTTGTCGCGTTCAATGTGGATAAACGAGTCGGAATATACCTTGCGGGAATACTGGTTCCAAAACAGTTGTTCGGTCAGGAACTTGTCGCCGTCGATATTGCGCATCCGCACGTTGCCGTCGAGTTTCCAGAGTTTCTTGGCCGAAAAATAGCGGGCGGTGTCGGCAAGCAGAGTGGAGGTTACGGACATGTTGTCGTCGAACTGCTTCAGATCCAGGCCTTCCGGAAAGAGCCAATAAGGTTCGTCGGCTTCGTCAAACATCAGCCATTTGGCAGCCTGAATCTGATAGCGGGTAATGCCGGAGTCGGAAATGAAGGTGTTGACCGAGTCGGTAATCATTGTTGGCGTAATGTTGCCGTCAACTTCCTGTCGCTCGACCGTGAAGTCGTTGTTGCAGCTCCAGATCAGCGAACTGAGAATTATTATGAGCAGCGGCAGTCTGCGCATTTAGCGGATTTTGCTGGGTACGAACCACACCTCGTTGAGGGCGATTCCGAGGTTGACCATAAAGTAGTTTTCGGCTACCGAGCTCATGGGGTGAGAGTTGCGGTGAGTGTACTCAAATCCGAGGTTCACGGAGGTGCGCACCGGTGTGGGGAAGCGGAAGCCGCAGCTGATGCCATATTCTTTAACGGCGTTGTTGCCGACCTTAATATAGTCGCGGCCATAGTGTGCACCGATGCGGTAGCTCATGCGTTTGAGGTAGTTGCCGCGCACCTCGGGGGTAAACTCGCCGCCCAGGGCAACCTGATAGCGGTTGTTGAACGTTTGCGGGTCGCTGAAATTCTCTATGCCCTTGAACGTTACGTCGCTCCAGGGCTGATAGGTGAAGTCAACGCCCACGGTCAGGCGGCGGTCCCACTGATAGGCAATGCCGGCGCCGATGGTCGACGGCAGCGAGAAGCGCGAATCGAGCGACGTATAGCCGATGGTGTCGGGCGCGGTGCTTGTGTCTGACGAGATGTCGTAGTTGGTGCCGTAGCCTTTGCCATGGAGTTTGTGGCCCAGAGTGTAGGTAACGCCGAGGGTCACGGTGTGGGTGCGGTTGAAAGTCAGGCCATATTGAATGCCGAATTCAAGGTTGTAGTCTCTAACGTGGAATATGCGTTCGTAGAGCGACGCGGCACCATTGTCGGCATAAACGTAGGTGGAGTTGATGACGTTGCCGAAGAGCAGCCCGGCGTTAACGCCTATGCTAAGGCCTTTTACGGGGCGTGCGGCCCAGCCGAGATAGGCTTCGTTGATGCCGCCGGTGCCTTCGTAGTTGGTTTGTCCGTCGGGAATCAGAGTGCCGAACCGATAGCCAACCGACGAGTAGGGGAGCAGGCCGACTGAAGCGCCCATCCATTTGCCGATAGGAACCTGAAGGGTTACGTAGTCGAGGCCGCCGAGGGTTTTTGTAAACGATTGATTCGTGTCGGAAAAGCGGCCGGCGCCAACGTTTGCACCGATGTCGAACAGAAAGGTCATCGTGTCGATGGCGGCGTAGCTGGCCGGGTTTTTAACGTTGATTTGGGTATTTGAACGCAGGGCGTAGCCAATGCCGCCCATGGCGCGTTGCGAGGCCGAAATGTGGTCGTTGAGGCGGCCGTAGCCGAGCATCGAAAAGGGTGAGGCTCCGGCGGTTTCGTCGGCTTTGGCCATGGCTGTTGAGCCGATAACCAGAACGAGGGCGAGAATATGTTTGAATAGTTTCATAAGTTGCTGTGAAGAATATGGTTGAGGCCGAGGTTGACCAGATGTGGGGCAATCATATATTCGGTGTCGGCCGGAAGCAGGGCTGCGATTTCGGGGGCCCAGCCGCCGGAAATTACTATTTTGCGTTGATGGCCATAGCCGCTGTAGTAGAGCAGTTCGGCAACTACGCCGCGCATGGCGCCGGCGCGCAGGGCTTCAAC
>CAZKPP010000015.1:0-35766 GCA_964554665.1 uncultured Bacteroides sp.
CGACGAAGAAGATCCCACCATCATAGAACTCTCGGGCAAGTTCACCCCTAAATAATTTTCATCGTTGTTGCTATGATTACTTTCTATCGTCGCGCAAGCCTGACTATAATTATTATTTTATTTACTTTATTTTGTGGGGCTCAGAGTCGGGTGAGCGGCTACGTGTTGTCAACTTCACCCGATAGTCTTGATTTCGCAATCGTCAGGGTTTTGGGGCCGGATTCCACTTTGGTGGCACACTCTACTACCGACTCGATAGGTTATTATGAAATCAATGGCGTTAATATAGATAGCGGCTACATTCATGCGTCATCGTTCGGCTATGAGCCTGAAGTGAAGCCAGTCAGTTTTACGGACAAAGACCAGAAGATAGATTTCAGATTAAGACCTAAGTCGCAGCAACTCAACGAAGTTGTTGTTACCGGCAACAGAATTGTTAGAGCAGCCGACGGACATATAACCGCATTGCCCAACAAAGAGGAGAAGCGACATTCTTTCGGCGGCATCGACCTACTGGCCAACATGATGATTCCCGGAGTATCGGTTGATCGTTCGTCGGGTAAGGTCTGCGCAGTGTTTGGCGACGTTACGCTCTATATTAACGGAATAAAGGCTACTTTGCAGGAGGTTAAAGCGCTTAATGCCGGCGATATTATACGTGTTGAATACTACGACACGCCAACCGGAGCGTATATCGGCGAAAATGCCGTAGTGAACTATGTTGTCCGCGAATATACATCGGGCTATTTCGGGGAAATTTCAGCTGACCAGAAGCTGGGTTATTGGGACGGCACTTATGGTTTTGCATCTAAACTATCGCATAACAACACCTCCGTTCAGCTGATTGCCGACTATAACTTCATGCGTTCGCAATCGGATAGAAAAACCGGATATACTGACTATACTCCGGCCGATGGCTTAGGCCGTGAAAATATTATCGGGCTCGGTGGCAAAACAAATAAGGATAAAGGTAATATTTATGTCGATGTTACTAATAAAACACAAGGCCGAACCCTTCGTGGAGCAGCATGGTTTACCGCTGATAATACACCATATTACACGCAATCGGAGTCGGTAAACGGCCTTAATCAAAATAAAAAAACAGTTGACAAGCTCTATCAGGGAGGATTGCGATTTTTTTCAAAATTCAATCTCCGACTCAAGCAGTCAATAGAATTTAATGCCGGCGCATCGTTCACCGGAAACGATTACTCCTACTTGTTTGAGAACCCTCAGTCGCGAATATTTAGCGAATCTTCGAATATGTTGTGGAACATGGACTTTACTGCAGTCTACAACAAGCTCTTTAGCCACGGGAACTCCTTGGCCGTGAAATTTATAGATTTCTATAAGAACAGCCGAGTAAATTATGAATATTCAAATATTGAGAATTCAACACTTTGGAGCAACGAGGAAATTCTTTTTATCCAGTATATGCATCCGCTGTCGAAAACAGTTCAACTTACTGTTCAACCCGGTTTATCGGCTCTGCAATATAAGCAGGATAGCAGAAAGCTGATTTCAATTTTTTCGCCGAGGCTTTCAGTCCGGTGCATCGTTAGGCTGCCGCGAAATATGTTTCTTATGGGCACCGTAAATATCGGAAATTCTTTTCCAAATATTGCAAGTTTGACAACAGCCGAGAAGCGCGTTAATGACTATCTTATACTTCGCGGAAATCCCGACATTGAAAATACAAAACTGTACCAGACAATGTGGGTCTACGGCTGGAATACGCAGAAGTTCGGTCTGCAGGTTATGGCTCAATACCAGTATAACCACAATCTACCGGTAAGCTCCTTTCAGCAGGAAGGAAACAACATTATTGAAAGCTGGACCACAGACGCCAATGCCGGCTATTTCAATTCCAACGTTTCGTTAACCTATCGTCCGGTTCAAAACTTATCGATGATGCTGTCAGGGGGTTATAATCGCTATGACTATTCAGGCTACCAATCAAACATTGTGGGCGGTATTGACGGCAAATTTGAAGTAATGTATTATTGGCGGCATTTCTCACTATTGGCCAATGTGTCTTCTCCGCAGAGAGTGATGGGTTTGGATTTAGCCAAAGTGCGCACCCCTTGGCAATATGGAATAGCTGTTGGCTACACCGTTACAGCATGGAAATTTGAGGCGGGCATCAACAATCCGTTCCTCAGGGACAACAACTATCGGGTTGTGTCATTTAATCCTACATATAACTACAATTATAATCTTAGATCACAATCAATAGGCTCTTACGGCTTCGTCAAGGTTTCATTCAGTTTCGATGGCGGCAAAAAACTTCAGCGCACTGAGCTAAAGAATGAACAACCGATTAAGGAAGATGCAATGATTAAAATCCATCGCTAAACCAAAATAACGTTTGTTTACATCATTCGCACAGCTGCTTCAGGGTTGCAACCGTTACTATAAAATTCCGGGCAGTCGAGTTATTTGAGAATTTGATATTTGCTGTTCCATCCTCATTGGTCATGGCTTCCGGATTCCAATATAGCGTACGGCGGTAATCCGGCTCAAGCGGTACTTCTGCTGAATAATCGGGGCTATAGAATTCAACTGCGGGAACCGTGTAACCACTGATAAGGTCACGTCTTACACCCGATTTCAACTCTGAACGCTTATCGGGATAAAATTCAATGAACACGACACAGCCGTATTTCTTGTAAGCATCCATCATTTCATCGAACCGCGATGTATGTAATTTCTCAGTCATTCTTGCGGCGTAGGTCATCAGCGTTTCCTGTTGTGTATTTATATATACATTTTTTATGAAGTCTATGGGAATTGCTCCCGGGTCACTTGTGGGTATAATTGCTATGCCAGCGGCTGTATGAACTATTTCCAGCACCCCCATTAACTCATCGATTACATCGCCATTATCACCGAAATCAGGGTCGGCAACCAACAAAACTCTTTTGCCGCTATAGGTTAGCGAGTCATACTTATCACGTTTAAAGTTTTTATCCATTTGAGGTAATAAATCCGCCAGTGTACGTAAATACTTTTCGCCACTATCTTTCAGAGAGTTCGCTTCTTTTAACACGTCATAGCTAACAATGGAGTTCTCCTTATAGTGAGCTGTCCACCAAGCCGGTGTGTATTGCGCAGTCACTTCAACTTCTTTAAGCAGTTTTGTGTCGGGTACTATAGGTTCGTAGGCCGTTGTATCCCTATCCGTCGGAATTACACTATGCTTTTCTTCGAGAATTTCAACATTAGTTTCGCCAACATCATAGGCTTTTGACTCGGGAATATTACTGACATCAAGCAGTATACGGTTATTACTAACTTTATTTTTGTTTGCTGAGGATAAAAGCATCATATAATCTCCTTCTATGTTATCCGACAAATTGAATCTCCCGCAACTGTCGGTAACAAAAGTAAACGCTTTTGCTTTAGAGCCGAAAATATTGGTAGAATCAACCGGCGAGAGCATTGCCGAGACTGCAATGTTAGTCTTCGGCCTGTTGCGATAGCGTTCGAGCACTTGCCCACTAATTTCAATACCTTGCTCGGGCATCGACTCTATGCGTATCGGTACCATGCCGGCAAGTTCGCTCCATGAATATTTTCGCCAGCCTTGTACCATAAGTAACTGGTCGAGTTCCGCCTCCTTTCCCTCTTCGAAATAATAAGCAGGATTATGGACATAACCTTTAATTTCAGATGCCAGCAGCAATTCGGCCAATATATTGGAGCCGTAGAAGATATGATTGTCGGAATCACACACCGATATTGAAAATGGCGTAGAAATCGGGGAACCGGAATTTCGGTCTGCAATTCTTACATCTAAATCAACAGTCTCATATGGCGAATACCGAGATTTATTAAATGAATACTTAACCTCGGCGAAATCATTTCGGTTATTAAAAATCAGGCGGTCGGCAATCGGTTTTCCTTCAGAACTGAACAAGGTAATCATTGCTACCCCCGACGGCAGTTTATCAGTCGGTAACTTAAACGAAGCCATCGGCTCATCTGACAAATCAATAATGGTGCGCCCATAAAGCTCACCGCGACAAGTTAGACTCAAACCAATTACTTTGGTTTGACAGTTGGACGTTCTACCCACTGATATCTCAATACTGTCCGGGCTTTGTAGATTATCGACCCTCAACGAAACACCGCTTGATTCAACCTCCGGCAGGTTGCACCAATATCTTTTACCGTTAACTGAGACTTCGGCTGAATAACGAGAGGCTTGAGGAATAAAATCGACTGCTCCGCGCCCCATATATCCGCTTCTGAAAGTTGCAACAACGCTATCATTGGAGCGGTCAATTATACGCCCGGCAATGTCTGCAAGCGGGCGGTGATTTGCGTCAGATAATTCAAATGCCACCCTCGCCGGCAAATCTTGCACCAGATGACCTCCTTCTGGATAGAATTTCATGTCTATTCGCGATACACCTTTTCGTTTCGGGCGCAAATTCGGCACTGTTTTTGAATTCGTATTATGTATTTTACGTTCAGCCCATGTTCCCGGCACTTTTGGTGCATCATAAATAGGAATTACACGTGAAAACATCGCCTCAGGGCCAAAATTGAGCATATATTTGGTATATGCGCGTATTTCGTAATATCCTGAATAAAACGGCGTTTCATCAGCAATCAGCGAGCCATGGCAGCGTCCATCCTCAGCCTTCAAAACGCATCTATCAATAATCTTCCCGTTAGGATTCAGTAGTTCAACATAAACAGTCCGGCTCAACGTTGATGGTTCAAGTTTTCCGGAAGTAACCAGATAGCAAGCAAAAAATATCCGGTCGCCTCTATAATAAGAGTTATTATCCAGGTGAAGATATATCAACTCCTGTTGAATCTTGCCGGAATTTATTGCAGTCGCCGCATGATACCGCGCTAAAGAGTCAATAGACGTTTCCTGCCCCTTTAACACAAACGGCAAGAGTAAAAGAAATATAAACGATATGCGTAGCATGAAATAATATTTTAATAATGATTTTAGCGTAGAATGTGGCCCGTGGGGTCAAGGGCGGTTATGGTCACGTTGAGGCGCGAGGGGGTATTATTGTTATAGAATCGGAGTTTGCGCCCCGGTATGGCATTCGGATTCCAATAGAGGGTGCGTCGGTGCTCGTCGGGGAGCGGCGGAGAATCGGAATAATCAGGAGAGTAAAATTCTACCGGGCTCGTATAGCCCTCGATGACCGTGCGACGCATTCCGGGCTGGATTTTTTCGCGATGCGAAGAGATAAGTTCCAGGAACACAACGCAGCCGAAACGCTTGGAGGCGTATTCTTCCGTCAACATTCCGCCATATGTCCTTGCACTGTCGGCCATCTGCTTGATTGCGCTGCTATAGGTTAGAATTTCGTTTACGTAGTTGCGGCGCGCCGACGGGTCAATAAATTTGCAGGATTCTATGAAAGCGTCGTCTGCGGCAACAGGTACCCCATAATCTATAATGGCTTCGTTGGTGTTGTTGACATATACGTTCTTAATCATGTATAAAGGGATGTCTGCGGCGAGAGCCGGTTGCAGGTTGTTATATTTAGCTGTTGCGCTGTTGGTCCCCATCTCTTTGTCAAGAATGAAGATTGGCTCTTTGCCTTTGTAGGTCAGCTGAGTGGCCGTAACGAAAAAGTTCTCGTCGATAAGCGGGAGTAGGTCAGAGAGGTGGCGGATATATTTTTTCCCACTGTCCTGAAGGATATTGCGAGCCGCAGAGATATCGTAACATACCGTTGAATTATCAATATATTGCGCTGCAGCATAACGGTTTGCCTCCCCTATTACCTCAATTTCCTTCAGAAGAGTACCTGATTTGGGTCTGAAAATATCATCTGCAGTGTCAACGATGGTATCAGTATGAGAAATTATGGGAGCGAAACGTTGTTCGCAATGTAACTCTCCGGGGTCATAGGCTCTCGGATCGGGGCGCTCGCTGTGGTCAAGGAGTATGCGGTGAGCTGCTAAGTCGCCTTTCTTATTGTTGGCGGTCAGTGTCATCATCCAGTTGCCGCTGAGTTCAGCATTGATTGCAAAGCGCCCCAAACTATCGGTCATGTTTGAGTCGTAAAGCATATCTCGGGCCCCCAATGTTGTCGCGTCACCCATATCATAAAACAATGCCGAAATGCCAACTCCCGGTTGAGGTTTGTTAGTGCGTGAACTAAGCATCAGGCCATTAACCTCAATGCCACGCTCGGGCATCACGGTAATAGGATGTTCTTTCAGGCCGGTGAGGCACTCCCAACTATAACGGCGCCAACCTTGCACCATCAACAGTTCGTCAAGTTCACGCCGGCGCACGGAATCATCCGGCTGCTCGAAGTAATAGGACGGGCGGTAAATGTAGCCCTTGATTTCAGAAGCGAGCAGAAGATCGGCCAACATGTTGGATCCATGGTCTATCTCGTTTTCGTCATCGGTGACCGATATTGCAAAAGGAATATTGCGTGGTACTCCGGAAAGGGCTGACGTCAGGTTTACTTCAAATTCAATCGGCTCAAAAGGGTCATAGATTTCCTTGTTTAACGTATAGCGGGCTTCGAGGAAGTCGTGTTTGTTGTTGAAAAACAGCCTGTCGGCCAACACGTTTCCATTAGGGTCAAAAAGTGTGGCCTGAATCACGCCTGTTGGAAATTCGGAGCGGGGAACCTTGAAGCTTACCAGCATAGAGGAACTCAGGTCGGCTATTGCTCGGAAGCACAAACGGCCTCTGCAACTAAAGCTCACACCATACATGTCAGAAGAGAATCCGGGAGTGCGAGCTATGGTTATTTCCACACTGTCGGCTTCATTGGTTGACGAACTGACATGAAGCACTACTCCCTCCTTTTCGACTTGGGGCAAATCAAGAAGGTAGTTTTTTCCGTCAGCAACAATCTCAGCTCGATATTTTTCGTTGCCGTCGGGTATAAAGGCAAAACTTCCGCGACCCATAACACCGGATTGAAATGAAGCGACCTCACGGCCTTTGGTGTCGGAAATTACACCGTAGGCCCGGATTGGACGGTGAAAATCATCGTAAATTTCAAAAGCCACGGTTGATTCTAACCCGTCGACAAGGTGGCCTCCTTCAGGAAAGAAGCGGGCGCTGAGTTTGGCTGTTTTCTTCTCGGGTTTAGGGCGCTCGAAAGCCAATGTCTTGCTGCCATATTCAAGCATTGAGCGGTCGGCCCAATCGCCCTCAGTTTTCGGCTCACGAAACACCGGAACTGTGCGCGAATAGATTGATTCTTCACCGAAATTTAGCATATATTTGGTATAGGCACGAATTTCGTAATAACCGGAATAGAACGGGGTTTCGTCAACGAGCAAAGAGCCGTGAAATCTGCCGAGATGAGGGCGGAGCACACAGCGGTCGATAATCTTACCCCCGGGATTGAGCAATTCGACGTAGACAGTCCGGCTAAGAGTCGACGGCGTAAGTCGGCTTGCAGTTACGAGATATCCGGCAAAATACAGTCTATCGCCACGATAGTACGAGGTGTTATCGAGGTGAAGATAAATCATCTCCTGCTGAATCTTGCCCGAGTTCATTGCCGCAGCCTCATGAAAAGCCGACAACGAACCTATCGAACTTTCGTCTCCTTTCAATGCCATAGGTAGCAATAATGAGAGCGACAGAGTTATTAGGATGCGCTTTATCATTACACAACTTCTATTATCTGATGGAGCCGAGTTTACCGGTGTCGGTTATGGTGGTGGCTGTTACATTGAATGTCGTTGCGGTTCCGTTGTTGTAAAATTTGATATGGGCGACTCCGTTTTCATCAGGAATTACATTCGGGTTCCAATATAATGTTCTGCGAAAATCGGGATCGACCGGTGGCTCATTCGCGTAGTCGGGATGTTTATATTCTTCACAATCCATATACCCGACAAGGAGATTGCGGCGCATGCCGGGACGTATAAAGCCGGCTCCGTTGGTGTTGAGTTCAACGAAGATTACACAACCGAATAATCTTGAGGCTAATGATTGATAGAAGGAAGATTTGAAGTCCCTACCCTCGCGCGCTCTCTTGCTCGAAGCGTCGCGATCCGCCCACTCAACAAGTGATGGAGGAACAAAATCATCCTTCAGGTCAATTCCGGACTCGAAATACCTGATCGCATATTCGTTAATGGCTTGCGGCTGAGTATTGATATACACATTCTTAACCATGTCGACTGAAATATCAGCCGGATTCGATGAATCAATATCAGAATACTGCAAAACCTTATCGTTAGTGGCCAGGTCTTCGTCTATAACATAGAGCGGCTGCTTGGTCCCGTAAAGCAAAGAATCGCGGTTGAAATTGAATTTGGGATCAATGAGCGGCATAATGTCGCGCAGCCGGCGGATATGCTTCTTGCCTTGGTCCTGCAACAGATTGCGTGCTTCTGCTACGTCATAGCTTGCAACGGCGTTCTCAATATACTGCCTGACATCTGCCGCATGTCCACCAACGGCCTTTACTTCCACTTCCTTGAGCCGGCGAACGCCCTTGCGCTCAAGCTCATTCAGCAAAGACTCATCGGAGTCAACGGAATCAGTCAGAATCACGGTTGATCCCGCCATTTCATACTGCATTTCTGCAATATCGTAGCCGCGAACCGGTGGTCTTTCGCTCCTGTCGAGAAGTATGCGATGGCGCTTGCGTTTACCCTTTTGAGTTGATGATAGTGTCATCATCCAATCGCCAGACAGGTCACAACGGAATGCGAAACTCCCAAGGCTGTCAGTTATAAACTCGTCGATATAAGTGGTTGTATCATTATCCAGACTATTAAGCATAACGGAAACGGTTACGCCATCTTTCCCCGTGTTTCGCATCGCTCCTTGAACTGATCCGTGAACCTCGATTCCCTGCTCGGGTAACTGCACTATATCCCACGGTTCCATACCTGCAAGATTACTCCATTTAAAACGATTACGTCCCCTTACGTTCAACAGACTATCAGGATTATCAATATAATCGGCAAGATCCGGCACAAATCCCCTTAACTCCTGGGCCAGCAGAAGCTCGGAGTGTATGTCCGAATTGTAACCCACGTGCTCAGCCGCATCAGTAACCGACAATGAGAACGGTATGGGCTGTGAGAGTTTAACTGTCAACTCTATCGGTTCGTAGGGAGCGTATTGCGCTTTGTCGAAGTAATACTCCATTTCGACCAAATCATGCTTGTTGTTGAAAAACAGTTTTTCAGCAACCGGCACCCCATCGGCATTAAACAGCGTCAGCTGAATAACCCCCGTGGGCAACTGATGGCGGGAGGCTTTTAACAGTGCCAAAGAATCGGTGCCAAAATCGAGAATTGCCCGGCCGCATAGCTCGCCGCGACACGACAGAGTCGCACCTAACACATCATACTTATCCGACTTAACCGCTATTGCAACAGTGTCGGTCTCCGCTTCAACCAGTATAATAATATCTTTCTGATTATTTTGAGGCTCGGGAATAATATTGGCAGGCTTCGGGCGATTGAAAGGATGTTTTGATGAGCCGTATTTCAGCATTCTGCGGTCTGCCCAGTCGCCTTCGGTCTTTGGCTCGGCAAAGACCGGAATTACACGCGAATACATTGCCTGCTGACCGAAGTTGAGCATATATTTTGTGTAGGCGCGAATTTCGTAATAGCCGGAATAAAACGGCGTTTCATCCACTAAGAGGGAACCATGAAAACGGCCGTCGACAGACTTCAACACACAGCGGTCAATGATTTTTCCGCTCGGATTCAGCAACTCAACATAAACGGTCTGACTGAGTTTCGAGGGTTTCAACTTGCCTGAGGTTACCAGATAGCCGGCAAAGAAAACGCGGTCGCCGCGATAGTAAGAAGTATTGTCGAGGTGCAGGTAAATCATCTCCTGCTGAATTTTGCCGGAATTGAGGGCTGTCGCCTCGTGATATTGGGACAGCGAATCAATAGCCGTTTCCTGCCCACTTAACAAAAAAGGCAGAAGAATAAGCAATATTACCCGAAGTCGCAGCATAAATAAAAGTTAGCTAACAAATTATATTTGGCAAATATACAAATAATTATTTATGATTTGCAAGAAAAAACAGCAGATTTTGAATTGGCGGGGAAAATTTGTAACTTTGCAGCGCGATTCACAAAGAATCGGACTTGATGAACAATCTATATGAATCTCGGCCTTCGGTTAGAAACTGGGGCTTTCTTGAGAACTGGAAAAGTACTGCCGGCATTGAAGCTCATGCGTAAATGAGTTTCAATCAGTCGCTAATTTTATGCGACTGCTATTCCTTAACATTTTAATTTTCATATTTCGCACTATGAACAATCTAAGATTGCTCACAGGGCTGCTTTCAGTGGCCTTGTCGAGCGCCGGAGTGTGTGCTTACTGCCAACCCAAAGTTGTCAGCCTCGAAGAAATTTTCGCGTCAGCTGAGGCCAACAGCAAGCAACTACGCTCGTCGCTAACCGCACAGAGCGAAGCCGAAAGCGGCATCAGCACCGCGCGGGCCAATCGTCTTCCTGACATCAATGCCTCGGTTTCCGTTAGCTATATAGGCAACGGATTCACCACCAAACGCAATTTCACCGACTATCAGCCGGCTCCGATACCCTATTTTGGCAGTGGCGCCGGCATCAACATTACCCAGCCGGTATATGCCGGCGGGGCTATCAGCACATCCATAAAGATTGCAGAGCTAAAGTCTACCGCCGCACGCTACGCCGCCGACTTTCAGCGCAATAACATCCGATTTCAGCTTGTCGGCCTATACCTCGACTTATATAAATGCGGCAACCTCCGCCGGGTGGTTGAAAGCAATATTGAAGCTGCGCGCAAGGTATTGAGCGACATGCACGCCCGCTACGAGCAGGGCACTGCTTTGCAAAACGATATTACCCGCTATGAGCTCTTGGTTTCAAATCTTGAACTTCAGCTCGTAAAACTCAACAACACGCTGAAGATTATCAACACCGACATAGTAACCACCGCCGGATTGGCCGACGAAACCGTAATCGAGCCCGACTCGACAATTCTTGACCGCGCTCTGCCCAAGGAGGCCGAGGAATGGTGGCTGGCCGAAGCCAACCGCAACTCGCCGCAGCTGAAGCTGGCCGAATCGGGCGTAGCAATCAGTCGCAAAGCGGAATCACTTGTCCGCTCCGAACGGCTCCCGAAAATCGGGCTGCAGGCAGGTTGGAGCCTCGACGGACCAATACTCGTCGAAGTTCCGCCCATTAACCGCAATCTCAGTTACTGGTTTGCCGGAGTGGGCATCAGCTATAACATTTCGTCGCTCTATAAATCAAATAAAGCACTCAAACATAACCGACTGGCCACACAACGGGCTATCGACGACTACGAGACCGCACAAGAGAACGTTGCCTTGGCCGTCAACGCTGACCATGTTCGCTACCTCGAAGCATACGAAGAGCTAAAGACCCAAGAAAAAAGTGTTGAACTTGCCTGTCGCAACTATCACACGACAAGCACACGCTATAACGCCGACATGGCTCTCATAACCGATATGCTCGACGCCGCCTCGGCTAAACTTGATGCCGAGCAGCAGCTGGTCAACGCCCGCATCAACATTATTTATTATTACTACAAACTTCTTTTCACTTCAGGCAAAATATGAACCACCGCAGCAAAAAAATCATTTCATACATCCTCTCTCTCGCCGTTATCGCAGGCGCAGCCATCTGGGTTTGCAGCCGCTTCATTCACCTCGGCAATGTTGAGTTCACCGATAACGCTCAGGTCCGGCAGCAGATTGTTCCGGTCAACAGCCGCGTGCAAGGCTATATCAAGGAAATCCGGTTTAAGGAATATCAAAAAGTAAACAAAGGCGACACGCTCGTAATCATCGACGATGCAGACATGCGGCTGAACGTTGCCCGTGCGCGTGCCGACTACAGCAATGCCCTGGCCGGACATGCGGTTGCCAACAGTTCCGTTACTTCCGCGTCTGCCAATGTTGCCGTTAGCGAAGCTTCCATTGCCGAAGCCAAAGTGGTTATGGATATGGCATATAAAGACCTTGAGCGCTACGAACAGCTCTTGAAGCAAGATGCCGTTACCCGCCAGCAATATGAAGGGATGAAAACCGACTTTGAAGCTAAGAAAGCACGCTACGAAATGTTGGCTCGTCAGCGCTCGGCAACATCGTCGGTAGTTGACGTTACCCGTCAGCGCATATCGCAGTCCGAGGCGGGCATAGACCTGACCAAAGCGCTACTCGAAACCGCTGAGCTCAACCTGAGCTACACCGTAATAACAGCGCCATGCTCCGGCTACACCTCGCGCAAGGGAATCGAAATCGGCCAGCTTGTGCAACCGGGTCAGAACCTGCTTGACATTGTAGATTCGAGCGACGTGTGGGTAACGGCAAACTACAAGGAAACCCAGCTTGCCAACATCAACATCGGCAGCCCCGTAACAATCAAAGTTGATGCAATTCCCGGAGTTGACTTTAAGGGCACCGTGGAGTCAATCTCTACCGCAACAGGAGCCATGCTCTCGGCCATACCCCAGGATAACTCCGCAGGCAACTTCGTAAAGGTTCGCCAGCGCATTCCTGTTAGAATCAGCTTCTCGCCCGACAACAAACCGGAAGACATGGGTCGCCTGCGTGCCGGCATGAACGTTGAATGTAGCGTGAAATACTGAAATGAGCGATTGGCATGCTCCCCAAGGACCTTTTGATATTCCTGAGGTTCCGAACTACATTCCACGCCGCCTGAAGCCATATCTGTTCATCTTTTTTGTCCTGATAATTCAATTCTCTGGCGGCGTTTATCTTGCTGCCGCAACGGATATGGTCGGCACCACGGCCTTGATGAAACAGGATATACTCATGGCAGGCTACGCGTCGCTGATAGGAATGTCGATTAACTTCGCGGTGATGTTCCGCATCAAATTCCGGTTCTCGACGCGCACCCAGCTTCTGGTTGCGGCAGCGGTTTTGATTGCCGCGAACATTATTTGCGCTCACACTGCCAGTGTTCCGATACTGGTCATTACCTGCTTCGTTGCCGGCTGGTTCCGCATGCAGGCCACTTTAGCCTGCAACTCAACAATCCAGCTTTGGCTCACTCCGGTGCGCGACATGGCGATTTTCTTCTGCTATGTCTATATAATTGTCGACAGCGTTATTCAGCTCAGCGGCATAGCCACTATCTACACCGCCTTTTTCTCATCCTGGGAATACATGCAGTGGATAATGACTGGCCTGCTTGCCTTGCTGATGCTCATGGTTATGATTCTGGTGAAGCCGCTGCGAGGGCCTATGTATATTCCGCTCCTTGGCATAGACTGGCTCGGCGCGGCATTGTGGGCCACTTTCTTCATGTCGTTCACCTTCATTTGCGTATATGGTAACTACTACGACTGGTGGGACGCTATTGAGATACGCGGTGCTTCGCTCATCGGAGCCGCTGCGCTTGCCATAAATCTCTGGCGCGCGTCGTTTCTTCATCATCCCTACATTTCTTTTCAGGCAATGAAGAACCGCAACGTTATCCGCGCAATAGCGGTGTACATGATGTTCTTCACGATGTTGGCGACGGAGCATGTGTTTGAACACAGCTATGCGGCCTCAATTCTCGGCTTCAACGAAACCAACCTGATTGACCTTAACTGGTATGTGTTCGTCGGCATTATAGCAGGTTGTGCGTTTACCTATTTCACGTTTGCCTTGCGCAAATGGAGGTATAAAACCATGACCGCTATCGCCTTTGCACTGGCAATTGTATATCTGGCATACTTCTACTTTTTCATCGACTATGGCGTTGAAAAGGAGGCCCTGTTCGTGCCGCTGTTTTTCCGCGGCGCGGCTTCGGTAATAATCTCCATCGTTTACCTCACATCTATAGTTCATAGCGGTCTTCCGTTTCAGGTTTTTCCGCAGGCGCTTACCATCAACGGTTTCACCGGAGCAGTCATGGGCGCGACTCTAGGCCCTGCGATTATCGGCGAGATGCTGAGCCACACCGTAGCCAAAAACATATCGCTTCTTTCGGTAAATATCAAGACCTTAACGCCAGAACTTATAGCAATGGTTCAGCGTCAGGCCCTGGTGGTTTCCATGAAAGAAATCTATGGCTGGCTACTGATGGTCGCCTTGGTTGCACTGCTGACCATCCTCATCAGCTACGGTCCGGTGCGCCCCTTTGCCATATTCCCGAAATGGAGCAGCATCCGACGAACCCTCAAACACCTCGCCCGCACCTCGTCGACCTGATAGCTGAAGTTTTTTATGTGTGATTACCGAACTATCCGATTTTTTTTGTAAATTTGCATATCATTTCACACATTGAAAACCGCAATGAAAAAGATAATCTGTTTTAGCCTCTTGGCAGCAATGAGTTGGACCGCCTCCGAAGCGTGCACCAGCCTCATTGCCGCCAAAGGTGCCACTAAAGATGGCAGCGTAATGATTACCTACGCCGCCGATAGCCACACTCTTTACGGCGACATGCCCTCGCTCGCTGCCGCAGACCATAAACAGGGCGATATGCGCAAGATTTATGACTGGGACACAGGCCGCTACCTCGGCGAAATCCCCCAACCGGCTCACACCTATTCGCGCATAGGCCACATCAATGAAAATGGCGTGGCCATGGCCGAGAGTACCTGGGGCGGACATCCCGAGCTGGTGGACACTGCCGGCATTATCGACTACGGCTCGCTCATCTACATTACCCTCGAACGCGCCAAAACCGCCCGCGAGGCAGTTGACATTATGACAGGACTGGTTGAGGAATTCGGCTATGCCTCCGAAGGCGAATCGTTTTCGATTGCCGACCCCAACGAAGCGTGGATAGTTGAAATGATTGGCAAAGGGCCGGGCCGCAAAGGTGCCGTATGGGTTGCCCGCCGCATTCCCGACGGATACATCAGCGGTCACGCCAACAATCCGCGAATCCACAAGTTCCCGCTCAATGAGCCGGAGACCACCCTGTACTCGCCCGACGTTATCAGTTTCGCACGCGAAAAAGGCTACTTTGACGGCAACGATGAAGATTTCAGCTTCTCAATAGCCTATCAACCTTACGACTACATGGCCCTGCGCGGTTGCGACGGTCGCGTCTGGAGCTACTTCAATCGCTTTTCACCCCAAGAAGCTGCCGGCTCGCTGGCCTGGGTAATGGAGGGCGAGGGCGAGCCGATGCCCCTGTGGGTAAAGCCAGAAAAGCAAGTGAGCGTCGACGACATGCAATGGATGATGCGCGACCACTTCGAAGGCACCCCCATGGACATGACTCTCGACATCGGCGCGGGCCCGTTTGACGTGCCCTACCGCTGGCGTCCGATGGAATTTGAAGTGGATTCGACCGAATACTTCCACGAACGCGCAATCGCAACCCAGCAGACCGGATTTTCGTTTGTGGCCCAGTGTGATGCCAATGCCCCGAAAGGTATGACGGCAACACTTTGGTTCGGCACTGACGACGCAAACACATCGTTCTACACCCCTGTCTATAGTTCCATGACCTCTGTGCCCCGCTGCTTTGAGGAAGGCAACGGCGACCTTTACAACATCAGCCGCGACGCTGCATTTTGGGCTACTAACATGGTGGCCAATCAGGCATATAACCGCTATTCGCAGATGATCCCCGACATCCGCACCGTTCAAAAGGAAATCACCGACCAAACATACGCGGCAGACTCCACCATGCGCGCCGACTTAAAGAATATGCCGCTCAACGAGCAGGCCGAAATACTGACAGAAGTTTCCCACAAACTCGCCAACGACGCTACGGCCCGCTATTTTGCTCTGAACGATTTCCTGACGGTTAAATATCTCGACGGCAATATCAAAAAACAGAATCCCGACGGAACCTTTAAGCGCACCGAAACCGGACTGCCGGTGTCGCCCGTGTTCGGTGGCTACAACGATCGCTATTTCCGCCAGATTGTTAATGAAAACGGCGACCGCCTGAAAGTTAGAAAAGTCAACATCAAATGAGAACCAACGATGAACTCGCCGGCGTTACCCTGCTCGGGGCCGGTTCAACCAAATATCCCACCGACTATTCCGCAGAATTGCTGGAATGGTTTCCAAACAAACATCCCGAAAACGACTATCTCGTAACCCTCGACTGCCCTGAATTTACCTCGCTATGTCCCAAGACCGGCCAGCCCGACTTCGGCCACATAGTAATCAACTATATCCCCGGCGAAAAAATGGTCGAGAGCAAGAGTCTGAAACTCTATCTTTTCAGCTTCCGCAACCACGGTGACTTCCACGAAGACTGCATCAACATTATCATGAAAGACCTCATTGCTCTGATGCAGCCGCGCTATATTGAAGTGCTTGGAATGTTTACGCCCCGCGGAGGTATATCGATTCGCCCCTACGCCCAATGGGCAGATGCCGACCATCAGTCGCTACTGGCCCCGCGCATGGCCGCTCAAATGAACTATCAAATTTCAAAAATATAATGGAAAAGGACTCACTGATTGTGCTTTCGGGAGGCATGGACTCCGTTACGCTGCTCTACGACAAAATCGACCGTATAGCTCTGGCTGTTAACTTTATCTATGGTTCTAACCATAACATGCGCGAACTTGAGTGCGCCCGCTTCCACTGCCGCCAACTTGGCGTGGAACTGCTCGAAATTCACCTCGACTTCATGGGCGAATACTTCCACTCATCCCTTCTCGAAGGCGCCGATGCGATTCCCGAGGGTGACTACGAGGACGAAAACATGCGCTCGACCGTAGTTCCGTTCCGCAACGGCATCATGCTGGCCACAGCCGCCGGTCTGGCCGAAAGCCGCGGGCTGCGTGTGGTTATGCTCGCCAACCATTCAGGCGACCACACCGTATATCCCGACTGCCGCCCGGAATTCATTACCGCCATGGCTGCAGCAATTGCCGCAGGTACCTACGAAAACATTGAACTCTACGCCCCCTACACCAATATTTCGAAAGTTGAAATTGCCAAAATCGGCAAGAATCTCGGCATCGACTATTCAACCACCTACAGTTGCTATAAAGGAGGCGAACACCATTGCGGACAGTGTGGCACATGCCGTGAGCGCCGCGAGTCGCTCGCCCTTGCCGGGGTTGAAGACAAGACAATCTACGAAACCATATAAAAAATGAAAGTGCGCATCTTCACAGACACGCACCTCCCTCATAACCAAAATTCAAGTATATAATACTTTTTAATTTCTTTATACTTAAAACGCTCTAAAAGGAACGTTTGTTTATGCAAAGTTACGAAATTTTTTCTCCTTTTCATAGCAAATAATCCTAAAAAGCGTTAATTCAGATTGTTAAAATGTCTTTCGTCGACGTTATTCTACCGCTGCCACTCAATGCAACTTTCACCTATTCCGTACCGGAATCGATGGAATCGCAAATTCATATCGGCACGCGCGTAGTGGTTCCGTTTGGCCGACGAAAGTTCTATACGGGTATAATCGCATCAACCTGCGCACGCAAGCCTGAAAAGTATGAAGTCAAACCTATCGAGCGCGTTCTCGATTCAGCCGATACTCCCATTCTTATACACCCGCAACTGAAATTTTGGGAGTGGATTGCCAATTATTACCTATGCTCTGTGGGCGACGTTATGAAGGCCGCGCTTCCGGCCGGGCTGAAGCTCGAAAGCGAAACCTTTATTGAGCTCGCCCCCGATGCTGACGCGACTAATCTCGAAGGCCTGACCGATGAGGAAGCCCTGATGCTTCAGGTGCTCAACCATGAGCCCAAATTATCTTTAGGCGAGCTGGTCCGCAAGTCGGGGGTGACCAAAAAGCCTGAGGCAATTTTGAGCCGGCTTATAGACCGCGGGCTGCTGATGGTTTCCGAAAAGATTTTTGAGCGCTACCGTTCGTTGCGTCAGACTATCGTTTGTCTCCCTCCGGAATCTGTGCGTGCCGATTGGCGCACTGCGGCATTCCAAAAGGTCAAATCCGCTCCTAAGCAGGAGCAAATGCTTCTGAGCGCACTGCAGCTTGCAGGTCGCTCGCTTGAGGTGGACAAAACGCTGCTGCTCGAAAAATCGGGCTGCACCGCAGCGATACTCAAAATTTTGGCCGACAAGGGACTCGTAACAGTCGAAAAGCGCGAAATCAACCGTTTTGCCCCTCGCGAAGGGCTCGAACTTAAGCCCCTCCCTACCCTTTCAGATGCGCAACAGACTGCACTGAACTCAATCCTGGAGTCGTGGATTACCGACCAAAAGGCAGTTACTCTGCTCCGCGGAGTGACCTCCAGCGGCAAAACCGAGCTCTACATTCACCTGATTCAGCGGATGCTGAACCAGGGCAAGCAGGCTCTTTTTCTTGTGCCGGAAATAGCGCTCACAACCCAGCTTACAACCCGTCTGCAGAATGTGTTCGGCTCAAAGGTTGTTGTTTATCACAGCAAGTTTACCGACAACGAGCGTGTAGATATTTATCGCCGGCTGCGGAACTCGGCCGATCCGGTTGTTGTTATCGGCGCACGTTCGTCGATTTTCCTGCCCTTCCGAAATTTGGGGCTGGTTATTGTTGACGAAGAGCATGAGCCGAGCTATAAGCAATTTGATCCGGCCCCGCGCTATAATGCCCGCGATTGCGCCATAGTGCTTGCTTCTATGCATGGCGCCAAAACCCTGCTCGGCTCCGCGACACCCTCGGTCGAGACGTATTATAAGGCCCAAAGCGGCCGCTACGGGCTGGTGGAGCTCACCGAACGTTTCGGCGGTGTGCAACTCCCGGAAATAGAAGTCGTAGACATGAAAAAATATTGGAAGCAATATTGGCGCGACTCCATATTTGCTCCGGAAGTGCAACAGCAGCTGCAGGCCACACTTGACGACGGCAACCAAGCGATAGTGTTTCACAATCGCCGCGGATTCGCACCCATGGCCCGATGTAAGGAATGCGCTTATATTCCCAAGTGCGATCATTGCGACGTGTCGCTGACCTACCACCGACGTATAAACCGCCTGGTGTGCCACTACTGCGGCGCGGAATATCAATTACCTACCACCTGTCCGGTCTGCAACGAGCCTTCTATTGAAATTATCGGCTATGGAACCGAAAAAATCGAAGAGCTCGTAGAGAAAGAGTTTCCCAAAGCCAAGGTGCTTCGCATGGATCTCGACACCACGCGAAACAAAGACGGCTACCTCGACATTATCTCCACTTTTTCGCAGCGCAAGGCCGACATTTTAGTGGGTACCCAAATGGTTACCAAGGGCCTAGACTTCGACGGCGTCAGGGTTGTTGCCGTTCTCAGCGCCGACACCCTTATAAATCTACCGGATTTCCGCGCTTCGGAACGCGCCTTCAATATGCTGCTGCAGGTTGCCGGCAGAGCAGGTCGCCGCGAAACTGCCGGCAGCGTTGTTATTCAAACCGGCCAGCCCGACCACCCAGTCATCAACTTTGCGCGGTCTCACGACTATCTGGGCTTCTACAACCATGAGCTCGCCGAACGTAAAGCACACTTCTTTCCTCCGTTTACACGAATGGTTATCGTTTATCTGCGACATCGCGACGAAAACACCCTCCAGGAAGTGGCTCTGGCCTTCAACGAGCAGCTGCGCGCACAGTTGGGCAACCGCGTGGCCGGTCCGGATGTTCCGCCGGTATCGCGCGTGCAGTCAATGTACATCCGCCGCTTTATGCTGAAGATAGAGCTGACGGCATCTATGGCGAAAGTGCGCGAGGTTCTGCGCAACATCACCGACACTCTTCAGGCCCGCGGACAGCTCCGCGGGGTCGTTATTCACTGCGACGTTGACCCCTTATAGGTCAAGAAACGGTGCTGTTGGCGAACCGGTGGTTGCCACGAACTCCGGAGTTCCTTGCGCAACTATTTCACCGCCGTTACGACCTCCTTCAGGGCCCATGTCGATTATCCAGTCGGCCGATTTCACAACGTCGATATTGTGCTCGATAATCAGCACTGTATTGCCTTTGTCCACAAGCTTGTTCAGCAGGCTCATCAGCGTTTTGATATCCTCGAAATGGAGTCCTGTTGTAGGCTCGTCGAGGATAAACAGCGTCTTGCCGGTATCGCGCTTGGCCAGCTCCGTAGCTAACTTTACGCGCTGGTTCTCACCGCCCGAAAGCGTACTCGAAGGCTGCCCCAGCTTGATATATCCGAGGCCGACATCTTGAAGCACCTTTAGCTTTTTGAGAATAGCGGGAGTGTTGGCAAAAAATTCTACAGCTTGGTTGATAGTCATATCGAGCACATCGGCAATCGACTTTCCTTTGAACCTCACTTCGAGAGTTTCGCGGTTATAGCGTTTGCCTCCGCATTCCTCGCACGGCACCAATACGTCGGGCAGAAAGTTCATCTCTATAGTCTTATAGCCGTTGCCCTTGCAGGTTTCGCAGCGCCCACCTTTAACATTGAACGAGAATCGGCCCGGTTTATATCCGCGGATTTTTGCCTCAGGCAAGTTTACGAATAAAGAGCGGATGTCGGAAAAAACGCCGGTATAGGTTGCAGGATTGCTGCGCGGAGTGCGCCCTAACGGCGTCTGGTCAACCGTAACAACCTTATCGATGTTCTCCATGCCGGAAATCTCATCGTAGGGAAGCGGCTCTTGGAGCGCCCTATACATCTGTTTGGCCAAAATCGGCTGGAGAGTTCCGCTGACAAGCGACGACTTGCCCGAGCCACTGACTCCGGCAACAACCGTAAGGGTGCCTAACGGCAACTTAAAGTCGACGTTTTTCAGATTATGGCCGCGTGCTCCTTTGATTTCCAAAAACAGGCCGTTGCCGGGGCGACGAGTTGACGGAACCGGAATCTCGCGGGTGCCGTTCAGATACTCTGCCGTCAGCGTTCCGCTCTTGAGCATTTTCTTGGGCGTACCTTGATATACAACTTCGCCGCCCTTGCGCCCGGCCTTCGGGCCGATGTCGATAATCCAGTCGGCCTCAAGCATCATGTCGCGGTCGTGTTCAACAACTATTATAGAATTCTGGGCGTCGCGAAGCGATTTCAGGGAGTTTATCAGTCGGAGATTGTCGCGCTGATGCAATCCGATACTCGGTTCATCGAGAATATAAAGCACGTTAACAAGCTCCGAGCCGATCTGCGTGGCCAGTCGTATGCGCTGGCTCTCACCGCCCGACAGCGTGGCAGAAGCACGACCCAGCGAAAGATAACCGAGGCCTACATCCTGAAGAAAACTCAAGCGGACGGAAATCTCCTTTAAAATCTCAGCGGCGATCTTTTGGTGAGGCTCCGACAGCAGGCTGTTGACATTGCCAATCCACTCTGCAAGCTGGTCAATATCCATGCGGCAGAGGTCGGCAATGTTTTTATCACCGATAAAGAAGTTTCGGGCCTCAATGTTCAGCCGGTCGCCATGACATTCCGGGCAAACGGTCATTGAATAGAACTGGTTGCTCCACCGCTTGGCGGCATCGTCGGAGTCGTCGGTCTGCTGCATCTCTATGTAGCGCACAATGCCGTCATATGTGCGATAGATACTCGACAGATAGTTGTTGCCGGCGTTGATGTCGAGTTTTTCAGCCGAACCATAAAGAATTTCGTCGAGCAACTCGGCCGGAAGTTTTTCAACCGGAGTGTCGATGGAACACCCATATCGTTCGCAAAGTTGCTCAATCTGACGGAATATAATAGTATCTTTCTTTTTGCCGAGTGGTTCAATTCCACCGGCGGCAATGCTGAGCTTCCGATTCGGAATAATCTTGTCAACGTCTATAACGTTAATGGTGCCGATACCTTTACATTTCGGACAAGCCCCCAGCGGAGAGTTAAAGGAAAAATTATGAGGTGCCGGATCGCGATAACTTATTCCGTTTTCGGCATCCATAAGGGTGCGCGAAAGGTGAGTCAAGGCACTGTCGGCATCAACATCGCAAATTATCAACTGGCCGTCACCGCGCTGCAGAGCCGTCGAAACCGAGTTGCGCAAACGCGTGTCGTCAGAATTACCAACAACCATTTTGTCAACTACCAGTTCGATAGTATGATTCTTATAGCGGTCGAGTTTCATGCCGGGGGTAATCTCGCGCATGGCGCCATCTACCCTTACGTTGAGATAACCCTTTTTCTGCAACTGCTCAAACAGCTCCTGGTAATGGCCCTTTCGATTTCGGACCAGCGGCGACAAAACCAGTATCCGCTTTCCGTTAAAGCGCTCGTGAATAAGATTGAGAATGCGTTCCTCGCTGAACTTCTCCATCGGCTTGCCGGAAATATAGCTGCGAGCCGTAGCCACGCGGGCATAGAGCAAGCGCAGAAAGTCATAAATCTCGGTGGTCGTGCCGATAGTCGAACGCGGATTGCGGTTAACGGTTTTCTGCTCAATCGCAATTACCGGCGACAGGCCGGTTATCCGGTCAACGTTAGGGCGCTCCATGGTGCCGAGCATTTGGCGCGCATAGCTCGAAAAAGTTTCTATATAGCGGCGTTGGCCTTCGGCATAAATAGTGTCGAACGCCAGCGAAGATTTTCCCGAGCCGCTCAGACCGGTAATAACGGTCAGCTTGCCGTGAGGAATCTCTACGTTTATATTTTTCAGATTATGGACTTTGGCGCCGGTTACTACCAGCGATTCCAAAGCCTCCGAATCGGATTTTTTTGTGGCCATCAGTGAACCCAGTTATGGTTATAGGTCGTTTTATGTTGTTTTGAGCGGCTCAGCGCCTCAGGCTTGGGTACGCGCACAGTATATGTCTTGCCCGATTTATTGGTCAGCTTTTTAGCTCGAATCCAGGGATTATACTCGCGCAAAGTGGCATAGTCAATACCATGCTCGATAGCCCACGAGGGCCAGTCCTCGACGGAACCCGATACTGCAACTTCCGTATATTGGTGAGGTTGATATAGCTGATTTGCCGCCAGCTGAAAGCCATACTTCTTGGGATTCTCCATAATAAGCTTCATGGCCATCATTCTAAACGGATAGCGGCGGGTTTCGTCAGTCAACCATAAATCAAAGGCACTGCTCACCCGCTGCGATTCCAATTCTTTTGATATTCGGGCTGTGCCGCCGTTGAAGCTGCCGGCAACCGACTCCCAGTTACCATAGCGCGAAAAGGCCGACTTGATGTACTTACAGGCGGCTATAGTCTCCTTTTCGAGATTATAGCGTTCGTCAACCTCATCGTTCACTTCAAGGCCATATTGCTTGGCGGTGGTGGGCATAAACTGCCATATACCGGCCGCACCTGCTCCGGAGCGGGCAATGGGATTCAGATAACTTTCAATGCAGGCCATATACACGAAATCTTCGTGCACGCCCTGGCTCTTGAGAAGACGAATTATTTCCGGGAAATAGCGGTTGGCACGCTTAATGGTCAGCAAAGTATTGCCATGGGTATAAACCATCGAGGTCAATTCGCGGTCAAGGCGCTCAAACATATCAACATCGTCGAGATTGATATGCTCGCCTGCAAACGTCATGGTGTTGGGTACAACAGGGTTAATAATCGCAATATGCTCTTCGGCCCTGGTTATAGAGGGGGCTGCAATAAGCCCCATTGCAAAAATCAGCTGCTTAATCATGCTTAAATAGCGGTTCTTGTTCATTTTTATGGAAATAGCCGCTGAGCATGGCAATCAGTTTTGAAATTTGCTTTATAGCCTCGTCTGTCTGCGCCGAAACTTCGCGACGCTGCAAGCGGAGCATTAACATTCCATACAAAGCCGTGAAACAAGTCTGGATCTCGCCTTCGGCTTCCGCACCCGCGCGCGAGCGTAAATCAACAATGTAGGGCAGCGTGCGGTAAAACTCCGCCGAGTAGTCGCTGAACTTCGGGTCTGCCAACAGGGCACGGTGAAGGTCGGCAAGCTCTTCCATAATGTTGCGGTTCATCTGCAGGTGGCCGCGCTCGGCTATTCCTTCGCGGCGCATCATGTCGATTAGCGATTCGTACCAGTCGGCTACCTCGTTCCGGGTCTTGTCGTCAAGGTCGGGAATGCGGTCAATAAGGTTCTCTTTAATTCTATCGAGGTCGAGGCCGTATGCGCGGATTAAGTCCTCAACCTGCCACATATATAGCAGATACTCTGCAATATTTTCTCTTCTTTTTTGCGATGCAATTATCATTTTTTGAACTGTTTTCGTTTCTAAATACAACACAAAAATACGCATAAAATACTGTTTTGGGCCAAGTTTTAACAATTCTTAACCGAAAACTGCGATATTTTTGAAAAAAATTGGCCTATTACTTTGTTTTTCCGAAATTTAGATTTATCTTTGCAGCAGATTCATCATTATTATTTAATCTTCATAATCAACACTAACATGAACAAAACCGAACTCGTTAACGCCATTGCCGAAAAGGCCGGTCTGTCTAAAGTTGACGCTAAGAAAGCACTCGACGCTACTGTTGACGCTATCAGCGAAGCTCTCGCTAACAATGATAAAGTTGCCCTCGTTGGCTTCGGCACTTTCGCAGCTCAGGAAAAAGCTGCACGCACCGGTATCAACCCCCGCACCAAAGAAAAAGTTGAAATCGCAGCCCGCAAGGTTGTTAAGTTCAAAGCAGGTGCCGAACTCACCGCTAAAGTTAAATAATTGCGCCTTGCAATATCTGACTGAAAAGTCATAATAAGCTAAAAGTATCTATCCGGTCCCATAAGTCGTTGAGATTTATGGGACCAATATTTTATCCATTCTCTTTTTAATTCCAACTTTTTTTCGTAACTTTGCGGCTCATTTAGAAGCAATTTTATGACAAAAAAGTGCACAACTTCCCCATCCCTGCTCTTTGAAACAAGCTGGGAGGTCTGCAACAAAGTCGGCGGTATATACGCCGTGTTGTCGACGAAAGCCCGCACCTTACAAACACTCTATAAGAACAAAGTAATATTCATTGGACCCGATGTTTGGTCCGATGAAACTCCGTCACCATATTTCACCGAAGTGGCTTCGCTGATGGCAGACTGGCGCAAAAACGCCAATCTCCCTGAAGGCGTTAAAGTTCGTGTTGGCCGTTGGAATGTTCCTGGCCGCCCCATTGCCGTACTTGTAAAGTTCGATGCGATGTATGCCGAAAATCCAGCTCTCTTCGCGCGTATGTGGGAATTATACGGTGTTGATTCACTCCACGCCTACGGCGATTATCCCGAGGCTTGCGCTTTCAGCCATGCAGCGGCTCTGGTAATCGAAAGCATCTGCCGCTTCAAAGGCTATTCCGGTGGCGAAGGCGTTATTGCCCACTTCGATGAATGGACAACAGGCATGGGCCTGCTCCACGTAAAAGCCGAGCTGCCTGCAGCAGCTACGGTTTTCACAACCCATGCAACCAGCATAGGCCGCTCCATCTGCGGCAACGGCAAGCAACTGTATGCCTATTTCAACGGTTACAACGGCGATCAGATGGCCAACGAACTCAACATGCAGGCAAAGCACTCGCTTGAAAAAGCCGCTGCACATCAGGCCGATTGCTTCACGACGGTTAGCGATGTTACCGCCCGCGAGTGTGAGCAGTTGCTGGAGATTAAGCCCCACGTAACGCCCAACGGTTTTGAAAAGGACTTCGTGCCCTCAACTGCCAAAGCTCTTGACGAGGCCCGGCAGAAAGCACGCAAGGCGTTGCTTAAAATGGCATCGGCCCTCGTAGGTTACACTCTGTCCGCCGATTCATTCCTTGTGGCAACTTCCGGTCGCTGCGAATATCGCAACAAAGGACTTGATGTATTCCTCGATTCGGCTTCCGCGCTCCGAAGCCAAATGACCTCTACCGACCGCCAGACCGTATGCTTTATTATGGTTCCGGCGTGGTCGCGTGAAGCCCGTCCGGAACTGGTACAGGCAATGAAGTCACGCAAACGCCTGCCGGCTCTCCCCGACCCCGTAATTACCCACGGGCTCAATAACTATTGGGAAGACCCCGTGGTTCAGAATATCCACCGTCTCGGATTTGAAAACAAGGCCGAGGATAAAGTTCTGGTAATTTACGTGCCCTGTTATCTCGACGGCACCGACGGTTTGTTCGGCGGCCTTACCTACTACGACCTGCTCCCCGGCCTCGATGCAACCGTATTCCCCTCATACTACGAACCCTGGGGTTACACTCCGCTTGAAGCCGTGGCATTCTCAGTGCCGACCATTACGACTACACTTGCCGGCTTCGGTCAATGGGTAAACGTTACTTTCGGCGAAAACAAATTCCCGGCCTGCGGCGTTCATGTCAACGAACGCAACGACGGCAACTACTCCGAGCTCTGCAACGCAATTGCCGATCAGCTGCTCAACCTTGAACGCGCCGATGAGAAAACCGTTCAGTCGTTGAGAAAAGCAGCATCGACTACTGCCGACCTCGCAGCTTGGAAACACTTCATAACCTACTACGAAACCGCATATTGCGATGCTATGGCTTCGGCTCAGCGTCGCGTTGAATCAATAAAATAATTAAACTAAATCATAAGCACTGTTATGAAACTACAAGTCAGCAACACCAACGCGCCCAGCTGGCGCGGCGTGACTGTCAACGCAAACCTTCCCAAGGCTCTTAAGCCTCTGGAACCCATTTCTAAAAACCTTTGGTGGGTATGGAATAGCGTAGCTAAAAACCTGTTCCGTGACCTCGATCCCGATTTGTGGCGTTCGACCGGTGAAAACCCGGTAATGCTCCTTCAGAGCCTCAGCGCCAAGCGTCTCGACGAAATTATCGCCGACAAAGACCTCATGGCCCGCATCAAGGAAGCCGACAAGGAATTCAATGCCTATATGGCCGTTCCGATGCGTTCCGACCTCCCCTCGGTTGCATATTTCTCGATGGAATATGGCCTCTGCAACGCTCTTAAAATCTATTCCGGCGGTCTTGGCGTACTTGCCGGTGACTATATTAAGGAAGCATCTGACTCGCGCGTTCCCATGACCGCAGTCGGTTTCCTCTATCGCTACGGCTACTTCACCCAGAGCCTCAGCGTAGATGGCCAGCAGATTGCCAACTACGAACCCCAGAACTTCAACCAGCTCCCCATCGAGCAGGTTATGAACGAAGACGGCTCGCCCATGATTATTGAGGTTCCCTTCCCCACCAACATCGTTTATAGCCACGTTTGGCGCGTAAACGTTGGCCGCATGAACCTCTATCTGATGGACACCGACTTCGACATGAACTCGGAATTTGACCGCCCGATTACCCACCAGCTCTATGGCGGCGACTGGGAAAACCGCATCAAGCAGGAATATCTGCTCGGCATCGGCGGTATTATCATGCTCCGTAAGCTCGGCATCAACACCGACCTCTACCACGCTAACGAAGGCCACGCAGCCCTGCTCAACCTCCAGCGCCTGGTAGAATACATCACCGAAAATCATCTCGATTTCAACGTGGCCCTCGAACTGGTTCGCGCTTCGAGCCTCTACACCGTACATACCCCCGTGCCTGCCGGCCACGACTACTTCGACGAAGGCCTCGCCAACAAATATCTCAGTCACTTCACCCAGAAACTCGGCATTTCATGGCCCGATCTGATGAACATGGGCCGCGAAAACCCTGATAGCGGCGAAAAATTCTCGATGAGCGTATTTGCCCTCAACACCTGCCAGGAAGCCAACGGCGTTAGCTGGCTCCACGGCGAAGTGTCGAAGAAAATGTTTGCCGGCGTATGGAAAGGCTACGATTGGAAAGAAAGCCATGTAGGCTACGTTACCAACGGCGTCCACATGCCCACTTGGGCTGCCTCGGAATGGAAAGCATTCTATAGCGAAAAACTCGGCAAGGAAGTTTTCCAGCACCAGGACGACGTTAAGGCTTGGAAAGGCATCTTCAGCGTTCCCGACGACGAAATCTGGAACATGCGCGTTCTGATGAAAAACAAATTCATCAACTTCGTTAAGCGCGACTTCAAAGCAAAATGGCTCGCCAACCAGCGCGACCCGGGTGCAGTTATCGGCATTCTTGACCGCATCAACCCCAACGCCCTCATTATCGGTTTCGCACGCCGCTTCGCCACCTACAAACGCGCACACCTGCTCTTCACCGACCTCGACCGTCTGGCCAAGATTGTCAACAACGAGCAGTTCCCCGTGCAATTTGTATTCTCCGGCAAGGCTCACCCCGCCGACGGTGCCGGCCAAGGCCTCATCAAACGCATCATGGAAATCAGCCGCATGCCCCAGTTCCTTGGCAAGATTATCTTCCTCGAAGACTACAACATGGTAGTTGCCAAGCGTCTGGTTACCGGCGTTGACATCTGGCTCAACACCCCCACCCGCCCCCTCGAAGCATCGGGCACCTCGGGCGAAAAGGCCGAAATGAACGGCGTACTGAACTTCTCTGTGCTCGACGGCTGGTGGTATGAAGGCTACAAGTTTGACGAAAAGGCCGGTTGGGCTCTCACCGAAAAGCGGACCTACACCGACCAGGGCCAGCAGGACAAGCTCGACGCCGCAACCATCTACTCGATGCTTGAAAACGAAATCATTCCGCTCTACTTTGCCAAGAACTCCAAGGGCTACTCTCCCGAATGGATTCAATATATCAAGAACTCCATCGGCCACATCGCCCCGAACTTCACCATGACCCGAATGATCAACGACTATATCGAACGCTTCTATTCGCCCGAGGCACGCCGCTTTGCCACCCTCGCAGCCAACGACTTCGCCGTAGCCCGCGAAATTGCTGCATGGAAAGAAAAGGTTGCTTCGAAATGGGACGGAATCGAAGTTGTAAGCATCGACGACTCTACCGCAACTGCCGCTATCGCCGCTACCGGCGCCGAACATAGCGCAACTGTTGTTCTCAACACCAACGGTCTTAGCAAAGACCTCGGCGTTGAAGCCGTAGCGTTCCAGACTGTTGACGGTCAGGACGAATTCGCCGAAGCTATCGAGCTTAAACCCGAAAAGACCGACGGCGACATCGTGACCTACAAACTTTCGCATACTCTCGGCAACCCCGGTATGTATCGCTACGCATACCGAATCTTCCCCAAGAACCCCGCACTGGCACACCGCCAGGATTTCGCCTGGGTTCGTTGGATTTAAACTCCGAACAACGCTAAGGGTGACCCTCCGGGGTCACCCTTAATCATTTTTATACTTCATTTACAATTACTTAATTCCCAAACTCATGGGCGGCTTTTTCGGTATATCTTCGCGCAAACAGTGTCGCAACGAACTCTTTTACGGCACTGACTATAATTCTCACCTCGGCACCCGGCGGGCAGGCATGGCAACCTACGACGCCGGCGACAAACGCTTTATTCGTAAGATTCACTCGCTTGAATCAACCTATTTTCGCACCAAATTTGAAAAGGAACTCGAAAAGTTCACAGGCAATTCAGGTATCGGCATAATCTCCGACACTGATCCGCAACCGATAATAATAAACTCCCATCTTGGCAAATTCGCAATCGTAACCGTTGCCAAAGTCTGCAACATCGACACTCTCGAACGCGAACTTCTTGACCAAGGCGTGCATTTCGGGGAACTCAGTTCCGGTCAGACAAATCAGACGGAACTCATTGCCCTGCTGATAAACCAAGGCAAGAACTTTGTTGAGGGTATTGAAAACGTCTATAACAAAATCGAAGGCTCGTGCTCGCTGCTTATTCTCACCGAGCATGACACAATAATTGCCGCGCGCGACAAACTCGGACGCACCCCCATAATCCTTGGTCACAAAGACGGTGCGTGGGCCGCCACATCCGAAAGCACGGCCTTCCCCAATCTCGATTTTGAGCTTATTCGCGACCTCGGACCCGGCGAAATCGTTGAAATCTCTGCCGATGAAGTCAAGCAACTGCGCGAACCCAATAAGGAAATGCAGATTTGCTCGTTCCTGTGGGTTTACTACGGCTTCCCCACCTCAACCTACGAAGGCAAAAACGTTGAGGAAGTACGCTTTAAATCGGGCCAGGCAATGGGTGAAGTCGACCCGACCGAAGTTGATTGCGCCTGCGGCATTCCCGATTCAGGCACCGGCATGGCCCTCGGCTACGCAGCCGGCCACAAGATTCCTTTCCACCGTTGCATATCTAAATACACTCCGACATGGCCTCGCTCATTTACCCCGGCAAACCAGGAGATGCGCAACCTCGTAGCCAAAATGAAACTGGTACCGAATGCAGCGATGCTTAAAGATAAGCGCGCCCTATTTTGCGATGACTCAATCGTTCGCGGCACCCAGCTTAACGACAACGTCAGCGAACTCTATAAAGGGGGCGCCAAGGAGGTTCACATGCGCATAGCCTGCCCGCCGCTGATCTACGGCTGCCGCTACGTAGGGTTCACTTCATCTAAGTCAGACATGGAACTGCTCACCCGTCGCCTGATTGAAGAATTTGAAGGCGACCCGAACGCCCACCTCGACGAGTACGCCAAAACCGGCTCGGAACGCTATAACCGTCTGGTCGAAGCAATCCGCAATCGCTTTGGCTTGACATCCCTGCAATTCAATCCGCTTGAAACTCTGGTTGAAAGCATCGGTTTGCCGAAATGTAAAATATGTACTCACTGCTTCGACGGAAGCAGTCACTTCTGATAAAAAAGAGGGGCGAATCAATTTCGCTCCTCTCTTTTTTAGTATTTATTGTAGTGAACTTTAGCGGGGTCCCACTTATCTTTGGGAGTTACCGGAGCAGCCGGATAGCCGACGTTGATACACGAAAGCGGCACGATATTATCGGGCAGGTCAAGCAGATTTTTGAAAAACGCAACTCGCTCCGAAATAGGATAGACACCACACCAGACGGCTCCCAAACCAACGGCATGCGCCGCTAACAAAAGATTCTCTGAAGCAGCCGAAACATCCTGTACCCAATAATCCTGACCTTCGCCGGTAAGGGCAGCATCGAGGTCACCACACAGAACTATAGATGCCTGCGCCGTCTTAGCCATGGTCATCGACTGAATCTCATTGGCAATACTGTCGCGAAGCGCTGAATCGGTAACAACCACGATGCGCCATGGCTGCAGGTTAACTGCCGTGGGCGCAGCCATAGCCGCCTGCAGAAGTGTGTCGAGCGTTTCTTTGGCCAACGGCCGATCAGAATATGCTCTAACGCTGGTGCGCGTCATAATGTTTTCGATTGCGGGATTCCCTTCCGGAACATCGCTCTTAACGGTATCAACTGTAACTAACTTATAGCTTAACCCTACAACTGCAAGGGCCAGCAAAATAATGATAAATGCAGATTTTTTCATAAGTTTAAGAATTATTTATCAACAAGAAAACGCAAGTATTTACGAATAAACCAAACGATAGGCAAAGTGACTGAAAATGCGACTACAGCAAAGGCTATTCCTTTAGCATAGCCCGACATGATTTCATACGGTTCCAGATCGAATGCCAAAAGGGCAACACCCTTTATCAGAGCAAAAACGAGCAAATGGAAGCCGCAAATAATCAAAGTGCCGTTCGATACAAACCGCACAAACTTATTCGTTCCTATAGCCTTTGCCAATAGAGTCATCAGAGATATTGCAGCTATCGAGCCGGACACCGAGGAAACCAAAAAGAGTCCATAGTTATTGAACTTACAAATGTAGAATTCAACGTTATCATTGGCAGCCCCGCTCACTATAAACAGGACAAGAGCAACTATTAAAACCGGCCAAATGAAAAGGTAGCGGTTGAATTTTCCGCCATCGTTGATTTCTCTCCATAAATGGCCGAGAGCATAAAAACCGAGTCCGGTCAAAGACGGGCCCAACACCAGCGGAAGCCGGCTCAAGGTCTCTTGTGGAACCATAGATGTTATTATAGCTGATAAGATGAATGACATTAGCACAACAGCAATTGTTGTGCTAATGGTTCTTCCCGTAGGGTAGAACGCCATTTCGACAACAAAGAAACTCAACAACGACCACAAAGGTATATCCTGAATCAACAGCGGCGAAATTCCGGCAAAGAGTCCGGTTAAAGGCAGATACCATGGCTGCTCAATATTGGCATCCTCACCATAATGGCGCAAAACAACAACCCATGCCGCCCAGGCAACCAGACCTATCCAGAGATAGGGAAAAAGAATCTGACGCGAACGCTTAATAACAAACTGCTTGTGCGACGGGTTTCTCTGATAGGTAAACAGATAGCCCGACAAGATAAAAAACAGTGGCATTATCAACGCGTTGATATAACGCGTAACAATCGGGTCGCAATGCACATGCAAAAGCACAACCAAAAATATGGCTAATGACTTTGCATAGTCAACCCAAGCTATTCGCCCTGTCATCTCAGTCGCCATTAGTTAGCCTTTAGTGTCGATATACTTAAAGATTGAGCCTGTAGGGCACACAAACCGACAGTACGGACGCGAAACTACCAGCGAAAGCAGAACGAACGCAATGGCAACTCCAATTATCCAACCGGATGCCGATTCAAACTGAAATGCCTGAAACAGCTCCCAGTCGAGCCAATCGGTCCAGCTGTTAAACCACAAAGTCAGCATCAGGGCTCCCCAAAGCAACCGCCGGAACCAGTCTAAAGCGTGCATAACTTTGGGCGTGATTTTAATCTTGAACCCGCAAATCTCACCGGCCAGGATTTGAGCGGAACCCAACGGACAGACATGGTTGCAATAATACTGCGTTTTGCCAAAAACCGGATAAATAAACGCCGAAATAAGCATGACGCAGATTACAATCCCCAGGGGCAATGCAACACCATGGGCCAGGAACTCAAGAATCATATAATATTCAAGAAACTGACCGGCCCAAAAACCGAGCACTATAACATTTGCAAGCAACTGAACATTATAGTAAATCTTATTCTTGACAAAGAGCGGAACTATGCAAGCCGCAAGCGTAACGGCCAAAGCTACCCAAAGTTTCAAGGGCACTTTAGGGCGGTTCGATGCCTCGATGCCATCATAGTAAGCCAAACCGGCGTTAACATTACTTATAATCGCATTTGAAGAATATGTTGCGCCGCTGACGGCATCAACCCTCATGGCCATAGCCTCTTCTGGAGTCTTGCCTTTCCACTGTTCAAGCAATACGATTGCGCGACGCATGAATGACGGAGTCTCGGAATTCGGCAACACTTCAATATCGCTAATGCGACCTTTCTCAATGGTAATGCTCAGAGGCACCGGCCCGGCAAAGCCGTCGATCGTTCCCTCCATTCCTTCGGTAGAAATCGTTACTTTACCATCGCCGGAATCAACAACTGCCTCCGTGGGTTCCTCAGACTCGACCTTTGGCAAAAGGTTATTGCCAAACAGCGATTTATTCACCGTTATTGTCGCTGCAATCAGCATCAGCAACACGACAATGAGCTTAAATACTCTTTCTTTAATAATCATTCGGTTTATTATCTCTAATAATCAATACGTTACTTATACTGTCTATATCCTCTACCATACAGGCGGTTGCTATAGCGTCGGCGAGCATACAGGTCGGCGCAACAACGCTTACCGCCTGCCGGTTGGTTTGCGTCGGTCTTCCGGTGCGCGGGTCAATGATATGTCCATGCTCGCTGTTGTGCTTGCGATAGTTACCCGAAGTGGCAACTGCTCCTGAGGTGAGATGAAGAATCTGCTGCGTAGGCTCTAACATGATGGCCCACGGCTCTCCTTGAGCATTTGTGCCGGAAACGGCAATGTCACCACCGATTTCAATTAAAAAGTTCTCCACCCCGTTGCGATGCAGCATTTCAGCAATCAGGTCAACACCATACCCCTTTGCAATGCCGCTGAAATTGAAAGTCGTATGAGGCGATTTCTTCTGAATTTGTCGGTCAATAATCGTACATCCGTCAATGCCTACGAACTGCATAATGCTGTCGATTTCACCGTTTGTCGGCTCACTCGGCTGCGTCTTACGTCCGAACCCATATAGCTCAATCAATGGCCCAACTGTCGGGTCAAACGCAGCTTGGGTAAGCCGATGAACATACTGCGATGTCTCGAATACGCGCTGAAAAACAGTGTCAACTTCAACCTGTTCGTTACGGTTTAGGCGGCTGACTACCGACGAATCGTTAAACACCGATACCGATCGGTCAATCTGCCCGAAAACTTTATGAATCGAATCACCAAGCTCTTTGTCTGACCGGTAAACCACGCGATAACGCGTACTCCATACCTCGCCCTCGTTGCTCCGAAATTCAGTTTGATTGGAGCAAGCCGCAAGGCATATCATTATTCCTAAAAGAGCTCGAATCTTCATATAATTACTCGCATAGAGCAATGCGCGCAAAATGGTGGGCCGAACTACACACCGTCAGCGTGCGGTCAACAATAATATGTCTGTTGGCGATTGCCGCAACAGTAGTAATTTCGTGGCTCACAAGAATGATGGTGGTTTTCGATGCCAACCGGCGGATAATATCATAAATCCTCTCCTCGAAATGTTTGTCAACATAGCTCAACGGCTCATCGAGCACCAGCATTTCGGGGTTGGATATAAGCGCCCGGCCGAGCAACGCTCTTTGCTGCTGACCTCCGGAAAGCACACCGATTGGTTTTGAGGCATGTTCAACCAGCTCCACTTCGCGCAGCATGCGGTCAACAAGCCCCTCCTTGTCGGGCTCAACAAGTCCCGAAGCAATCACTTCGCGAACGGTAATGGGAAATTGAGAGTCGATAGCATTTTTTTGCGGCAGATAGCTGACGCGAACCTTGCGCTGACGGCGCACTACAGTGCCGCGCGTCGGCTTCAAGAGACCAAGAATCAAACGCATCAGAGTGGTTTTGCCACCGCCGTTTGGCCCGGTAACGGCAACAAAATCCCCACGGCGTATGGTCAGATTAACGCCGCTCAAAATCGTTCGCTGACCGCGCACAAAATCAACGCCGCGAAGCTCAATCAGCGCCGGGCGCAAATCAGTGTCCGGCGATAGCACGGGCTGTTGCAACAAGCTCCCGGTCCCACTCATAGTTTAACGGATTTATGGTTTCAACGCGCATGTCATCGCCACTCTTGGCGATAACGTCGGCCTTCGAGGTGTCGAAATCTTTCTGAACCAGAAAAACCTTGGCACCATGCTCTTTGATGTGGCTCACAATATCGCGCGTATCATTAACGCTGTGCTCTTTGCCTTCCGTACCGACCGAGAGCTGGTGCAACCCATAATCGCGGGCAAAATAACTCAACGACGGATGCCAGACAATAAAAGTCTCATCTGCAGCGTCACTGAGAATGTCGCGACACAACGCATCAACCGAATCGATCGAAGCTAAAAGGCCAGAATAGTTACGCTCGTAAAAGTCCGCACCGGCGGGATCAGCATTTTTCACTGCATCAAGCATGTTAGCGGCGATAACCTTGGCATTTGCCGCCGAGCTCCAAACATGCGGGTCAACTCCGTGGTCGTGGCCATGGTCATCGGTAATTAGTTCCACCGATTCAGAGCTGTCAACCACGGTCAAATCCGGTCTATTCGCCTTAACCTTTGCAACAATAGCTTTTTCAAAGGGCAGACGGCCAACGGCAATGTAAAGATTGCCGGATTCGAGCTTGGCAAGGTCGGCAAAAGTAGGCTCGTAGCTCTCGGGATTTCCGCCCCTGGACATCAGGGTATTAACCTCCATGCGGTCGCCGACAATGCGTTCGAGCAGCCAGCGCTGCGGCTCAATGCTCACGGTAACTACCGGACGCGCATCATCAGTAGCGGTTGAATGAGTGCAGCTGCCGACCACTAAGCCGGCAGCTGCAAAAATCATTAACAGGGTTTTGCGGATCATTCCTCAAATTCAATCAGGTTGGCTTCGAGGCCTACAACCTGGCCCGGTTCGACGAACACACGTTTGATAACGGCCGGATGTTCGGCTTCCACTTCGTTTTCCATCTTCATGGCTTCGTAAACGAGCAGAATATCGCCGGTGTTAACCTTGTCGCCGGGCTTGACATTAACCGAAATGATGGTGCCGCCCATGGGTGCTTGCACTACTTCGCCGGTAATCGGTTCTTCAGGCTCTTTGGCTGCTTCTTCGGCAGC
>CAZKPP010000016.1:0-31471 GCA_964554665.1 uncultured Bacteroides sp.
GATAGCGTGCGGTTGTGGGCCACGGAGCAGCCTATGGCTGCGCGCACGCTGTAGCCATCAATGGCCTCGCGGACATTGCTCTTGGGGGTGAGCACGGCCGACGAGAGTTCTTGGCGTGTCTCCCAGTCGTAAACAACCAGCTTTGTGGAACTGTTGCCCTGATCGAGGGTTATCGAAACGTCGGTCATAGTTGTTTGCGCTGGGCCAGCGAGAGCGCTATGGAGCAATAAATCTGAATTGCGGCACCGGCCAGCGTAAAGGCCAGCCAGTCGCGAAGAACCGGAGCCGAGTAGAAGGCAAAAAAGGCGGCTACGCAAAATAGCAGCGCGCTCCACGATTCCAGGCGCAGCAGGCGGCGCACGCGAAGCGGCGTTGATGGGTCAACAGAGGGCTGAAACAGGCGCGCAATGAGCGTCAGGCCCGCGCCAACGGCATATACGTAGCGAAAAGCGTTGTTGAAGGGATTATTTGAAAGTATCGGCATCAACACCCCGGCGGCCACCATAAGGAGTCCGACCAGAAAGAGTGCGGGAGATATTTTCTTCATTTGGGCGGTTGAAAGAATTTCGGTTAGTCAAAAATGTAGACGTCCTCGCTGGGGCGCTGCATGTGGTAATGTTCGCGAACTATGCGTTCGAGCTCCTGGGGGTCGGAGTCGAGGCGACGGTTGAGTTCCTGATAGTGGCGCAGGGTGTCCTCATACTGGCTGATGCGCTCTTCAAGTTTACGGATTTCGGCGGCGTATTCGTAGCTTTTGCTCACGGAGTTGTCGTTAAAAAACAATACGAAAGCCATGAAAGCCAGAACGACTATCAGCGACAATGAGAAGTATCTTTTAATCCACTGTATCATAATTGCGCAAAGTTACGAAAACTTTTCCAACCCGCAAGTAACATTTATAAATTTTTAATAATTCCCCACCGTTGTCAAATGGCGAATCGGCTCAAAAAGTGGGGGAAAATGGCAAAAATCGGCTCACCATGAGCCGATTTTTTAGGAAATTTTCGTAATTTTGAGCCGATAAAACCCTATATGGCCTTTTCAAATGATGTTGGCAACAAAATGGGGCGGGTAGGCGTTTAACCGATAAAAGTTTATTTATCATGACTGAAATTGAAGCATTAAGAGAGAGACGGTCGATTAGAAAATATGAGGACCGGCCGCTGGAGGCATCGGTTGTCGATGCCCTGAACCGTGAACTGGAAAAACTCAACCGCGAGGGCGACCTGCGGATGCAATTGGTAACGAATGAGCCCAAGGCCTTTAAGGGCTTTTTGAGCTACGGCAACTTCAGCAATGTCAATAACTACGTTATGGTCGTTGGTCGCAAGTCTGACTCGCTGGAATATCGCGCGGGCTACTATAGCGAAAAGTTCGTATTGGCCGCCCAGAAGCTCGGTTTGCGAACCTGCATTGTGGGCCTCACATATAAAAAGGTAGATGGTGCCTTTACCATCGGCGCGGACGAGAAGGTGGTTGTTTGCATTGCCATTGGCTACGGCGCCGAAGATGGCCGCAACCATAAAGTGAAGACTCCGGAGCAGGTCAGTAACCTTACTGCGGAGTCACCCGAATGGTTTGTTCGCGGTGTTGAAGCGGCCTTGAAGGCTCCAACCGCCGTTAATCAGCAGAAATTCTATTTTGAATATGTTGCGCCCGATGGTGTTCGCCCCAAACGCGGCAAGTCGCTCGTCGGGTACACAAAAATTGACCTCGGAATTGCGATGTACAATTTCGAGGTCGGTGCCGGTTGTGAAAACTTCCGGTGGATAGACTCCCCGCTGACTTAATAGTCGGCGTCGTCGGGGGTTATGGGGCGCGGGGTCATTTTGCGCCAGACGTAGGCAATGTAGGCGGCCACGATGGGAATCACCAGCGATGCGTAGGCCATCACTTCCAAGGTGAAGGGCGACGAAGAGCTGTTGGCCAGGGTGAGACTCGACTGCATGTCGGCGGTCGAGGGGTAGTAGCTCGTAGAGTTATAGCCCATTACCCAGAAGAGCGACATGATAACCAGCACCGTGCCGCAGCCTATGAGCAGCATTGCGTGGTTGAATTTCGGGCGGATGATAACGCCGGCAATGGCTATGAGCACCAGCACCACTCCGACAATGAACACCAGAGCCGCCCACCACATTTCCAGGAAGTTATTTAGGTAGCCGTTGGCAACTTCGTGGATAACGCCGTTGGCGTCGGCAACGTAGGCCGGGGCCATCAGCAGCATGGCCACGAACACCAGAAACAGCGGCACGAACAGGGCAGAGTTGACCAGCACCTGGCGGGTCAGGCGGCGGCGCAGGGTGGCGTCGTGGGCCGTGTTTTCGAGCAGGAAAATCGCACCTTCAACTCGGGCCAGCAGCAACACCACCAGGCCCAACAAGATGCACTTGGGCTGGGCCAGGGCTTCGAGGCCGTTGAGGGGATTGGCCCAGGTTGAAATCACCGGGCTGGCCGGGTCGAGAATATTCTGACGGTCAATAGCGAAGTCGGCGCCGAAAATCATGGTAGCAACGGCAACCCCGAGCAGGAAGCAGCCGAAAACACCGTTGAGAAACAGCAGAAAGTCGTAGACGCGCACACCGTAGAGGTTGCCGCGTTTGAGGCGGAATTCATAGCTGAAAGCCTGAACCACGAACGAAAAGAGAATGGCAACCCAAAGCCAGTATGCCCCGCCGAAGCTTGTTGAGTAAAACAGCGGGAACGAGGCGAAGAATGCGCCGCCGAAAACAACCAGAGTTGTGAACGTCAGCTCCCATTTGCGCCCGAGGGCGTTGACAATCATCGAGCGGTCGCCCTCGCGTCTAACGCCGAGGAGCATCGACTGTCCGCCCTGAACAAAAAGCATGAATACGAGTGCGGCGGCCAATACGGAGATCAGGAACCACCAGTAGTTTTGAAGAAACATAAGGCTTAAATTTCTTTATTCCGGTTTATTTTGGTGAACATAATGGTGATTTCGGCAAAGAGCAGCAGGGTAAACACTGCGGCAAAGAGCCAGAAGGTCAGCTGAACCGACGATGCCGACAGGGCCGAGATGGCGGCGCGGGTGGGCAGAATGTTTTGAATCACCCAGGGCTGGCGACCGACTTCGGCGCAAATCCAGCCTGACTGCGAGCAGCACCATGCCGCTACGATTGAGAGCATGCCAATCCACGAGGCGCCGAGGGTTTTGAGCCAGCGATCGGCGCGATAGGCCAGCAGCAGGGCAACGACAAAGAATGCCATCAAGTAGCCGCCGAGAATCACCATAAGGTGGAAGGCGTAGAAGGTCATGGCAACCGGAGGAATCAGTTCCTCGGGGTTGTCGTAGTAACCGTAGCCGAAATAGGGGTAGTCGGTGCGCAGGGCCTCAAGGTCGTCGGCATTGTGGGTCTCGCCATAGCGCTCAAGGGCCTGGCGTGCGGCGGTTCCGCGGGCCATACGTTCTTCGTAGCTCAGGGTGTTTACTTCCTTGCCGTCGATTTCGTCGTGGCCTTCAATAATGTCGTAAATGCCGGGAATATAGGCGTTGAAGTCGCCGCGTGCCATCCACGACAGCGCTCCGGGCAAACCGATTTTGAAGCAATAGGGGTCGGCATCGTTGCCGAATTCCTTTTCGGGGTTCAAAATGCCTACGGCAACCAATTCGGTTGAGTTGCCGCCGCGCCAAAGGCCTTCCATGGCGGCGAGCTTCATGGGCTGGGTGCGGCTGACGTCAACGGCCGACGAGTGGCCCGAAGCAAAGGTGATCAGCAGTCCGGTCAGGCCTACCCACGATGCGACCTTGACGGCCGGGAGGGCAAAGGCAGTTTCGCGGCGACGGCGCATCATGTAGCAGCTCACGCCAACCACAAACACTCCGCCGAGGGCCCACGACGACGTTACGGCATGTATCAGCTTGTTCATGGCAACGGGGCTCAGCGCCACTTCCCAGAACGAGGTCATTTCGTTGCGCATGGTGTCGGGGTTGAAGGTCATGCCTACGGGATATTGCATCCAGGCATTGGCCACGAGAATCCAGAGCGCCGAAATCATGGCGCCGATTGCCGTAAGCCATGTGGCGGTCAGGTGGAAGCGGCGGCTTACGCGGCCCCAGCCCAGAACCATAACCACAACAAACGTTGATTCAAGGAAGAAGGCAAACAACCCTTCGATTGCCAGCGGGGCGCCGAAAATGTCGCCTACAAACCAGGAGTAGTTGCTCCAGTTGGTGCCGAATTCAAATTCGAGGATAATGCCGGTTGCAACGCCGCAAACAAAGTTGACCGCAAAGAGCTTGGTCCAGAAGCGGGTAAGTTTGGCCAGCTGTTCCGACCCGGAGCGGTAGGCCATGGTTTCGAGGATTGCAACGATTACGGAGAGTCCGAGGGTCAAAGGCACAAAGAGCCAATGATACATTGCGGTGAGGGCAAACTGCCATCTCGACCAGTCAACAACAGAAATCAAGTCAGGCATGGTATTTGGATTTTTTTATTTTGTAGTCAATGATGTGCGAACGGCCTGTGCGCGCTCTGAATCGGTTTGATAGTCGCTCTGCAGCCGGTTGGGGAAGAAGAGCACCTTAAATAATATCAGGAGTATGGAAATCTTAAGGGCTAACACAAGCCAGAGGCGCCGGCCCGTAGACGAAGCTATGGAGCGGCGAAACGCGTAGGCATAAAATGATGATATTCGGCCTAACATTAAAAGATTTTAACTATTTTTTGGTTATATCAATATAACGCAACGAGGTGTTCAATTATTTTAACCAAACAAAAATTAAAATGTTTAAGGAGCGTTAAAAGGTTTGGTTATTAGTGGTTTAAGGCGTAAATTTGTAATAGAAAAAACAATTGTTAATCACTTCAACTTAACTATGATCAATCTGAAAACATTCACATTTTCGCTGGCTCTGGGCATCGCTTTTTCGGGATGTGCCCAGCAACCCGCTGCCGTAGTTTCGGGCTATCCCGACTTTACTCAGGCAGCCGAAAGCACCATCAACGGCGTTGTTTCAATCAAGAGCTACGCAACCCCGCGCCAGCAGCAATATTCCGCCCCGCAGGGGGGCTATGACCCGTTTTTCGACTTCTTTTTCGGCACTCCGCAGCGCCGCCAGCCGCAGCAACAGCCGCAGCAGCGCGAGCAGCAGCTTGGCCTCGGCTCCGGAGTGATTCTTTCCGACGACGGATACATTGCAACCAACCACCATGTTATACAGGGCGCCGAGCGCCTGCAGGTTACCCTTAACGATAACTCAACCTACGATGCCACGGTTATCGGCTCTGATGAGGCTACTGACCTCGCCCTGCTGAAAATCGAGGCGAAGAACCTGCCCGTAATCCCCATGGGCGACAGCGACGAGCTGCGCGTGGGCGAATGGGTCATCGCAGTTGGCAATCCCTTCGGCCTGACCTCGACCGTTACCGCCGGCATAGTGTCGGCCAAGGCCCGCGGCATCGGCTCCGGTGGCCGCACCTCAATGAGCATCGACAGCTACATCCAGACCGATGCGGCAGTCAACGCCGGCAACTCGGGCGGCGCGCTGGTCAACACCCGCGGCGAGCTCGTGGGCATCAATGCCGCAATTTATTCACAAACCGGCAACTATGCAGGCTATTCGTTCGCCATTCCTTCGAGCATCGTTACAAAAATCGTTAAAGACTTGCGCGACTATGGTACGGTGCAACGCGCGGTGCTCGGCATCCGCTTCGGCGAGCTCACCCCCGAACTGGCCAAGGAAAAAGGCATCAAGGGCGTTAACGACGGCATCTATGTCGGCGAAGTCATTGAGCGCTCGGCGGCCTTTGAAGCGGGCCTCAAAGAGGGCGACATTATTGTTGCCGCAGACAATACGCCGGTCCACACCTCCGCTCAGTTCCAGGAACACATGGCCCGCCTGCGCCCCGGCGACGTTGTTAAACTCGCCTACCTGCGCGACGGCAAGCAGCACGTTGCCAGCGCAACCCTGCGCAATCCCTCGGGCACCACTGCCATTGCCCAGCGCGGCGACTTTACCGAGCTCGGCTGCACTTTTGCCGAGGTTGAAGCCGACGAGCTGCGCCGCCTCGGCCTGAATTCGGCAATTCGCGTGTCGGCGCTTACCGACGGCAAGTTCCGCGATGCCGGCATTCCCAAGGGCTTCATTATTCTCGAAGTCAACGGTCAGCGCATCGCTTCGGTTGAAGCGCTCGAAAAACTCTACGACCGTGTGATTAAGAGTTCCGACGACGATAAAGTGCTCTTTATTACCGGCCTTTATCCAACCGGCAAAAAAGCATTCTTTGCAATTGATCTTACCAACTGATTAGCCCAGTTTGCGCCATCGGGCCAGCAGGGCCTCGAAATCTTCGGGCAGGGGAGCTGTGAAAAACAGCTCCTCTCCTGTTTTAGGGTGTTTGAATCCGAGGGTGCGGGCATGCAGGGCCTGGCGCGGGCACGCCTCGAAGCAGCCGTCGACAAACCGCCGGTAGGTGGCCGACGGAACTCCGCGCAGAACTTTGTCGCCGCCATAGCGCGCGTCGTTAAAGAGCGGGTGCCCAAGGTGGCGCATGTGTACGCGAATCTGGTGAGTACGCCCGGTTTCCAAAACACAGCGCACCAGCGAAACGTGGGTCAGCGGCTCCAAAACCTCGTAGTGCGTAACGGCGTGCTTGCCGTTGGGGTCATCGTCGGGCAGCACAGCCATTTGCAGCCGGTCTTTGGGGTTGCGCCCGATCTGGGTGGCAACTGTGCCCTGCGGCGGGCTAGGAATACCCCAAACCAGGGCCTGATATTCGCGCTTGGTGGTTTTGTTGAAAAATTGTAGCCCCAGGTGGGTTTTGGCCTCGGGAGTTTTGGCTACCACCAGGAGGCCTGACGTGTCTTTGTCGATGCGGTGAACCAGCCCCAGGCGCGGGTCGCTGACGTCGTAGTCGGGATTGTCGCGGAAATGCCATGCCAGAGCGTTGACCAGCGTTCCCGACCAGTTGCCGTGGCCCGGATGCACAACCAGCCCGGCAGGCTTATTGACGACCAAAACCGTGTCGTCCTCATAAACTATGTCTAAAGGAATATCTTCGGCTATGATTTCGTTTTCATAGCGCGGGCGGTCCATAACAATCTGAACCACATCGAGCGGCTTTACCCGATAGTTTGACTTTACAGGCTTGCCGTTGACCAGAATGCAGTCGGCCTCGGCGGCCTGCTGTATGCGCGAGCGCGATGCGCCGTGCATGCGGTCAACCAAAAACTTGTCGATACGCAGCAGCTCCTGGCCTTTGTCGGCAACGAACCGGAAATGCTCGTATAGTTCGAGTTCGTCAGGTTCGCTTTCAGTCATAAATGGGATCTTCGGCGTTTTCGAGGGTTTGGTCCCAATCGGCCTCGTTATATACGTCGAGCGAGTCGACTGCGGCTTCCGTAAAGCCCTCGCCAACCTCGATTACTATCGATGAATTCAGCGGCAGCCGGGTGCCGGCGCGCAGGCTCACGCCCATGCTCTTAATGGCCAACACCAGGTCGCGATAGTCCGACGGCACGCGAACCTCGCGTATGTCCTTGAATCCGAGCGACTCCAGCGATGCGCGGGCCTGGCGAACGGAGGTGCCCACGAGTTCGGGCAGCGTTATCTGGCGCGGCGAATATGCGTTGATAGTCAAATATACCGTGCGGCCGGGCTTAACGCGGTTGCCGGCCGGGGGGAGTTGCTCAACTATGGCTCCGCGGTCAACCGCCGAGTCGTAGACCGAGTCGATAACTTCGGTCATCAGGTTGCAGTCGGCCAACACCCGCTGCGCTTCGGCAACGCTCATGCGATGAACGTCGGGCACAACCTGCACCTTGCCGTGGGCGGTCCAGATGCTCAGGCCAAACATTGCTATAACCACCAATAAAACAGCACTCGCCGCTATCAGCAGCAAGTTCGTAATTATTGGGTGCTTCTTAAAAAATTCCATTCCGGGGAGAAAAAAGGCGGGAGACCCGTTGACTGCGGACCTCCCGTTGATGCCTTACTTACGGATGCCGAGCTCTTTCTGAGCAATGATGGCACGGTAGCGGTTGATGTCCTTGCGAATCAGATAATCCAGCAGGCGACGACGCTTACCAACCAGTTGCTTCAGGGCGCGGGCCGTAGCATAATCTTTGTGATTTGACTTCAGATGTTCAGTCAAATGAGCAATACGGACCGAGAACAATGCTATCTGGGCCTCAGGGGAACCAGTATCAGTCTTACCCTTACCGTATTTCTCAAAGATTTCAACTTTTTCGTCAGAATTAAGATGCATTCTTTGGAAATTTTGGTGGTTAATAATTAGGTGATTTGGTGCTTAAAGCGCCGCAAAGTTACAAAAAAAATCCATACCAACCAAATTTTCCTCCCCTGCCCCCCGAATTTTTCATAATTTGCCGGTTTATTGGGCATTTTAGTCGTAGCGCATGGTGGTGGCGGGGGAGATGCGGGCGACGATGAGGCCGGGGAGGATGAGGATGAGCCAACTGATGATGAGGACGCCGAGGTTGAGGGCGATGACGCTTAGCAGCGTGAGGCGGATGGGCACGAAGTCTACGTAGTAGTTGGCGGGGTCGAGAGGAATCAGCCGGGTATAGTATTGAATGGCTATGAGGCCAAGGGCCAGGAGGTTGCCGATGAGCATTCCGCGCAAAACCAGGCGCTCGGCCATGAGCATGAATATGCGGCGGATTTGGGCGTTGGTAGCGCCGAGCGATTTTAGCAGGCCGATGGTGCGCACGCGCTCAAGAATGATGATAAACAACGACGAAACCAGGGTGAAGGCCGCAATGAAGCCCATGAGGGTGAGAATGACAACCACGTTGGTGTCGAGCAACCGGAGCCATGAAAAAATCTGGCCGTCGGTCTGAAGTATGGTTGATATGCCGTAGGCCTGCGAGAGGCTGCCGGAATAGTGGGCCTGCATCAGTTCGCCGTAGATAGCAGTGGCCAGCGGCTCGATTTGCTCCTCGCTGACGTTTCTTATGCCGATTGAAAAAACATGGCCTTTTTCGAGGCCGAGCAACTGCTCGATGAGCGCCGGCGAGCAGTAGGCCACGGAGCGGTCGAGGTCGCCGAGGTTTGAGGTGAACAGGCTGTCGACGGTGAGCATTCTCACCTTCAGGCGCCCGTCGATAAAGAAATAGGCGGGTACACGGTCGCCCACGCTGAGCCGCAATCGGGCGGCCGAGCTGTTGGAAATGGCCAGCGAGGTGTCGGCCAGCGCGCAGTTTTCGAGGCTGCGGAGGTCGAGCCCGAGAAAATCGTCGGGAGTTTTAAGAATAGTGGGGGTGGAGGTGTGGCCAACGATTTCGGCCTCTTGCGGCAGGGTAATGGCGCTGGTAATCTCCGCGGGATTGAATGGTTGCGGAGAGTTGTCGTCGCTATAGCCCGAAATGGTTACGGCGTCGTCGAGGCTGAGAATGCGGTTCGTTACCTCGCGCTTAAAGCCGAGCATAACGGCAATGGAAATCATCATTACCACGACGGCCAGGGCAACGCCGGTTACTGCCACCGTTACCGCGGGCGACACCCTTTTGCGCCCTTCGGCTTTCCAGCCGAGGCGACGGGCAATGTTGACTTCAAATCCGTTCATAGAGGTTGCGGCAACCGTCGGCCAGCAGGTCAAGAACTAACTCGAAGCCCTCGGAACCTTCGTAGTAGGGGTCGGGAACGTGGTCGTAGCGCGCTCCGGGCGAGAAAAATTCGGCCATGCCATGAATCTTTCGGGCCGCCTCGACCGACGGGGCCAGGCGGCGCAGGTTGGCCAGGTTGGAAGCATCCATGCCGATTATGATGTCGAAATCGTTGAAATCTTCAACGCTGACCTGGCGGCAACGGTGGGTAAGTTCCAGGCCCCGTCGGCGCGCATGTATGCGCATGCGCTGATCGGGGAGCTGGCCCACATGGTAGCCTCCGGTGCCGGCCGAGTCTATAATAAAGCGGTCGCCGGCGCCATGTTCGTTAACAATTTCGCGAAACACGCCTTCGGCGGCCGGGCTCCGGCAGATGTTGCCGAGGCACACAAAGAGTACTCTTTTTTTTGCAATTTTTTCCACGCCGCAAAGTTACGCAAAATCTGCGAAACCTCAAAAACGCAGCGTTTCCGCTCAGGCCGACTGGCGGAAATAGGAGTCGGCAACCTGAATGATTGCGGGGAGCGAGGGCTCGTCGTGGCCCGAGGGTCCGGTTTGAATCAGCATTCTTACGGAATAGAAATCGGGGTTTTGAGAGGCCTGATAATCGGTTGCGTCTTCATTGCGGAGGCCGTCGGCGGCAGCAGCGTCTTCGATGGTCTCGTCGGCGTCGGCAAGTTCGGCGAGCATGTCGCTACCGTTAACAATGGTCGTGGCCATGGTAGAGGGGTTGACGCGCAGCTGGGCGTTGGAGTCGAAATAGCGGGAATTGTTGATATAATTCTGGAGCATGCGGGCTACTCCTTCAATGAATTCGATCTGTTTCATAGTATGTTGTCCTTTCTTGTTTTTCGGTATAACGCCTGAAAATCAAGAAAGGTTCTTTAGCGCGAAAGCAGCGCGAAGCGTTTGTCGACGTTAAAGAGCAGCCGATAGGGGGTTAGGGCATAGCCGCGGTCGAGGGCGGGGCCGCTGATGGGGTGGCCCGGTCCGGCGTCGAGCTCAAAAACGTCGTAGACCGACCCGCATTTGGGGCATACGGCAAAGTTGTCGGCATTGATGGCCACGCGGATATTGGGGGAGCGCTCAACAGGACACGAAAGGTCGTAGACGCGATAGTCGGAGTGGATGGTCGACACGAGCAATACGCCGCCAAACCCCGTGTAGCAAAACTCCTGGTAGGGGTAGTTGGCGGGAATTTGCTCCTGGCGAATGAAGCGTCGCGACTGCAGGGCGCCCCCGACACCATAGAGCGACCAGTCGCCCTCGGTTGTGATAGGCACGTAGACCGGGCCGCCCACAAGATTATCTTTGAGTTCGACAGAATGACACCCTGCCAGCCCGATGGCTGCCAGGGTGGTCAATACGGTGGTTTTCAGTTTTTTGGTCAAAGTCAGGCGTTGAGTTGGCCGAACATTTTGCCGAACTGGTCGGCTGCTTCCTGGAGCTTGCCGCCGATGAGCGGGCGCAGCATCATGGGGATTTCCGCGTCGATGGTGGCGGTGATGTCGGTAGTGTCGGCTTCAGCCTCGGCCAGGTCGATGATAACGTTGATGGGCACTACGCCGGTATCGGCCAGAAATTTCACCGAGGCGGGGGAGTTGCGCTCAATAATGCGGAACTTCATTTCGCCGACGCCGGGGGCGGTGAAAGCCATGGTTTCGTTGTCGGGGAAGTTGACGGTGCCGAGGCGCTGGCGCAGGTCGTCGGGCAGGGTGTCGATGCGCTCGCGAATGTTGTTGAGGTTGGCGAGCTGGTCGTAGATTTCGGTGCGCGGGCGATTGACGCGGTGCGGTTTGCCGGTATATTTGCTCATTATATTATTAGTCGCGTTTGTTGGGGGTCCAGACCGAGGGGTCTTTGCGCCATTCCTTGAGGGTTTCAACGTCGTCGGCGTGGATATAGTCGGTAGCCAGGGCTACTTCGAGCATGGCGTTGTAGTTCGACAGGGTAACGAGCTCAACGCCGGCATCTTTAAATGCTTTTTCGGCAACGGGGAATCCGTAGGAGAACATGGCAACCATGCCAACTACTTCGCAGCCGGCATTGCGGATGGCCTGAACGGCTTTGAGCGAGCTGCCGCCGGTAGAAATCAGGTCTTCAACAACAACCACTTTCTGGCCGGGCTTGAGGTTGCCTTCGATGAGGTTTTCCAAACCATGGTCCTTGGGCGAGGAACGAACGTAAACGTAGGGGAGTCCGAGGGTGTCGGCAACCAGGGCGCCCTGAGCGATAGCGCCGGTGGCAACGCCGGCAACGGCGTTGGCTTCCGGGAAGCGTTCCAGAATCATTCTGCAGAGTTCAACCTTGATGAACGAGCGCACTTCCGGATAGGACAGGGTTATGCGGTTGTCGGTGTAAATCGGTGAATTCCAGCCGCTTGCCCAGGTAAAGGGGTTGGCGGGCTGAAGCTTAATAGCACTTACTTTCAGTAATTTCTCGGCAAGGAGAGTTTCTACCTTTTTCATGGTTATTCGGGTGATGAATCTAAAGGGTTCGTCAATTATGATGCAAAGGTAATTAAAAAATCCCGTTCTTGCAAGCGGCCGGCAACACTTTTTATGGAGTTTTCTATCGGGGGCGGTGAACCATGTTGGTCCGCAGAGTGTTAAAAAGGTGAAGTTTCTACTATTTTTTATTATTACTATTATGCAAAGGTTACTTGTTTTATTCATCATATTCTGTGGCGCCGCAGCCGGAATGCGGGCCCAGTCGCCGGCAATGCCCGACACTGTTATCGAAACAGTTAGCGATTCCATTCTTTTCCCTGCTAACACAATGCACCCGGTCGAGAGGCCGGTGAAGTCGATATATGCTTTCCCGAACCAGAATCTAAATCTCGGGTTCAGTCATCCCGACTGGAAGCGGGTGTGGGTCAACGCCTCGGTGCTTTGCGGCGCATACATCGGTACTCTGTTCGTGTTGGAAATGCTCCCCGAGGATGCTACCAACTGGAACCGCGCCGAGTTTCACGACGTGCCTTTCTGGGTGCGCTGGCGCGAACACGTAATAAAACAAGGACCGGAATGGGACCGCGATAATCCGGCGTTCAACATGGTTCTTCACCCCTATAGCGGCGCTGCATATTTCATGGCCGCTCGCAGTGCGGGCTTGAGCTTCTGGGGTTCGCTGCTCTTTTCGGCATGTATTTCAACCATCGGCTGGGAATTCGGCATCGAGGCATGTATGGAGCGCCCGTCGTATCAGGACATCTTTATTACGCCGCTGGTCGGCAGCGTAATGGGCGAGGGCTTCTTCCGCATCAAGCGCTATATAGTTATGAACGACTATCGGCTGGCCGGTTCGCCGGTTTTGGGCAACATTGTTGCGTTCCTTGTCGACCCGGTCAACGAGCTCGTAGGCTTTATCGGTGGCAATCCGGCGCGGCGCCTCGTTAAGGAGAAGAAGCTGCAGGTTCAGTCGATGCCGTTGATAACGTCGCGCACCTTAGGGATGAACGTTCAGATTACTTTTTAAATAGGTGAGTTGCTTTTTAGCGTAGACGCGTGTGTTTTTCTTGATGCGCTCAATGGCGGTTGTCAGGTCCCACGTGCCGTCGAAATAGGCAAATAGTTCCTTAAAGCCCACGGTGTTGAGCGAATTCAGCCGGCGCAACGGATAAACGCGCCGGGCTTCGTCGACCATGCCGCTTTCAACCATCAGGTCTACGCGCCGGTTAATGCGGTCGAACAGTTCGGCTCGCTCGGGGGCTATGACGTTCATGCGGATTTCAAAGGGTCGCTGTTTGCGGCGCCCGGTGCGCAGGGCCGACACTTTTTGCCCGCTCTGGCGAATGATTTCAAGGGCATGAACAAGCCGGCGGTGGTTATTGGGGTCGGCCTGTGCAAGATATTCGGGGTCGAGGCGTCGCAGCTCTTCGCGCACGGCCTCGATTCCCTCTTTTTGGAAAAACGCGAGTGTTTCTTCGCGCACCGAATCGGAAATAGTTGGCAGTTCGTCGAGGCCGTTGATTAGGGCTGAGATATACATCATCGAGCCGCCACACACAACCGCGTGCTCCATGCCGCGGCGCTCCATGTCGGCAATGAGCCGCAGGGCGTCTTCCTCGAATCGCGCGGCTGAATAGTAGTCGGTCAGTTCCAGCTCTTGCACCAGGTGGTGTTTAACCCGGGCAAGTTCTTCGGCCGTGGGGCAGGCGGTGGTAACGGGTATGCCGCGAAAAATCTGGCGCGAGTCTGCCGAAATTATTTCGCAGCCGAGTTTTTCGGCCAGGTCAATGGCCGCGGCGGTTTTGCCCGACGCCGTGGGGCCGGTTATGATGTCAACGGTCATCGAACTGCGACCAGTCAACCCAGTTCGACGAGGGGTAGCGCCAGGAGTCGAGCAGGGCTACCGGCAGCCGCTTGTCGGACCATACCTGAAGAATCGACCCCGGTTCGGTGGCTTTCAGGCAGTTGGCATAGCCGGCGGGAACGCAGAGCACTTCGCTTTTTTTATCGGATATATGGAAAATCTCGGGCTTGAGGTCGGGCGACGGGTTTTCCCAGTCGTCGATTTTAACAAAGGCCATTACAAAGCCGCCGCGCACGCAGTGAAACCACTTGCGCTCGCGCTGGTGGCCATGCCAGCCGCGCACAACCGATGCGTCGGGATGGTGGATGGTGTAGGTGCGTTCAACGCCGTCGAGGTCGAAGTCGTTCAAAGAGATTATAGTGCCGCGGTGGTCGTTGAAAATTTCGCCGGGGATAGAGGTTACCATTTATCGATATTTTTGATTAGTTTGAGATGCGTCGTTATTGAGGATTGACAGATAGGAGGCATAGCGGCTTTGGGCTATGCGCCGGTCGGCCACTGCGCGACAAACCGCACAGCCGGGTTCGCCCTCGGTGTGGGTGCAGTTCGAGAAGCGGCAGTTTTGCGATTCTTCAAAGATTTCGGGGAAGAAGTGGCCGACCTCATATTTGTCGAAGTCGAGAGTGCCGAAGCCGCGCACGCCGGGCACGTCGATCAGCCGCCCGCCGCCGGGAAGGTCATACATGCGCGAGGCGGTGGTTGTGTGAGTGCCCGAGTCGGTGGCGTCGCTAATTGCGGCTGTTGTGGCATCGGCTCCGGGAATCAGGGCGTTGATGAGGCTCGATTTGCCAACACCGGAGTTGCCCGAGAGCAGCGAAGTTTTGCCGTCCAGGGCTTCTTTGAGGCGGTCGAGCCCCTCGCCGCTGCGGGCGCTGGTCATTACCACCTGATAGCCTACGGTTTCGTAGAGGCGGGCCACGGCCAGCAGCAGCTCGTGGTCGTCGGGTTGCTCAAGCAGGTCAATTTTATTGAGCACTAAAAGTGCGGGAATATCGTAGGCTTCGGCCGTGGCCAGAAAGCGGTCGATAAAAGTAGTGGATGTTTCGGGATGAACAAGGGTTGCAACCAGCACGGCCAGGTCGATATTGGCGGCGAGGATGTGGCTCTCCTTGCTCAGGTTCGAGGCGCGGCGGATAATGTAGTTCCGGCGCGGCTCAATGGCGGTTATATAGGCGATTTCGGCGCCGGGAGCTTCGCTGAAAGTTACGCGGTCGCCAACGGCCACCGGATTGGTGGTGCGTATGCCTTTGATGCGCAGGTTACCCTTGGCGGCGCAAAGAACCGGGGTCGAGGCGCCGTCGGGGAGAACTTCGTAGCGGCTGCCGAGGTTTGAAATTACGAGTCCGGTCATCAGTGAATAACTAATTCGGTTATAGTGTCGGGGGCTCCGGCATATTGGTTGAGAGAATCGAGCAGCGACGAGCGCATAAACATCAAGTCGGCCTTGACCGCCGCCGACGATATGTAGACATGAATGGCTCCCGACTCGGTTACGTAGCGCCGGGTGGTTAGCTTGTTAATGCCGGGGCCTACAACATTCACCCAGTTTACCAGCGCGCGGTAGCGCGCGGCATCGCCCTCCGACCCGGAGCGTCGGAAAACTTCGTTGATAATCTCGCCGATTGGCAGTGGCTCGGTCTTTTTCATGTCAGAGAAGAGGGGTAAAGGCGCCGTCGGCCACCTCCCACAGGCGGTAGTCGCCGGCGGCGCGGCTGATTATTTCATCGAGGTGCGAGCGGTTGGTGTCGGTAATGAAAATCTGGCCGAACGCCGGGTCGCCGACAAGGCGCACTATGCGCTCAACGCGGTCGGCGTCGAGCTTGTCGAAAATATCGTCGAGCAGCAGCAGGGGCTTCATGCCGGTGGTTTCGGCCAAAAACTCATATTGGGCCAGGCGCAGGGCAATGACAAAGGTTTTGCACTGGCCCTGCGAGCCGGTTCGGCGCATTTCCATTGAGTTGAGGGTCAGCTCAATGTCGTCGCGGTGAGGGCCGGCCGAGGTGTGGCGCAGGGCAATGTCGCGCTGCAGGTGGTCAGCCATCATCTCTTCGTAGGAGTCGGCGCGTTGAAGCTGCGAAACGTAGCTGATGCCCGGCGTTTCGGTGTCGCCGCTGATCAGGGCGTAGTATTTCCGGAAAATCGGCTCCAGGCGCTGAACCCACGCAGTGCGCGTGTTGTAGATATACAGTGCCGCGGGCTGCATGGAGGCCTCGATGGCTTCAAACATGCCGCGATCCGAGATGCCGTCCTTGAGCAGGCGGTTGCGCTGGTCGAGGCCGCGGCCGTAGCGGAGCAGCGCGTCCAGATAGCGCGCATCGCCCTGGCTGATGACCATGTCCATCCAGCGGCGGCGTTCGTCGGGGCTTTCACGCACCAGGTCAACGTCGGCCGGCGAAATCATTACGAGCGGAAATGTGCCGATATGGTCGGCCATGCGCTGATATTCCTTGCCTTTGCGTTTGAGGCTTTTGCGTTTGCCTTGAGCGAGGCCGAGCGAGAGGTCTTCGTCGATGCCGCGGCGCAGATATGTTGCCTTTACCAGCGCGAACTGCTCGCCGACGCGAATCAGCATCGGGTCGGGCACGCGGCAGAAACTTTTGGTGAAGCTGAGGGTGAAAATCGCGTCTAAAAGGTTGCTTTTACCCATGCCGTTATGGCCCAGCAGGCCGTTGACCTTGGGCGAGAACTCCAAGCGAGCGTGTTCGATGTTCTTGAAGTTGTCGAGGGCTATGGATTTAAGCTGCATTCAACGCGGGTTACTCTTCGTAGACGTAGGTTCCGATCGGTTCGCCGGCCAGCACTTTGTCGAGATTGCCGGGGGTGTCCATGTCGAAAACGATAATCGGCAGTTTGTTCTCCTTGCAGAGGGCGGTGGCGGTTATGTCCATCACCTTGAGGCCGCGGCGGAGCACTTCGTCGTAGGTTATGCGGTCGAATTTGGTTGCCGTGGGGTCTTTTTCGGGGTCGGCGGTGTAGATGCCGTCAACGCGAGTGCCCTTGAGCATAACGTCGGCCTCGACTTCAATGCCGCGCAGGGCCGAGCCGGTGTCGGTGGTGAAGAACGGATTGCCGGTGCCGCACGACAGGATGGCTACGCGGCCGGCTTCGAGCGCGCGGATGGCTTTCCACTTCGAGTAGTGTTCGCCTATGGGGTGCATGGCAATCGCGGTGAACACGTCGGCGCCCTGACCTATGGCTTCCAGAGCGGAGCTGAGCGCCAGGGAGTTGATAACTGTTGCGAGCATGCCCATCTGGTCGCCCTTAACGCGGTCGAAGCCGCGCGAGGCACCCTGCAGGCCGCGGAAAATGTTGCCGCCTCCAATAACAATAGCCACCTGCAGACCGGAGTCTACGGCGGCTTTAATCTGAGTGGCGTATTGAGCGAGGCGCTCGGAGTCGATGCCCTGCTTCTGTTGAGCGGCGAGACTTTCGCCGCTCAACTTCAGAAGGACGCGTTTGAACTTACGCATTAGAGTACGGATGAGAGATTAAAACGTTTGAATTCGAGGTCGGTAGCTGCTTTGGCGGCCATGGAGGGGTCGAGCTTGATGGCCTGGCGCAGGCTGTTGGCCAGCATCGATTCGTTGTTGGTGCGTGCACCGAGCACTGCCATCAGGTAGTAGGTGGTGGCGTCGGGTGCGGAAATGGCGGCCAAGGTCTTTTTAGCTGCCGAGTAGTCTTTGGTAAGAATCTGGGCTACGGCGGCGTTGTTGGAGTTCACACCCTGCATGGTGCGGGCAGCGGCGGCGTTGTCGCCCTGCTTGAGGTAGTAAACGCCAAGGGCTTCGCTAAGCTCGGGCACACCGGCGGCGTTGCCGAAGCGGCTCTGGGCGTCGGAGAAGTCGCCGGAGTTGAGGGCCGACAGGCCGAGGTTCATCTGAGGTTCGGCCGAAGCGGGAGCCAGACGCGATGCCTGGGCAAAGGCGGTGCGGGCAGCGTCGTAGTTGCCCAGCTGATATTGAGCCATGCCGAGGTTGTTGAAGGTGCGGTAGTCGGTGGGGTAGAGTTTGGCGGCTTTGGAGTAGATGTCGGCGCGCTTTTCGGGGCTGTCGGTCAGCGATGCCAGGTAAAGGAGCTCGTCAACGCTGAGTTTCGAGGGGTCGGTGGCATAGATTGCTGCGATTTCTTCGTCGCTCTTACCGATAACGTTGATTTTGGCGCTGATGCGGCTGTAGCGGAGTTTCGGCAGAATTTCTTCGGCGAGCTGTTCGAATACGGAGCTGAGGTTGTGGATTTCGCGTTCGCGTTCCTCGGGGTCGGAATACATCGACAGCACGCTGAGAATCAGGTTTTTGTCCTGAATGTTGCTTTCGCTTACCAGGCGACGGAAGCCTTCCCAGTCTTCGGGGGTGAAGTCGGCGGTGAGCTGGCCGAACGAAACGCCCTTGAGCTGATTGTCCATGTAGCCTTTGGTCACGTCTTCGCGCTTCTGGGCCAGGTTGCGGTTAAACTCGTATGTGCCGTCGGGCGAAGCGTAGCTCTGAATGTTGATTTCTTCGATTTCCTGGTTGGCGTCGGCGTTGGCGCTCTTGATGCGGTTTTGCAGGTCAATCATCTGGCCGGTGCGCAGCTGATTGTCGCGGATATTGGCCTGGTTGATGAGGAACATGATGTCGGCATCAACTTTTTCCTGAATAATGCGCTGGAACTTGTCGGCGGCAATGGCGGGAGTAATGGAGGCGGTGCTTGCCAGGGTGGAGGTGGCGATTACGCCGTTGGCAACCGCTACGCGCGGCAGTGCGTAGGTTTTTTTACCCTGCTGAACGTTAAAGGCCAGTTCGAGCTGCGAGTTGGCCATTTCGGGGGTGTAGACGTAGTTGACGGGAATGGTTACCGTGCCCCCCTTTTCAAAGTTGATTACGGGGTTGTTGCCACGCACTTTCTCGCCCTGGAAAGAGTAGGGAGCCGAGGCGGTTTCGCCGCCGGCATAGGTCAGGTAGGGGGTTACCGTCAGTTCGGCGTTCTTGACGAAGAACTTGGCGGGGATGCGGGCTGTTACGCTTGCGGGCACGTTTTGGCCAACAACTTCCAGCGGGTTGGGATTTGCGGTGAAATAGTCGGCGGGAAGTTGGCCGAGTTTTTTTGAGCAGCCGCTCAGTGCTACGGCAGCGCCCATCAGCAGCATAATGTTGCTAAATTGAAACTTAACGTTCATTATCGGGGATGTTTTGATGATAGTTTATTATTTATTCCGCAAAGTTACGAAAAATTCTCCAACTTTTATTTCCCTGCATATTAAAAAATCAGATTATGCGTGTGAATGGGGGCGTTTGCGGAGGCGGAAGAAGAGGATGGCGAGGATGAGGGCCACGGTGCAGCCGATGATTATCGACACCGTGGGGTCGAGGCCGATGCCCTCGGGAGCGAGCAAAATGTAGCTGACGGTGACTACGGTCATGAAGAGCGCCGGAACCAGCGATATCCAATACCAGCGGCCTTTGCGCGACAGGTAGGCGGTTACTGTCCAGAGCGTAATCATAGCCACGGTTTGGTTGCTCCATGCGAAGTAACGCCATAGCACCTGAAAGTCAACCATAATTACCGCAAAAGTCACTGCAAAGAGCGGAATGCAAATCAGCAGTCGCTTGACGAGCGACTTTTGGTCGAGCTTCAGGGCATCGGCAACTATCAGGCGCACCGAGCGTAGTGCAGTGTCGCCCGATGTTATCGGCGCGGCAACCACTCCTATAATCGCCAGCAGGCCGCCAAACGCTCCGAGCCAGCCGATCGACACCTCGCGCACAAGAGTGCCGGGCGAGTGGCCTTCGGCGGCCATGTAGTCGGCCAGCTGCTGATAGCCGCCGGTGAATGCAATCGCCGCGGCGGCCCAAATCAGGGCCACGATGCCCTCGGCAACCATGGCGCCATAAAACACCGGGCGCGCCAGCTTTTCGTTGGTGAGACAGCGGGCCATCATCGGCGACTGTGTGGCGTGGAACCCGGAAATTGCTCCGCACGCTATCGAAATAAAGAGCATCGGAAAAAGGGCGTGGGTGGCCGCCTGCGGGTGGCGGTTGTGGAGTCCGATGGCCATTTCGTCGGGAATCTCTACGTTGCCGAAAATCATTACGCCCATCAGTGCCAGCGCCATAAAGAGCAGCGCCCCGCCAAACAGCGGATACAGCTTGCCGATGAGTTTATCGATAGGGAGCAGTGTGGCCAGCAGGTAGTAAAGGAATATGGCTGCTGTCCAGAATGTTATGTCGAGCTTTGCGGGAGTCATGGACGCCAGGATGCCCGAGGGGGTGACAATGAACACCGCGCCGACCAGAATCAGCAGAATCACGGAGAAGACCCTCATCAGGTGGCGCATGCCCGGGCCGAGTTCGTTGCCTACCGATTCGGGGAGCGACACGCCCCCCTGGCGCAGCGAAATCATGGCTGCGGTGAAGTCATGGACCGCGCCGGCGAAAATAGTGCCGAAAACTATCCAGAGAAAAGCCGCCGGGCCGAACATTATCCCCATTATGGCGCCGAAAATCGGCCCTACGCCGGCAATGTTCAGAAACTGAATCATAAACACTTTCCAAACCGGCATCGGCACGAAGTCTACGCCGTCGGGGCGTTCAACGGCAGGCGTGAGCCTTTTGGGATCGACGCCAAACACCTTTTCAACAATCACTCCGTAAACGGCATAGCCGACTATGAGCAGAGCTATGGAAACTAAAAATGTTGTCATTACGCAATAGTTATTCTGTTCTATTGAAAAGAAGCCCGACTCGGGGCCGGGCTTCTTCAGAGGTTGCGGGGGTTGGTTATTTCACCATGATTTTTTTGCCGTCAACAATGTTGATGCCCTTGACGGGAGCTGCCAGGCGACGGCCCATGAGGTCATAAACGGTGTTGGCGTTGAAATCTTTAGCGGTGATTTCTTCGATGCTGACGGTGCTGGTCTGGCCAAGATTGATGTCCATGGTGTCGCCGGTCTTCAGCATGTTGTCGGGGTTGTTGTCAGCCTCGATGAGAGCTTCGTGGGCGTTGAGCATCTTCTCGGTGTCGGTTTCGGGAGCGATAACGTCCATTTTGAGCCAGCGGTCGGGCTCGGTCGAGTCGGCGCGGCGCACAACTGCTTTCTGGGCGGCTACGCGGGCGGGTTCCTGAGCGTCGTCAGCGTGGATGTAGATATAAACCTTGCCTGCGAGCAGAGTGTGCATCTGCTTGGCGTGGTGGCCCACACCTACTGCCGGAGCCTCTATGTTATCGCCGTTATGAACGTTGAAGGTAACGTTGCCGGTGAGCAGGAAGAAGGTGCCGGCGCCATAGATGCTGCTGTTGTCGGCCTGGGTTGTAGTGATTGAGGTGCCGTCAACGCCGCTGACCACGTAGGCATAGCTGTAGGCATCGGCAATGCTTACGGCCACCGGAGCGCGCCAAAGTTTATTGCCGTCAACCTCAATGGTGAGGGTGTTGACATATTCAACGCCGAAGTGGATGCGGTCGTCGTTAACGTCGGTGCGGTAGTGATCAGAGTTCGAGAAGTGGTTGAAGTTGCCGTCTACGCTGGCGAGGATACACTTGGCATTGCCGTTGCCGCTTTCAAAGCCGATGGCATAGTTGCCGAGGCTAATGCCGGTGTAGTCGTTGAAGAATTTGATTTCGGTTGCGGTGTTGTGGGCAATTTCTTCAGCGTCTTCGCCGGGGAAGATGCGCAGATAGGTTTTTTCGGTGTCATTACCTTGGGTGGTTTTGGTCAGATAGTGGCCGCTGAGCGACGACAGGGCGGCAATGCCGTCTGCAACGTTTTCGAGCACGAAAATCGATTCGTCGCCGGTGTTGTCGGTGGTGCTGAACGAGCCGGCGTCGGTCATGTAGCGGTTGTGGTTGTCTTTAATGCGAACCAGGGCGATGCCTTCGATTGAGTGCATGTCAAACAGACTGTAGGGGAACGAGTTGTTATACTCGTCGGCAGTGGGATAGTCAAACTCCTGCTGCAGCTCGGCAACCATGGCGTCGATAGCGGCGGTGTCTACGGTGTAGGTGCCGGGAGTATTGCCAAAGGTGATTCCCTGCGGGTTTTTAAGGTGATTTTCAATTTCGGAGATGAAGCCCTGTTCATTTTCGTCGTTGATAAGCTCGATTGTCCAGAAGCTGGATTGGTTGCTGCTGCCGGCTGAATGGTAGCGCAGCATGTCATTTTCGTTGTTGTTCAGGAAATTATTGCCTGAAACTGCGGGATTCTGAATGGCATAGGTGCCGGTGAATACATTTTCGTTGGCGAACTTATAGGCAACTGCTTCGGCTGAGTCTTCAGTAACGTCAAGGCCCTTGGCATATTTGCCGTCGGCAAGGTTCTTCATGGTGAAAGTGCCGTCGTTGGCTGCGTCGATTACCCAAACGGCATCGTAGGTCAGGTGAGTAATATTGCGGCCATTGCCAATCTTATTGTTAGCGGTGCCTTTTACCATGTAGCCATGGCCACTTGCGAATGTGCCATAATTGCGGAAGGCAACTTTCTTGCCGTTGATGAACTCGGCAACGAGCTTACCAGCCGTAAAGCCGTTGAGGGTTGCTTTGGCGGTTTCGAGTTCAGCTATGAAGTTGTTGCTCTCCATCGGGATGTTGAGTTTGGCGTATATAAACTCTGAGGCTTCTTCGGCAGTGAAGAGGTTCGAGGCAGCGAGAGTGCTGCACAGGTCGTTAAAGTGCTGGTCGTTAGCAATATTCTCAATCAGCTCTTCGCGAGTAATGTCGGTAATGGGTTCGTAGGCAAACAGCTCGCGCAGGGTTTCGATGGTGGGGTTGGTGCGTGCTGCCTGGAGTTTGTCGGCGTCGTAGGTATAGGTGAAACCGTCGTGGGCCAACCATGTTTCAACGTTGAAGTCGGCGTCGGTCAGAGCGGTTGCCCACATGCGGCTGCCCGCTTCGGTCTTAGCACCCGAGGCAGCCCAGGTAGCCATCAGGCCCCCGTTTTGGTAGTCATTGATGTATGCGTTATCGCTCGAAGCCACACGCAGGGTAAAGCCTTCGCCGTTGTTGTTGACAGCGAAATTGGTGATGGTGTCGGCAACGATTGTGCAGAGGTCACCGCTGGCGGTGCCAAGGTGTACGCCCATATTCTCTTCGGTCGAGAGGCTATGGATAGTAACGGTTTTGGTGTTGTTAACAACGCCGCCATCTTTCATATACCATACCAGGTAGGGGTTCAGGGTCTTGTGGACGTCAGCTACGTTCTTAATCAGCAAGTTGGTGCCGTCGTAATACGCGTGGTTGTAGGCGCCGGTTGCTTGGCGCAGAGTCAGCAGGTAGGGTTTGTTGAACTCGAAGGGGAACTGCCATGTGCCGGGCACGTCTACTACGCCGCCGGCTTCAGGAACGGTTATTGTACCTTCGGCGGGTACGAAGTAGGTGGGGAGATCGGTCAGGTTAGCAGTGGAGATAGATTCGCCGGGAATGCCGAACGCGGAGGTGGTTACGCCGTCGCAGTTCAGTGTAAACTCAACCTGGTCAACCACCTCGATTGTCCATTTTGCTGCAGTAGGACCACTGCCCCAACGTTGTGCGCCGTTGTTGTTCAGCTGAATCCAAACGTTTTTGCCGGTTTCTGTTGCAGTGCCAAAGCCGAGAAGATTAACCGGGTCTCCGTTGACGTCTTCGGTGCAAGAAAAACCATATTCGGTTGCACTGTAGATATAAAAGCGGAAAAGGCCGGCCTCTTCAGGGTCGGTAGTAACTCCCAGAAAGCTGCTTGCTGCGGTTGGCAGTTTGCCGAGGTAAACACCTTTGCTTGAAATGCGCAGGCCGCTCAAATCGGTGCCGTCTTCTGCAGTTTTGTGCACAAATTCAGAGTGCCATATACCTGCTTCATCACGTATGTTATCACCGGTGTATGAGAGTCCGTTGTGATTATCGTTCAAACGGAAGAAACGAACACCGCCGTTTACAGAGAGCATCATATACTTATCGTTCAGCTCGCGAGCATAATAAGCCTTGCCGGCAGCATTCTTTTCGGGAATGGGCGAAAGGGTAACGACGAAGTCGCGGAGTACAATGTTATAGCCACCTGTAGTATTGCTGGCAGTAGCAGCTAAGGTGAAGGTATATTGCTTAGTGTTTTCGTCGAGGCCGGAGGCAGAGAAGGTGCGGCCTTCAGCACCGAGAACCTCGCCGTTGATTGTCGACTCCTCAAGACCTTCCGAAGGAATGGCAGTGAAAGAGTAGCCGGAGATGTAGTATTGCGAATCTTCGTTGATTGACAGCACGTAGTCGTACGGAGTAGTAGACGCCGCAATCATTTTCAGGGGCCTATCTACGTTTGGGGCGGTAGGACAGTTTTCCGGGTGAGGGCTTGTAATGTCTGTTTCAGCAGTGAATTTAACTGTTGCGATATCGGCATAAGTTGAGTTTTGCCAATATTTCGCCCAACCGGCTGCTGTGCCGTTGGCACGATGAGTGGCACCGTTATAGCCGTCAACCTGTAGTGTTAAATCCCACACTATAGGTTCGGCAGAGGCGAGTGGAGCATAGGAGAGCGCTGCAAAGGTCGCCAGGCCTAAAAGTAAATGTTTTTTCATGTAGATTGTGTGTAAGTTTATTATTTTTATGTATTTATGGTGCAAAAATAGTGTTTTTTTGCGACACCGCCAAATTTTTGTCTATGAAATCAATCATATAAGGGGCAACCCCCGGGTGTAGCCAATACACCGCGGGGGTTTAATAATCAATCTTTTTTACCAATTACCTTTAAATAATGCTATTAAAAAACCATTTTTCTTGAAAATGTACCATTTTGAGTGTGTACCGTAACTATGTGCAGGCCGGTCAGGGTGGTGTCAACCGAGCCGCTAAGGCTATAGAGATATTTTTGAATCATTCTTTCCCCCGAAAGGTTGTAGACCGACAATAGGGCGGGCGAGGGCAGGGCGCTGTAGTGGATGGTGCCGCCGCTAACCGTAAGGTCGATGTTGCCGGCGGGAGCAACCGCCGGGTGCAGGGCGGCATTGCCGTTGCCGGCCGTGAGGTTCCAGGCATTAAGCGTGCGCACCGAAGTTGGCGCATCGCTAAAGGCACAGACGTTTTCGGTCGCTCCGGCCTTTGCGAAAATGCGTACCGACGAAGCCCACGTGTCGTTAATGAAAATGTCGAGAACAGAGTGGTCGAAAAATACGTTGAGTTTGACTGTTTCGCCTTTAGCGAGCCGGCGGGGCAGCTGACTGTGGTAGTAGCCGTCGAAAACTCCGGCGTCGTTGGTCAGGCGGTCAACGGTGCGGGCATCAACAACGAGCTCGTTCGAGGCTCCATCGTAGTAGACCTTCAGTGCCGAAGAGCCGTTGCCGAGCAACTCGAAGCCGCATTTGGCGGCGCTGACCGTGAATTCGCCGCAGAGCTCTATGCTTCTGCCGCTGATGCCGTCGATGTTCAGTGAGCCGTTGAGCGAGAAGTCAGATTTTGAGAATCCGTCGCCGCTGCGCAATGCCGCGAGGCCCGCATACGGCTTCTGACATAAGTTGCCGTCGGCGTCGAGACTCAGTTCGCGCGGCAGGGAGAAGGTGTGGGCATAACCGAGGTCGTGGTTGGCTTGCGACGGCAGCTTGTCGGGCACGATGCCGAGGGCAATGGTGGTTCCGTCGTGTTGATAAATGGTTGGCGAGAGCAAGCCGTAGCCGTCGCGGGCCAGGCCGGGTAGCTCGATGGTCGAGGGCGAGGCTTTGTCGGGGCTGAAGGTGCCGTCGGCATTGATGGTGCCGACCCAATAGAGGGCTGCGACTCCGCGCGAGGTGTTTTGCGGAGTGACGGTAAAGAGCCACTTGTCGCCGATTTTGGTAATGTTAGGCATTTCCCAGAAAGTTCCGCAGGTTTGAACGTTGGAGCCGCTGAAAAAGGTCTTGCCTTCGTTGCTCCAGCTGCCGGTGGCGGGATTATAGGCATGGAGCGTGGTGGTGCCGACGCCTCCTTTGCTTGAGCCGACAATAATGTAGGCGCCGCTGCCGTTGCGGAAGAAATAAGGGTCGCGGAAGTCATCCGAGAGTCCGTCGGGGCGGCCGGCGATAATGGGTTTCGGGTCTTTTTGCCAGGCAATGAGATCGTCGTCGAGCGGATTTGCGCGGGCAATAACGGCCTTGGCGTAGTCTACGCCGGTGTAGATAATCGAGGGCTTTCCACCGGTTAGCTCCCGGTCGGTGAATACGCAGCCCGACCAGCAGCCTTTCATGTCGAACTCGGTTGCGGGGGCCAGGGCGATTTGTTCTTCGGTCCAGTCGCAGAGGTTTTCGCTCGACAGGTGGCCCCAGTGGAGGCGCGACATGTATGGCCCGTTGGCATTCTTCTGGAAGAAAAGATGATAGCGGCCATTGGCGTAAGTCATGCCGTGCGTTTCATTCGCCCAGTTTGCTGCGGGCATGGCGTGGAATGCGGGGCGCATCGGGTCTGCGGCAAACCTTTCGGCGGGAATTGACAGATCGGCGGGATTTTCGGCCGACCATGATGAGACGGTTTCGGCGCTGAGGGCTTCATTCCAAACGGCAATGTCGTCGATAAGGCCGTTGAACACGGTTGTGCAGAAAGGCCCGCTGAACCGCTCGCTGAAGCTGCGGCCGATTCTGAGGGTTGAATTGCCGGCGGCGAGAGTGCCGTTGGCTTTGGATGTGGCGACTGCTACGCCGTTGTTATAGAGCGTTGCCGTGCGCGCGTCGGCGTCGATAACGGCGGTGAGGTTTACCCATTCGTAGCGGGCAAGGGGCTCGTTTGCTTTCAGTTCCAGCGGCCAGCCGCCGATAAAGGTTTTAAACGAATATTTGCCGTCGAGGCCCAGAAAGAAGCCGAAGCCGGTTTTGGCGCCCTCGTCGATGCAGGATGCTATGGCAACCTGCTCGGGGGTGTTGACGTCGATTTCCACTATGGGATAGGTTTCAACGGCAATCCATACGGAGGCGGTCATCTGTTTTGAGCCGGCGGGTATGATGTCGCTCAGCGAGGCGTCGATGTAGGTTGAATATCCGTCGAAGCGGAGGGCCTGGCCGTTCGCCCCGGGCATATTTTCGGCGGGGTGGACGCTATGGATGGCAAACGTGTTGCCCGAAACGGACTCGGCGATTCGGTTGCCGACGTTCTGCATGGTGAACCGGGCCACTTCGCGCGCATTGCCCGCGAGCGGCGCCGACATAAGCGCCGGCAACAGAAAAACCGATTTGAGGAATGAGGTAGCAGTCATTGTTTCCCTCGCGATGAGTTGTTATTTCAGGTAGTTGAGAATGTTGAGGGTGAGCTGCTCAACGTTGTGTTGGTAGGGGTTTTCGCCTGAGTTCTGATTCCACTCGTAGGCGGCGAAACCGTTGGCGATGCAGCGGCCATGGGTGGCGCTGGCATAGAATTCAACCAGGCCGGCAACGCAGTGGTCGCGCACGTGGCCCCAGGTTGCGAGCACCAGAGAGTTGGTGGTGACTTCAAAATTCTTGATAACGTCAACCTGATTGCCTTTGCCGTAGATGTTGCAATCCCACAGGCAGTTGTGGTCTTCGCGCTGGCCGGGGCCAATCAGCGGCAGGTTGTCGTAGCCGTAGTTATTGGGGTCTTCGAGTGTCAGGCCTTTGAAGATTGCATGGGTGGTGCGGTCATAGAAGCCCTGGTCGGAACCGTTTCTGAAGTCCCAGCCCAGGTAGGGGTTGATGACCCAGACGTCGTTGCCGCTGCCACCTTCGCCGTTGCCGAATACGGTCGGAGCCATGTTGTCGGGCACGATGCCGAGGGGCGCGGTGAGCTGCGTTGCCATGTTGGCCAAATAGAGGCTGCCGCCGTTGGCCGAGTACTCCTTGAGGGCATCGATGATTGCCGGTTCGCCGAGGCCGCCGGGAAGTTTGTCCCAGCCATATTCCTGACCCTGACGGTCGATTTCAATCCAGATTACGGGATAGAAGTCGGGGTCGAGTGCCGAAATCTGCTCGGGCTGAATGAATTCGGCGTCGGCCTGCGCGGCAAACCAGGTTGCTGCGGCTCGTTCGTCGTCGTCGGGCAGCGAGGCGATGTCGGGAGCGGTCATGAGGTAGGCCATTTTCACTCCGTCGAGTTTGTCGGGCATCTGAGCTTCGGTGGAAACGCCTTCCGAAACGTAGCCGCCGGCATACATTACCTTAACCGTGCAGAGATAATCTTTGCCCAGCGTGAGGCCTTTGGCCGTGTATTCGGTCGGCTGACCGTCAAGGTCGATAGTTGAGATGCTGTTGTTGCCGTTGATAAGTATCTTTACGCCGGTGATGCTGAGGTCAGTGGCGGGCAGTTGCCACGACAGGTTGATTTTGCGGCCGTTGACTGTGGCGCTGAGGTCAGATACTTTTTCGAGCGTAGGCACCTCGGGCAGGCCGGTGGGTTCAAACTCGGAGCATCCGGCGAGCACACCACAAATTATCATTGCCAGCAGAGCGAGGCTATATGTGCGGAATTTTTTCATTTTCGTAGGTCTGTTGATGGGTTATTTATATAAGTCGCCGGCGTTGTCGAGCTGGTTGACGGGAATCGGGAAGTAGATTTCGCTTTGGGTCAGGTTGGCGCCTTCGTAGTAACTGTGGACGCGGCTTTCGGAGGCATAGTAGCTGTTCATGGTTTCAACGGCGTTGCCCCAGCGCACCAGGTCGAACCAGCGCAGGCCCTCCATTGCGAGTTCCAGGCGGCGCTCCATGCGCACGGCTTTGCGGGCATAGTCGCGGCTCCAGCCTGCGGCGGGATATTCGCCCACGGCATAGTTGGCCAGCATGGGGTTGCAGTCGACCGGTTCGTAGGCGGGATCAACCGAGCGGGCAGCCTTGCGGCGTATGTCGTTGATGAGTCGGCGGGCCTCGTCGAGGTTCTTGCCCTGCTCAATCAGTGCTTCAGCCTTCATGAGCATCACGTCGGCGTAGCGGATAAGAATGAAGTTGAGCGACGATGCACCCCAGGGCACGATGCCGGGCTTGACGAATGGCGATTCGGGCGAGGGATAGGCCTTTTTGCCTGAATACTGGCCGTAGAGGTCGAGGTTGCGACACCATTTGTCGGTGTAGGTATATGAGCGCCAGGGCATGCCGATGCGGCCGAGGGTGAAGTCCAGACGGGGGTCGACGTTGCCTTCGTAGTCGGCTTTGTCAACATTCTCGTCGTTGAAAGTGTCGAACAGCGGCAGGCCGTTGGCGTCGGTGCGGAAAGCGTTGACAAGGTTTTGCGAGGCAAGATAGAAGTCATCGCCGTTGCCGTAGAGATTGCCCTCCGACCAGGTGCAGTTCAAGCAGTTCGAATAGTTGAACTGGTCGGGGGAGTTGGCCGACGAGAACTGGATTGCCATAACCGATTCATATTGGTTGTTGAATTCGGGCTTTGACATGTCGAGGAAGTTGGGGTAGAGCTCATATTTTTTGCTGTCGATAACGTAGCCGGCATATTTTTCGGCTTCTTCCCAATCGGAGGTGAAAAGGTCAACGCGGGCCAGGAGCGCGGCGGCAACATATTTGTTGAAGCGACCTGCCGAGGTCTGGTCGGCGGGGAGTAGCTCGTAGCTGTCGCGAAGGTCCTGTTTGATGAACTCGGCGATCTGCTCGCGCGAATATTGGTCGGCGCGACATTCGCTGGGATTGGTTACGGTTTCGTCGAAATAGGGGAACTGGCGGAAAATGCGCAGCATGTCGAAATAGAAGTAGGCGCGCAAGGTTTTCATTTCGGCAATGTAGGCGGCCTTGGTGTCGGAGTCGATGTTGCCGGAGTTGGTGATACTGCGGATTGCGGTGTTGCAGCGGCTCACGGAATAGAAGTTATTGCGCCATTTGAAGTTGATGACGTCGTTGTCGCTCTGCACGTTGCCCACTTCGAGCTGGTGGATATAACCTTCCATGGTCACGCCGTCGCCACCCTTGAGGGCATCGTCGGAGCGAACGTCGAAAATCCAGTTGGTAATCGGTCCGGCAAATGATTCATTGTTGCCGAAAAAGTGGCAGAGCAGCGAGGCGTATGCAGCGTTCATCATGTCTACGGCCTCATCTTCGCCGATTTGTTCGTCGGTGATTACGCCCTGCGGTATGGTTGTAAGCATGTCGGAGCAAGAGCTGACGGCCAATGTCATCGAGGCCATGGCTGCTGCGCACAGAGCGTTATTTATGATGGTTCTAATGTTTTTCATTTTGAGAAATTGTTTACGAGAGGTTTAGAATTGAATGTTTAATCCAAGGCTGAAGGTGCGGGGGCGGGGATAAGCGCCGTTGTCGATGTGCGCACCATATTCGCCGGGCAGGATTTCGGGGTCGAGGCCGGTATATTTGGTCATTGTGAACACGTTCTCAACCTGGCCGTAAACGTCCATGTTGCTTGCGCCAATCTTTTTGATTATATGCTTGGGCAGGGTGTAGGAGAGTTTCAGGTATTTCATTTTCATGTAAGAGCCGTTTTCAACGTAGTAGCTCGAAAAGCGCGACTCGTTGTTGTCGTCGGTGAGCGACAGGGCGGGAATATCGCTGCCGGTGTTGGTGGGGGTCCAGGCGTTGAGAATGTCGGCCCCGCGGTTGGTTGAGATATTGCCGTAGTTCATCGACAGCAGCTGGCGTTTCATGTGGTTCTGAATGTCGAAGCCGAAGTCGCCGGCAAAGAACATATCGAGCGCGAAAGCCTTGTATTTGAAGCCGAGGTTGATGCCCATCGACAGGTCGGGATTCGGGTCGCCGATGATGCAGCGGTCGTTGTCGTCGATAACGCCGTTGCCGTCGAGGTCGCGATAGATCAGGCGGCCGGGGGCAGCGCCGGTTTGCGTGGCGTGGTTGGCAACTTCGGCATCGTTCTGGAATATGCCGTCGCAAACATAGCCGAAGTAAACGCCCATGGGCTGGCCGGGAATCAGACGCTGGTCGCCGCCGATGAATTTCTGGCGTGAGTTGAGGGTTACGAGCTCGTTTTTATATTGCGACAGGTTAACCGAAGCGTTCCAAGAGAAATCGCCGTAGAGCGGGCTGCGGTATGAAACCGTAACTTCCCAGCCGGTATTTTTCATGTCGCCGGTGTTGAGCCAGATTGCTGCGTTTTCGCCTGCAACGTCGAGGGCCGGCGGAATGGTGAGCATATCTTTGGTTTTCTTGATGTAGTAGTCGGCGCTTACGTTCAACGTGCCGTTGAAGAAGGTGAGGTCTACGCCGATGTTGTTCTGATAGGTTGTTTCCCATTTCAGCTCCGGGTTTCCGCTGCTGGCCAGGGTGATGCCGGGGGTAGTCGACGAGTTTGTGCCGTTAAGGTCGTAGGCGCCGTTGCCGGTGTTGAAAATATAGGTTGAGTAGGCCGGGTAGAGCGACGGAATGTTGGCGTTGCCGTTCTGGCCCCAGGAGTAGCGGATTTTCAGGTCGTTGAGAATCGGGTTTACGGGGAAGAACGCTTCCTGGGTGGGACGCCATGCCAGCGAGAATGCGGGGAACACGCCTGCGCGGAAGCCCTTGGCAAAGCGCGAGTTTTCGTCGCGACGGATTGTAAACGATGCCAGATAGCGGTCGGCGTAGTTATAGTCGGCTTTGCCGAAGAGCGAGAATACCGACCACTGGGTTTTGCCGCCGCCGTTGTTGCGGGTGCCGGTGCCGGAACCGATCTGCATGAAGTTGGCGTCTTCAAAAGCGTAGCCCTCGCGCGAGGCGGAAAGGTC
>CAZKPP010000017.1:0-29235 GCA_964554665.1 uncultured Bacteroides sp.
CCGACTGAGCTATTGTGGCAATCGCCGCCTATTCGCTTTATAGGCGACTGCAAAGTTAACTAATTTTTTTGAATTACGAAAATTTCCCCAAAAATTATAAACCAAAACGGCAACAATCCACCTTATATAATAGCATCGGGCAATAAACAGCCGGGGGCATGCGTTAGGATAGTGATGAGGAAACGGTTTAAAATGGCTGTTTGGGTGCTCGTGGCCATAGCTGCGGGCATGGCGCTTGCGGGCTGTTCGGCGCGCAAGAACACTGCTGCTACCCGTAAGTATCAGGCTTTCATAACACGCTATAACGTATATTATAACGGTGACGAGCATTTCCGCGAAACGCTCGACCAGATGGAGCGGAGCTATGAGGATGACTATACCGACTTCCTCTTCCCCCACCCGGCCGAGGCCAAGGGTTCGCCCAAGGCCCCGCAGCCTTCGGGCGACTTCAACCGCTCAATCGAAAAGGCGCAGAAGGCCATTCAGCTCCATTCGCTGAAGAAAAAGCCGAAAAAAAAATCGGGCAAGCAGAGCGATGCCTATAAGGCCTGGCTCAAGCGCGAGGAATATAACCCGTTTATCCACAACGCCTGGCTCATGATGGCCCGCAGCCAGTATATGAACGGCGACTTTCCCGGCGCCGCTGCCACATTCTATTATATATCGCGCCATTTTTCGTGGCTGCCCGAAACCGTTGTGGAAGCGCAGCTGTGGCAGGCGCGCAGCTATGTGGCGTCAGACTGGGTCAACGAGGCCGAAACGATTTTGCGCCGCATCAAGCCCGAGCAGCTGACCTCCGGTAAGCTCAAAGCCCTTTATGATTTCGTGGAGGCCGACATTGCCATTCGCCGCGGAGAATACGAGGCCGCCATTGCACCGCTTGAGCGCACGATTCAGCGCACTTCCGGGCCGCAGAAAACGCGCCTGCGCTTTTTGCTGGGCCAGTGCTATGCGCGCATGGGCCGCAAAGCGGAAGCATATAAGGTGTTCAAGCAGGCCGCCGAAGCCGGTTCAACGACTTATCGCACCAAACTCAACGCCCGCATCAAGCAGAGCGAGGTCTATTCGGGCAACGACATCAACCCCGAAGTCAAGGCCCTCAAGCGCATGACAGCCCTCGACCGCAACAAGCCGTATCTCGACCAGATATATTACGCCATCGGCAACCTCTACCTGAGCCGCGGCGACACGGCCCACGCCATAGAAAACTACATTCTGGCCGCCGACAAGTCGGAGCGCAACGGCATTGAAAAGGCAATATCAAACATCACTCTGGGGCAGATTTACTACACCCAGGGGCGATACGACCTTGCGCAGCCGCGCTTCAGCGAGTCGATTCCGCTGCTGCCAGAAACCTTTGCCGACTACGAGCTGCTGAAGCGACGGTCCGACGTGCTCGACGAGCTGTCGGTCTACGCCCAGAACGTCGTTACGCAAGACTCGCTGCTGCGCCTGTCAGCAATGACGCCCGACGAGCAGCTAAAGGTTATCAACAAAATCATTGAAGAGCTCAAAAAGAAAGAAAAAGAGGAGGCCGAGGAAGCCGCCCGCCAGGCCCACGAGGCCGAAGCGGCTGCCAACCAGGGAGGCAACACCAATTCCAATGCCCCGGCGGAGTTCCAGATGAGTTCAAAGGACGATTCGTGGTATTTCTACAACTCGGCAACAGTTTCGGCCGGACGCACGGCCTTCCAGCGCAAGTGGGGCTCGCGCAAGCTCGAAGACGACTGGCGCCGCCGCAATAAATCGTCGTTCTCATTCTCCGACTTCGCCGAAAACGAGGCCGATGCCGACGGTGAAACCCCGGCCGAGGGAGAATCGGCCGCCGCCGAGGAATCTGACGAAGACAAGGAGGCCGCCGAACGTGCCTCCGACCCCCACTATCCGGAATATTACCTGGCCCAGATTCCCAAAACCGACGAGGAAAAGGCCACGGCCAACGATGTTATTCAAGAAGGCCTCTTCACCATGGGCTCCATTCTTAAGGATAAGCTCGAAGACTTCCCCGCCGCCGAGGTTGAGTGGCAGCGACTGCTCGACCGCTACCCCGACAATATCTATCGGCTCGACGTATATTATAATATGTATATAATGCTCATGCGCATGGGCAAACCCGAGCTCGCCGAAAAATGGCGCCAACTGATTCTGAGCGACTTTGCCGAAAGCAAATATGGCATCGCGCTGCAGAACCCCGACTATATTCAGAATCTGCGCGACATGCCCGCGGCCCAGCAGGCGCTCTACGACGAGGCCTACGCCGCCTATCTCAACAACGACAACCGCGCCGTGCACCGGGCCTACGAAACCATGATGAAGAAATATCCGGTTTCCGACATCATGCCTAAGTTTATGTTCCTCCACGCGCTGAGCTACGTTACTGAGGGCGACCCGCAGAACTTTTCGTCGACCCTGCGCGAGCTGCTTGAGCGCTATCCGCAAACCGACCTCACCCCGCTGGCCTCAAGCTATCTGAAGGGAATGAAGGAGGGTCGCAAGCTCCACGAAGGCTCGACCAACACCCGCGCCATGCTCTGGGACATTCACCTGAGCCTCGACGGCGATTCGGCGCGCACCGCTTCGGGCGACGCCAACTTCGACTTCGACCCCACGCAGCCCCAGATTGTGGTGCTCGCCTACCCCACCGACACCATTTCGCCCAACGAGCTGCTATATCAGATTGCCCGCCACAACTTCAACTCGTTCGTTGTTAAGGACTTCGACCTGGAGCAGATGAACTTTGGTCAGCTCGGGCTACTGCTGGTAAAGGGCTTTGTCAACGAAGAGGAAGCCGAACACTACCGCACCCTGCTCGGCCGCTCCACGGTCTACTCCCTGCCGCCACAGGTGCGCCCCTTCATAATTTCCGAAGACAACTTCGCCAAGCTCATCAGCGGCGGCCGCACCCTCGAAGAATATTTCCGCGCCGCGGCCAACGAAGCCTACGACCGCGTCGACCCCGAAGGCGAACTCCCCGACGACGACACGCCGAGTGAGGGAAGTGAGTAGTGAGCCCTTGCGGGGGCGTAGGCGGCTCGCCTACGAGTATCTTGCGCGGGCAAGCTGCCCACACTCCCGCCATTCAACACTCGACATTCAACACTCGACACTCAACATTCAACACTCAACACTCGACATTCAACACTCAAAAAAGAATTTCGGGCAAACCGCGGTTGATTGCGGTTTGCCCGAAAAAGTTTTTTCAGTAAGCCTAACTATTAAGCTTCTGCAATGGGAGTTACGTTGATGAAGCGGCGACCGTTGCGTCCTTCGGTGAACAGGACTGTGCCGTCGATGAGGGCGTAGATAGTGTGATCCTTGCCCATGCCAACGTTCAGACCGGGGTGGTGAACGGTGCCACGCTGACGTTTGATAATGTTGCCGGCTTTAGCGAACTGACCGCCAAAGATTTTAACACCCAGACGTTTGCTTTCTGATTCGCGGCCGTTCTTAGAACTGCCGACACCTTTCTTATGTGCCATTTCTCTGTCAGATTGGTTTTAGGGGGTTAAACAATTAAGCGACGATGTCTTTGATGACGATCTTGGAGAAGCACTGACGGTGGCCGTTTTTGCGGCGATAGTCTTTGCGACGCTTTTTCTTGAACACGATTACTTTGTCGCCTTTAACGAGCTGTTCGGCTACTTCGCAAACAACCTTTGCGCCTTCAACAACGGGAGCGCCAATTTTTACTTCGCCATCGGCGTCGACCAGCAGCACACGGTCAAATTCTACAGTGGAACCTTCCTTGGCGCCTTCGCCCAGGTAGTGAACATAAAGGAACTTGTCCTTTTCGGCCTTAAACTGCTGGCCTTGAATTTCTACAATTACGTACATTAACGTTTTGTTAGTTAGAATGTTAACTCCGTCAGGCGGCTACCCTCAACGTGGCAACGCTTTTTCGAGCCCAAGCGGATCTGATACTTAAAGCGACCGCAAAGTTACAAAAAAATCTCCAACCACCAAAATTTTTTCACAAAATTAGCAAATAGAAATGCCAACCCTGCGGGGGCGTAGGCGGCTCGCCTACGGGAAAGCAACGTTAGTTGCTCCAGAACATAGGCAGGGGTCAGGGCCGCAGGGCGGACCGCAGCCCCTGCTCCGAGGACGAACCACAAAAAAGAGCTGCGGAGCTGCGACACAATTCTGTCGCACCTAACGGCGCTCACCTCACTGGGACGGGCCTCACAACCAGGGGCTGCGAAACGCTAACGCGCTTCTTACCACCTGGCTAACTTCTTGCAACCCGCTCTGCGGGCGCAAGATCGGGAGTGAGGGCAGCTTGCCCTCATAGTCCGGCAAAACGTAGGCGAGCCGCCTACGCTCCCGCAAGGCCCCAAAATTCAAAAATCAACATTCAAAATTCAAAATTATTTCGTAACTTTGCAGTGTCGGCCGAAACGCGGAGCCCCGGTCTACGGGTCAGCGGGCGGGTCGACAAAAAGACATACTTTAAAAAGCGTTACTTTGCGCTTCGTCACTTGACGGTTTGGAATCTCGCAAATTTCAGTCAGTAAGTCAAGGGCCAAGCAGCGGGTTGCGCCACTTGGATATGAACGTCCGCGCCGCCTCTATGCCGACATAGGGGCCGTGCGCAAAACATTCATATTTGCGTGGGCTTCGCCGTTGCCGTCCAACTTACTAAGGCAATGCGAGAGCCTCAAACCGTGGGACGGCAACGAGTCTGACCCGCGCTTTTTTTGCATTCTCCCCAACCCCCTGACGCCAACGAGACGGTCCCGCGGCACACATCTAAAAACCCATGAGCAAAATTGTAAGCCAACAAACAAACAGCGAGATTCGCAAGAAAAATGGACCGGCAGCCTGCTTATGTCACATAACAAGCAGTGCAACATTGCTGGACAAGATCCTTCAAGAGGATAAAATCTCTTTGAGGGCATCGCGCGTCGACACCTTTTGGAAAAACGAAACGCGCGAACCCGACGACCGACAGGAATTTCAAGGCCTCATGAAATTGATTGATGCCCTGAACCTCGACCTCGAACAAAAATCCCAAAATAATTTGCCGTCAGCAGACATTTCAATAGTCAAATGGTTAAGGAATAATCTTACAAAAATCGACAAAAACATAACAGAGAAGAACCCAAAAGTAATAGGTTCGCCAACCACACCTTATATATTGTGTTTCTCAACTGCGTTAAACGACCCGAATCTTCTTTGCCGATTTTGTTCTAAAAAGAATGGTTCTTTTGAGGTGGGCATTCTGCTTGATTATGATGCGCTATGCAATGAAGATAGCATTTTAGCAATCAAGTACGAGAACGAGCCTAAACGTAGCTACGACGAAGCACCACTATGCAAACACTCCGTTGAAAAAGAACTCATGCACGTATATTATGCAAACCGCGAAGATGAACTTTTAAATTCAAACGCGAAATATTTGCACTGCTGCGCCATTGAGGAACTAAAGGCCATAGATGAGTCAAGAAAAAAGAATACAGAAGTCTCTAATGGAAGCAGAAATACCGATGGAGACTACGACATTGACGCTTGCTTTTTTGTAAAGCGTGGAAAGTATGCCTGCGAAGAAGAAATAAGAATGCTCCTACAAGTTCCCCGACCATCTGCATTCTATATTGACAAAACCGCTAAAAACATAGCGTTTGCCACCGAAACAATTGTCAAAGAGAACCTTATCACTTACGACGACCTAATCAACAACACCAAGAACGTTAACGAAAGCTATATCTTTGTAAATTACAAAATTAACATCGTTAAAGGCATTGTATTCGGGCCATGCGTCAGCAAAGAAAAAGCTCAAGATTACGCCAACAAGTTTCATTCTCGCCGCATACTCGACCAAGACAAGCCTCATAAAATCATGTTTTTGCTATCTGACGGCACTGAAATTTCACCTGAACAATAACAAATCAAACAACAATAAATAATCACAACAACACAATGAAAAAGCGATTACTATTTTTGCTTTTGGCAGCCCTCGCCACGCTGCCCCTATATGCCTACGACTTCGAAGTCGATGGTATATACTACTACAAACGAAGCAACAGCACTTGCCAGGTAACCAACCGCTCGTACTATGGCGGCGGCTCATATTCCGACAACATCGTTATTCCCGAATCGGTCACATACAATGGCACCGAATACACCGTAACATCGATCGGCGAAAGGGCTTTCTTCGACTGCAGCAGCCTAACCTCCGTCACCATCGGCAATTCCGTAACCGAAATCGGCAACTACACTTTCGATGGATGCAGCAGCCTGACCTCAATCACCATCCCTAACTCCGTAACTTCTATCGGCAACTACGCCTTCAACAACTGCACCGGTCTGACTGAATTAATAATTGAGGATGGCGACCAAACTTTGACTTTAGGTTATAATTCTTATTCCGGTTACAGCACAGGCAAAGGTTTATTTTACGACTGCCCAGTTGATACACTTTATCTTGGAAGAAACGTAAGCTACAATACAGAACAGAAATATGGTTATTCGCCATTTTTTAGCAAAAAATCGCTTAAATCTATTAACATTGGCAATTCCGTATCCAAAATCGGCAGCTCTGCATTCTACGGATGCAGCAACCTAACAACAATCACCATCCCAAACTCCGTAACTACAATCGGTAACGATGCTTTCACCGGCTGCAGTAGCCTAACCTTTATAACAATCCCCAACTCCTTAACAGAAATCAGCGCATCTGCTTTCTGCGGCTGCAGCAGCCTGACATCAATCACCATACCTAACTCCGTAACTACAATCGGTGACGGGGCTTTCTACGGCTGCAGCGGTCTTACCTCAATAACCATTTCAAACTCTGTAAACTCTATCTACGGCGATGCCTTTTCAGGCTGCAGCGGCTTGACCTCAGTTAATATTTATGATTTGGAAGCATGGTGTAAAATAAGCTTTTCCTCAGAATCTTCGAATCCGCTCCGTTATGCTCACCATTTATTTTTAAATGGCGAAGAAATTAAAAATTTGCAAATACCAAGTACCATTTCGTCTATAAAGCAACGATCTTTCTACGGTTTCAGTGGCCTAACATCAGTTACCATACCTAACTCCGTAACTACAATCGGTAACGAGGCTTTCTACGGTTGCAGTGGCCTAACATCAGTTACCATACCTAACTCCGTAACTACAATCGGTAACGAGGCTTTCAACAAATGCACTAGTCTGACTGAGTTAATAATAGAAGATGGCGATCAGACTCTGACTTTAGGATACAATAGTTCCTATAAAGGCTTATTCTATGACTGCCCGCTTGATACTCTTTATCTCGGTAGAAATCTAAGCTACAATTTTTCACCCTTCTATGATATAGAATCGCTTAAAACTGTTACCATCGGCAACCTCGTTACTATAATCGACAGCTCTACTTTCAAAGGATGCAGCGGTCTAACCAATCTTACATTTAATGCCACAAGTTGTACTTTTTGCGGCTCAAACACAGATCCGGCTTTCCCATCAACTATTGAGACACTTACATTTGGCGACAGCGTCAAAATAATACCATCTTATGCCTTCTATGGTTGCAGCAGCCTGATAGATGTTACTATCCCCAACTCCGTTACTTCAATCGGCAATTCTACCTTCGCCGGCTGCAGCGGTCTAACCGACCTTATATTTAATGCTGAGAACTGTACTTCTTGCGGTTCTAACAACGAACTTGCGTTTCCATCTACCATTAAGAAACTTACTTTTGGGAGCAACGTCAAAACCATACCGGGGTGTACCTTCTATGGTTGCAGCGGCCTGACAGAAATTACTATTCCCAACTCCGTTAATTTCATCGGCAGTTCAGCATTTAGTGGATGCGCAGGTATTACTAAAGTAAACATCTCTGACATCGGTGCATGGTGTGACATAAACTTTGCATCTGACGACTCCAATCCGCTTTCGTTAGCGCACCATATCTTCTTGAACGACCAAGAAATCACCGCCTTGGAGATTCCGACTTCGATTAGCGAAATCAAGAACTACGCGTTTAACGGCTGCACCGAATTGACATCGCTTATTATTCCCAATTCCGTTTCCTCCATCGGCAGCGGGGCCTTTGGCGGTTGCGTTAACATTACCGATATTTTAAGTCAGGCTGTAACCCCTCCGTCAATCAATGGCGACTCCTTCGCTAATGAAACATACCAAAAGGCCCTGGTAGTCATCCCTTCAGGGACACTTAAGAGTTATCAGACTGCATGGCCAGGCTTTCACTTCATCAACGGCGAGCCGGTTTCGGAAACAATCGTTCTTGACCAGCCGGGAACTCTGATGACAAAGATTAAGATTTCGGAAGTGAACAACATAGCCTCGCTGAAACTCTCGGGCAAGATTAACGGAACTGACTTGCTGACACTCAACAAGACGATAAATCTTCAGCACTTGGATTTGAGCGATGCAACCATTGTTAGCGGCGGCATGAATTACTATGAGGAAGATAACGTTAAATACGGAACTACCGACAACACTCTTGGCAATTACTGGGCTTACGCACTTGATGTTCTGCAAGAAGTTAAATTGCCTAACAATCTTACAACTATAGCCGACAATGCGTTCAAGAATAAGTATGCCCTTAAATCACTGCGCATTCCCGGCTCAGTAACCTCGATTGGCAATGGAGCGTTTGATGGCTGCAACAGCCTATCTAATCTTGCCTTTGAAGACGGCGACAAACCACTCTCAGTCTCAGCCGAATTTTCTTCCTGCCCGATTGAGATACTCTACCTCGGAAGGAATATCAACACTCCATTGTTAGCCGATAAAGAAACCCTTAAATCAGTAACTATCGGCCCTAAAGTAACCGACATCGCCAGTTCGGCTTTCAACGGATGCAACAGCCTTAGCAAGGTTACAATTACCGATTTGGAAGCATGGTGTAGAATCAACTTTGGTAACGCAACTTCAAACCCTCTTTCTATTGCACATCATCTTTTCTTAAATGATGAAGAAATCTTTAACTTGGAAATCCCCAATTCGATAACCTCCATTAAAAATTATGCCTTCAACGGCGGCAGCAATTTCGCTTCGGTCACCATTCCCAACTCAATTACTTCTATCGGCAACTGTGTATTTAACGGATGCCGTAACCTATCAGAACTGATAATTGAAGATGGCGGTAAAATCTTATCACTCGGTTATAATACCGAAAACTCTACTAACGGAAAAGGGTTATTCTACGGCTGCCCGCTTGAAATTCTTTATCTCGGCAGAAATATAAATTTCGGGCAGTCTTCTCCATTCTACAACAACAAATCGCTTAAATCTGTCACCATCGGCAACTCTGTGACCACAATCGGCAGCCGTACTTTCAATGGCTGCAGCAGTTTGACTGAATTAATAATTGAAGATGGCGACCAGACTTTGACCTTAGGATATAACGATACATTTGGCGCTGGCGGCTCCACTACCATCACTGGCAAAGGTTTATTCTCCGACTGCCCGCTTGAAACTCTCTATCTCGGCAGAAATCTAAGCTATAATGCTAAACAGGATTATGGTTATTCGCCTTTCTATAATCTGAAATCGCTAAAGTCGGTTAGCATCGGTCAATCAGTTACCGAAATCGGCGAAAATGCGCTCTCTGGCTGCAGCGGTCTGACAAGAGTAAAAATAACCGATTTGGCAGCTTGGTGCAATATCGAGTTCGCGTCGGCGAGTGCAAATCCGCTATACTATGCTCACCACCTTTACTTAAACGATGCAGAAGTAACTGACTTGATAATTCCGAACTCGATAACCGCGTTGAAAGATTACGTCTTCAGGGGCGGTAGTAATTTTACCTCTGTGACAATCCCCATCTCCGTGACATCTATCGGCGGCAGCGCTTTCTCCGGCTGCAGCAGCCTGAACTCAATCACCATCCCCAACTCCATCACATCTATCGGCAGCAGCGCTTTCTCCGGTTGCAGCGGCATGACATCAATCACCATTCCCAACTCCGTAACAAAAATCGGCAGCTCGGCTTTCTACGGATGCAGCGGCCTGACATCAATCACTATCCCTAACTCCATCACATCAATCGGCAGTTCGGCTTTCCAAGGCTGCAATAGTCTTACTTCAATAACTATTCCAAACTCCGTAACAAACATCAGCAGCTCCACTTTCTCCGGATGCAGCAGCCTGACTTCGGTTTTCCTCCCCAACTCCATTACCGAAATCGGCAGCAAAGCTTTCAATGGATGCAATAGCCTAACCGCTGTCACCATCGGCAACTCCGTCACCCAAATCGGCGACGAAGCTTTCTACAACTGCAGCAGCCTGACATCAATAACCATCCCTAACTCCGTAACAAAAATCGGCAAGTACGCTTTCAATGGCTGCGGTGGTTTGACTGAATTAATAATAGAAGATGACAACCAGCCCTTGACTTTGGGATATAATTATGAAGCTAACCTTTATGGTCCTTATTATTCTTACACAGGCAAAGGTTTATTCTACGACTGCCCACTTGACACGCTCTATCTTGGCAGAAATCTAAGCTATAATGCCGAACAGAAATATGGCTATTCGCCTTTCTATAATCTGAAATCGCTTAAGTCGGTTAGCATCGGTCAATCAGTTAGCCAAATCAGTAACTACGCTTTCGACGGCTGCGACGGACTGACAAGAGTAAATATATCTGATTTGGAGGCTTGGTGCAATATCACTTTTGCATCAGCAGATGCTAATCCGCTTTCAATTGCTCACCATCTATACTTAAACGATGAGGAAGTAATCAACCTGGAGATTCCAAATTCGGTAACCGACCTTAAAAAGTACACCTTCAATGGCGGTATCAATTTTGTGTCAGTCAGCATTCCCGCTTCGGTTACGGAAATCAGTAATTCTTCCTTCTCCGGATGCAACAACATTACTAAAGTAAACATTTCCGACGTCGCAGCTTGGTGCAACATCAATTTTGCTTCTGTCGGTGCAAACCCGCTTTCAATCGCTCATCACCTATACTTAAACGATGAGGAAGTTTCAGACTTGCAGATACCGAATTCTATTACCAAGATAAACGACTATGCTTTCTACGGCACCTATAGCTTGAACTCGGTCTTCATACCTAAATCAGTAACAGAGCTCGGAGAGAAAGCCTTCAGCGGGTGCACAGCGCTGGCTCAGGTTTCGTTCGAAGACCTTAAAGGAACGCAAATTGTTGAAACTCCAAAGGAAACGACTTTCCCGGACTGGACATCGACAAATCATTCCAACAGCTCCACCTCTGAAAAGGTTTATACCTTTGCGGCTGAAACGGGTAGTGTGCTTTCGTTCAACTACTCGGTTGACAGCGAGGCCAACTACGATAAATTTATCGCTAAAATTAATGGCTCTCAGGTTCTTTCGGAAAGCGGTAAAAAGTCCGGAACCTACACTAAAGAGTTCACCGCAGCAGAAAACGTTACGCTTACCCTGCAATACTCAAAAGACTCCTCTGATAGCAGCGGCCAAGATTGCGTTTCGGTAACGGATATTAAAGTTGTTTCAGGAAACAGCAACGACGGCAGACTATATTTGCCGGCAGACCTCTTTGCAGAATGCCCGATTGAAACGCTCTATCTCGGCAGAAATTTCAGCTACGGTTCTTCGCCTTTCTCAGGCAATTCGGCCCTCAAGACCTTGACCTTCGGCAACTATGTGACGACAATCGACTCCTATGCCTTTAGCGATTGCAGCGGCCTGACAAAAGTTATCCTCCCGGCAATGATTACCGACCTGAAGGACGGAATTTTTGAGGATTGCTCGGCGCTGGAGAGCGTTACGATTCCGGGCGGCGTCAGATATATCCGCTCGGGGGCCTTTAAGGGCTGCTCGGCCATGGAGAGCGTGAATATGATTAACCCGATTCCGGCGGTTATCGACGAAGATTCGTTTGACTTCACGGCTACGCTGAATGTGCCGCAAGAGAGCCTGATGTATTATTGGATTCACCCGCTCTGGAGCAAGTTCTCGGACCTGCAGACCTGGAACGTTGGCTCCGACGTTGACTTCGTGAGCGAAAACGGCAATTCCACCACCTTCCACATCACTTCGGAGGAGAGCGCCACGGTTGAGGTTACGGCGGCAACGCTGATGAGCCGCGCCTCGGGCGAGCTTGAGATTCCCGAAACCGTTACCTTCAACGGCAAAGCCTATACGGTTGCGGGCATTGCGAACAATGCGTTCCAGAACATGGCGTTCGAGAGCATCGAGCTGCCTAAGTCGATAGCCTACGTGGGCCTGAACGCCTTCAGCGGCTGCTCGGCGCTGCGCACCCTCACGGTTAACGCCACGCTGCCGCCGTCGGCCGCCCGCGAGTCGTTCGACAACGAAGTGTTTACCAACGCCACCCTGACCGTTCCCGAAGAAGCCAGCGAAGCATACGCCACCGACGAGGTTTGGAAGCTCTTCAGCAACAAGGACATTGTTGATATTGAGGAATTCGATGCCGCGGCGGAGGATGCGGAGATGGAGGTTTATGATATGCGCGGGGTTAAGGTGGGCGATTCGCTCAAGGGGTTGCCCCACGGCGTTTATATCATCCGCCAAGGTTCGCGAACGACCAAATACGCTATCTAACAAAAAAATCCCGCTCCGGCGGGATTTTTTAATTTTGACCTTCGGGAGTGTGGGCAGCTTGCCCACAAAAAAAATTCAACATTCAAAATTCGAAATTCAAAATTATTTTCGTATCTTTGCTCTCGGAATAATTTTGTTACTCTTTTTGATATGTCTGCATGGATTATTTGGCTGATAGCAGCCATAGTTTTGCTAATCGTGGAAGTGTTTTCGCAGGCCATCTGGGCGTTCAGCCTCTCGGTGGGATGCCTGGCGGCGGCAGCGCTGTCGGTGTTTGTTGACTCGGCGTTGGCCCAGGGCATCTGCATAGCCGTGGTTGCGGTTATTGCGTGGCTGTCGCTGGCCCCGGTTATCAAGCGCATGAAGGCCCGCACGGCCCACCGCGCCCGCACGGGCATGGACGCCCTGTTGGGACGCCGCGCGGTGGTTATCGACGAAATCCGCCCGCAGGAGCTTGGCCGCGCGCGCATCGACGGCGACTACTGGCAGGTGAAGGCCCCGGGGGTTGACCACGTTATCCACCATGGCAGCGAAGTGATTGTTACCTCTTATGATTCTATAATTCTAACCGTTGAAGAACCGAAATGACATCAACTCTTGTTTTGGCAATCGTAGTTATTGCCCTGGCTATCGCCGTTATTTATGCGGGCGTTAAGGTAGTTCCGCAGTCTGAAACCCGCGTTATTGAGCGCCTGGGCCGCTTTCACAGCGTTTTGGGCCCGGGCCTGAACTTTATAGTTCCGTTTATCGACCGCCCGAAAACGATTTACACCCGCCGCGTTGAAAACGCCATCGGGGGCAAGACGGTTGTGCGCATGACCGCCACTCCGGTTATCGACCTCCGCGAGCAGGTCTACGACTTTCCGTCGCAGCAGGTAATTACCCGCGACAACGTTACGACCGAAATCAACGCCCTGCTCTATTTCCAGATTACCGACCCGAAAAAGGCGGTTTATGAAATCGACAACCTGCCCAACGCAATTGAGAAGCTGACGCAGACCTCGCTGCGCAACGTTATCGGCGAGCTGGAGCTGGACGAAACCCTGACCTCGCGCGACACCATCAACTCGAAGCTGCAGGTGATTCTTGACGACGCCACCAACAAGTGGGGCGTGAAGGTCAACCGCGTGGAACTGCAAGACATCACCCCGCCGGCCAGCGTGCGCCAGGCCATGGAGAAGCAGATGCAGGCCGAGCGCAACCGCCGCGCCGAAATCCTCAACGCCGAGGGCGAAAAGCAGAGCCGCATTCTTCGCTCTGAAGGCGAAAAAGCCTCGCAAATCAACCAGGCCGAGGCCGTGAAACAGGCCGAGATTCTGCGCGCCGAAGGCGAAGCCCGCGCCATAATTCTCAACGCCGAGGCCGAAGCCGAAGCAATTCGCCGCGTGGCTGAGGCAGTGAGCGCCACCAAAACCGACCCGGCAACCTACATGCTGGCCATGAAGTATATCGACACTCTGCGCGAAATGACCTCGGGCCAGGACAACAAGACGGTCTACATTCCCTACGAGGCATCGTCGGTTCTGTCGTCGATCGGCTCCATCAAGGGCCTGTTCAACAAGTAACCGCCCACGCAATAAATTTTTCAGCACCTTCCGCGAACATAAAATCCGCGGAAGGTGTTTTTGGTTTATCAAAAATATGTTATTGGGCATAAATTTTGGTGATTGGATGAAAATGTTGTAATTTCGTGGTCTGAAACCAGAATTCGAAAAATTTCTTAAACAATTGTTTAATATATGAGTTACCTAAAATTTGATAGGAACCAAATGATGAATTTGGACCATGCTCTGACCAAAGAGATGCTCCGAACGAACCAAACCGGCGCCTATCACTGCACAACGGTAGTTGACTGCAACACCCGCAAACAACACGGTTTGCTGGTCATTCCGATTCCGGAACTCGACCCTGCGGGAAGTTACGTAATGCTGTCGTCGCTCGACGAAACCGTAATACAACACGGCGCCAAGTTCAACCTTGGCCTCCACCGCTACAGCGGCGGCGTTTATTCGCCCAAGGGGCATAAATACATCCGCGAGTTTGACTGCACCGACGTGCCGAAAACCACGTATCGCGTGGGCGGCGTGGTGTTGACCAAAGAAAAGATATTCATTTCGGGCGAAAACCGCATATTGATCCGCTATACGCTGGTCGATGCCCACAGCGCCACGACGCTGCAGTTCCGTCCGTTCCTCGCCTTCCGCGAGGTTAACGCCCTGGTGCAGCAAAACGACTCGCTCAACAAGGACTATCAGGAAGTTGCCAACGGCATCAGCTGCTCGCTCTATCCGGGCTACCCTACCCTCTACATGCAGTTCTCGCGCAAAGCCGAATGGGTTAGCGAGCCGAACTGGTATAACGGCATCGAGTATGTCAAGGACCTGGAAAGGGGCGTACCCTACACCGAAGACCTGTGGGTTCCGGGCTATTTCAGCGTACCCATCAAAAAGGGCGAAAGCATAATCTTTTCGGCCGGCGTGAGCGAGGTTAACCCGCGCTCGCTGTCGAAAATGTATGAAAAAGAAATTGCGGTAAGAACCCCGCGTAGCTCGTTCTACAACTGTCTGAAAAACGCCGCCAAGCAGTTCTACATGCGCATCGAAGGCGGCGAATACATGCTTTCGGGCTATCCGTGGGGCAAGGTGCTGGCGCGCAACACCTACATGTCGCTGCCGGGCAACACCCTGGCCATTGACCACGTTGACGACTTCGAAAAAATCACCGCCACGGCCAACCGGGCGCTGCTCCGCTTCATGGAATCGGGCCGGACCGACCATATAATTCAAGGCATAGACCAGCCCGACATTCCGATGTGGGCCCTCTGGAACATCCAGCAATATGCCAAGGCAGTCAGCATGGACCGCGCGCGCGAACTCTACACCGACTTCACCACCACGGTACTCGACTATATTCTCGACGGCAAGCATCCCAACATTTTTGTTGACGAGCAGACCGGGCTGATTTCGTCGAACGGCGAACAGCAGGCCGCCAGCTGGATGTACTCGCAGTTCAACGGGCGCATGATGGTGCCCCGCTCGGGCTATCTGGTCGAAAACAACGCGCTGATGTATAACGCGCTGATGTTTGGCGTGAACCTGCTCGAAGGCAACGCCGACCTTGCGCCGATTCGCGAGCGCTGGGCCGAGCAGGCCGAGAAGATGAAGCAGCCCTATGTCGACACCTTCCTCAACGACTACGGCTACCTGTTTGACTACGTCAACGGCCAGTATGCCGACCCGAGCGTGCGCCCCAACATGGCCATCGCCATCGGCATGGACTATTCGCCGCTCGACCGCCGTCAGCGCAAGGGAGTGCTCGACGTTGTTACCCGCGAGCTGCTCACCCCCAAGGGGCTGCGCACACTGTCGCCCAAGAGCTACGGCTACCGACCCTTCTACGTCGGCACTCCCCAGGAGCGCGAACAGGCCATGCACAACGGCCCGGCCCGCCCCTGGCTGATTTCGTTCTATGCCGACGCATATATTAAGGTGTTCGGTCTGAGCGGCGCAAGCTATATCGACCGCATGCTCATAGGCTTCGAAGACGAAATGAGCCAAGGCTGCATCGGCTCGCTGAGCCAGATGTATGACGGCAACCCGCCCTATCAGGGCCGCGGCACCATATCGCACGCAACCAACATTGCCGGAGTGCTACGCACGCTGCGCATGCTTAAAAAACTAAATCCGTTCTAAAAAAACATACTGACTGAAATGAAAGCATTAATGTTTGGCTGGGAGTTTCCTCCCCACATCTTAGGCGGATTGGGCACCGCCAGCTACGGCCTTACGCAGGGCATGTGGCAGTGTGGCGACATGGAAATCACCTTTGTAATTCCCAAGCCCTACGGCGACGAAGACCGCCACTTTGCCAACATCATCGGCGCCTCGCAAGTGCCGGTAGCGTGGCGCGACGTCAGCCGCGACTACGTTGAGCAGCGCATCGGCTCGGTTATGAGCCCCGACCTCTACTTTGCGCTGCGCGACCATATCTACGCCGACTTCAACTATATGCGTACCAACGACCTGGGGTGCATAGAGTTTTCGGGCAGGTATCCCGACAACCTGCTTGAAGAAATCAACAACTACTCGATAATGGCCGGCGTGGTTGCCCGCACCATCGACTGCGACATTATTCACTCCCACGACTGGCTCACCTACCCCGCCGGCATCCACGCCAAGCAGGTGACCGGCAAGCCGCTGGTAATCCACGTTCACGCAACCGACTTCGACCGCTCGCGCGGCAACGTGAACCCCACGGTGTTCAACATCGAGCTCGACGGCATGCACAATGCCGACCATATCATAACCGTTTCGAACCTTACGCGCCAAACGGTAATTGAAAAATATGGCATCGACCCGTCGAAGGTAACCACGGTCCACAACGCCGTAACGCCGCTGTCGCCCGAACTGCTCGACATCAAGGTTAACAAGCCCAAAGAAAAAATCGTTACCTTCCTGGGACGCATAACCATGCAGAAAGGCCCGGAATACTTCGTTGAAGCCGCCGCCAAGGTTCTGAAGCTCGACAAAAACGTGCGCTTCGTAATGGCCGGCTCCGGCGACATGATGGAAAAGATGATCAACCTCGCCGCCGAACGCGGCATTGCCGACCGTTTCCACTTCCCCGGCTTCCAGAAAGGACGCCAGGTTTATGAAACCTTCGCCGCGAGCGACGTCTACATCATGCCGTCGGTTTCGGAACCCTTCGGCATTTCGCCTCTCGAAGCCATGCAGATGGGCGTGCCGTCGATCATCAGCAAGCAGAGCGGATGCGCCGAAATCCTGTCGAACGTAATCAAAACCGACTACTGGGACATCGACGCCATGGCCGATGCAATATATTCAATCATAACCTACCCGGCAATGTATCACCAACTCAAGGAAGAAGGCCTCAAGGAAGTGAACCAGATAACCTGGGACAAAGCCGGCCAAAAAGTCATCAATATCTACAAACAAGTGCTCAACCGCCAATAAAACCAAAATCCAATGAAAGCAGTAAATTTCATATTCCAGATCCACCAGCCCTATCGCCTCAAGCGCTATCGCTTTTTCGACATTGGCAACGACCACTACTACTACGACGACTTTGCCAACGAAGAAATCCTTACCCGCATAGCCCAGCGTTCATATATCCCCGCCTGCGAAACCCTGCTCCGCATGATTCAGGACACCAAAGGCAAATTCCGCTGCGCAATAGCAATCTCGGGCGATGCCCTGCAGCAGGCAGAGCTGCGCGTGCCCGAGCTGATTGACATTCTCAAAAAACTGGCCGACACCGGCAAGGTTGAATTCGTAGGCGCCCCCTACGCCAACTCGCTGGTTTCGCTGGCCGAACAGCCCGACGAATTCGCCGACCAGATTAAGCTCCACTCCGAAAAAATCAAAGCCCTGTTTGGTCAGACTCCCAAAGTGTTCCGCAACACCGAGCTTATCTATTGCGACGACATCGCTCCCGAAATCTACGAACTCGGCTTCAAAGGCCTCATTACCGAAGGCGCCAAACACGTGCTCGGCTGGAAGTCGCCCGACTACGTTTACTCGGCAGCTACCGCTCCGAAGCTCAAACTGCTGCTCAACAATGCCAAGCTCACCGACGACATTGCCCGCCGCTTCTCCGACACCAACTGGGACTCCTATCCCCTCACCGCCGACAAATACATGGACTGGATTGCCTCCACTCCCGCCGAGGAACAGATTATCAACATCTGCCTCAACATGGAAGTTTTCGGCGAACTCCAGCCGCGCGAAACCGGCATATTCCAGTTCCTGGAAGCCCTGCCCCGCTTTGCCGCCGAACGCGGCATCGACTTCTGGACTCCCTCGGAAGCCGTCAGCAAGCTCAAAGCCGTTGACACCATCAGCGTAGGCCACCCGATTTCGGCAGTCGACGACGGCCGCGACGTTTCGGCCTGGCTCGGCAACCGCCTGCAGAACGAAGCCTTCAACAAGCTCTATAGCGTAACCGAACGCGTTCGTCTCTGCTCCGACCGTCGCCTCAAGGAAGACTGGCTCGACCTGCAGGGCGCCGACCACTTCTACTACATGTCGACCAAAAACTTCGGCGACGGCGCCGCAGCAGCCAACTTCTCACCCTACGGCTCGCCATACGAAGCGTTTACGAACTACATGAACGTATTGGCCGACTTCATCGTTCGCGTTGAAGAGCAATACCCCATGAGCATCGAAAACGAAGAGCTAAACGCGCTGTTGACCACTATCCGCAACCAGGCAACCGAACTCGAAACCCTGACCAAGGAGAATGACTCGCTGCGCCGCTCGCTGGAGCAGTTCAACGTTGAACACAACCTGCGCACCGGTGCCGCAATCGCCGAAAAGAAACCCGCAGCCGAAAAGCCCGCCGAAAAGAAACCGGCCGAAAAGAAACCCGAAGCAAAAAAAGCTCCGGCAAAGAAGGCTCCGGCAAAAAAAGCCGAACCCAAAAAGGCTGAGCCCAAAAAGGAAGAGCCCAAGAAAGCCGAAGTAAAGAAAGTCGAGCCCAAAAAGCCGGCTGCTCCGAAAACCAAAGCTGAAAAACTGGCAAAAGTAGAAAAGGCTCTTAAGAAATAAAGAGCCCATCTACTTAAAATATTTGAGACCTGGCGGGGAATCACTCCTGGCCGGGTCTCTCTACTACTATTACTACTATTTATCGTTGTTTGATTGCATAACGCAACCCACCCCGCAAAAGTTGGCTGCGTAACAGCTTTGTAACAACCATTTAACACCCCTGCCATTTCACCAGCATAAACCCGCTTGCTCTTGGCCTGTTCGATATTTTTTTTTATCTTTGCAGTTTAGAAGCGAGAATAATGCATTTGCAAACTATTTCTAAAACAAAAGCAAAACCTTTCCTTAAATGGGCCGGTGGCAAGACACAACTGCTACCGACCATTGATTCTTTTCTGCCTAAGGAATTCAAGCGAGAAAAGACAGTAACTTATATTGAGCCGTTCGTGGGGGGAGGCGCTATGCTTTTCTTTATGCTCCAAAAATATCCCAATATCAATAAGGCCATTATCAACGATATAAATCCACACTTAATTAAAACTTATACCATTATCAGAGATAATCCATATTCTCTAATTGATGCCTTGAAAGAACTACAAGAAAAGTTCAAGACAGCAGGGAGCTTAGAAACTCAAAAAGAACTTTTTCTGAATATTCGTTCTCGTTTCAACCAGAAGGACCTTACCGATATTGAAGAAGCCGCTTTCATGATTTTCCTCAACCGGACATGCTTCAATGGGTTATATAGAGAGAACTCCAAGGGAGAATTCAATGTGCCGTTCGGTAGATATTCAAATCCATCTATTTGCGATGAATCCTTAATTATAGCAGACAGCGAGATTCTACAGAAAGTGGAAATCTTAAACGGAGATTTTGCGCAAACCGGAGCTTATGTAGATGGCTATACTTTCTTCTATTTTGACCCGCCATATAGACCATTGGATGCTACATCAAGTTTCAATTCTTATGTAAAAGAAGCCTTCGACGATAAGGAGCAAATTCGTCTCAAAGAATTCTATACCGCGCTTTCATTAGATGGCTGTCGGGAAGTGCTTAGTAACTCTGATTGCAAGGGGCGGAATTCGGACGATGACTTCTTTGATCAGCTTTATAAGAACTTTTTCATTGAACGGGTGTATGCAAAAAGAAGTATCAACGCCAATGCAGCCAAGCGAGGCACTCTGACAGAGTTGCTGATTAGAAACTATGAAAGCTTCCAAGGTCCACGAACTAACCTTTTTGACATATAAGAAATGGCAGACCGTTTTAATGAATTTATGAAGCCTCTCAAAGAAACCCACTTCTCACTAAAAGACTACGTGGATTTCCCAAAAGTTGCAGAGAATGTAGAAGCAATATCCATAAAGCTCAATCAACTTAATTACCTCATAGGGCAAGAAGATATGGCTAAGGCTGTTGAACGTCTATGGGAAGAAAATCCAAAAGCATTCTCCGTTTTGGACATTCTTATTGCCGTTCGCACCAAGGATAAAAAGAAAGCTATTGATAGAAACGGTAATATTCACCTTGTATCCGACTTATTCAATACGCCTCAACAAGTCACTGAGTTTTTGAATGAAACAGGCCTTACGACGGTATTTCAAAATAAACAAATCAAGAACCTCGTAGATTATGTGTTTGGAGTCGAAGTCGGACTTGACTCCAACGCTCGAAAAAACAGAGGGGGACATATAATGGAGGAATTTGTAGCAAACATTTTCGATGATTTTGGAATCCCCTACGAAAAAGAAGTGTACTATACGGAGTTCCCCGAAATTGTCAAGGTCTTGGGTGCCGACAAAAAGAGATTTGATTTTGTTGTTAAAGCGAAAGACAAAACATACCTGATAGAGGCGAACTTCTACACAGGGGGAGGCTCTAAACTCAACGAGGTAGCTCGCTCATATTCTGAGCTTGCACCGAAAATCAATGCTGTTCCCGGCTTTGAGTTCGTTTGGATAACAGACGGCATCGGTTGGGAATCTGCCCGCAACAAACTCGAAGAAGCATTCGCTCATATTCCGAGTGTATATAATCTAACAAGCGTCAACGAATTTATATCTATAGTAAAAAATGGTTAGCAGTAAAGTTATAGAGGTTCTTACTCCTCTTTTTAATATAGTCACAAACGCGAAAGGGAAAACCATAGGACAATTAAAAGAATCTCTCTTTAAAGGAAATCAGAGCAATTTGAATAAAGGAGCTTCTGGCTTAATTGTTGAAAATTTACTCGGAATAAAAAACAATAATAGAGATGAAGCTGATTTACCTCAAATTGGCTGCGAAATTAAAATATTGCCATTACAAAAGAATAGGGATGGATCCATCAAGGCTAAAGAACCTACTGCAATCCAGATGATTAATTATTGTGAGGTTGCTCAAGAGACATGGGAAACAGCGAAAATAAGAAATAAAATCAGTTTAACTTTTTGGGTCGTTTATCTCGCAAAGGAGAATGGCGTACGTAAACGACAAGATGACTATGTGATTGTAGATTATTTTCTTGATCATCCATCAGATGTTCAAAATGGAGTTTTCAAAACAGATTGGGAAGAAATACAATCATACATAAAACGCGGCGATGCCGACAGCCTTTCATGTTCAATGGGTGTCTATCTTGAACCCAAAACCAAAGGTGCAAGTAGCCAAGATAAAACAAATGCTCCTGACGGAAAAGGAGGGCTCATTCGTGTTCGAAGAAGAGCTTTCTACTATAAGAAGAATTATACTAATACTCAGGTAATTCCAAACCTTGATTTATCTCATATCATGTAATGATAAAAGCCTACTACAAATCAGACGACCGGGCCTTCACCATTGTTCATGGTGACTGTTTTGACGTGCTCCCTCAGTTTGATTTCAAATTTGACATGATCTTCGCTGACCCGCCATATTTTCTATCAAATGGAGGAATTAGTTATCAGGCGGGTAAGGTTGTTTGTGTCGATAAAGGAGAATGGGACAAAGGTGGAACACCTGAATCTATCATGGAATTTAACCGAAAATGGTTAACTCTTTGCCGTCAGAAATTGAAGGATAATGGAACGATATGGATTTCCGGCACCCACCATAACATTTTTGCAATAGCCAATCTACTGACTGAGCTTGGCTACAAGATTCTGAATGTTATCACTTGGGCGAAGACTAATCCACCGCCAAACATTTCCTGCCGATTCTTTACCTACTCCACCGAGTTTATATTATGGGCACGTAAATCGCCAAAGGTGCCACATAAATATAATTACGAACTGATGAAAGCGATTAACGAAGGTAAGCAGATGACTGACGTATGGCGTCTCCCGGCAATTAGCCGCTGGGAAAAGTCATGCGGGAAACATCCAACGCAGAAGCCTTTGGCGCTGCTTACCCGCATCATACTTGCAAGTACAAACGAGAATGACTGGATTCTTGACCCATTTGCAGGTTCCTCTACCACCGGCATTGCAGCTAATTTATGCAACCGCCGTTATCTGGGAATTGAACAAGATGCTGAATTTGCTTGCCTTGGAAAAGCGCGTCGGATTGAAATCGACAATAATTATACGCTTGAATCGTATAAAAACAAACTTCACGACCTAACCTTTGTGTCAGACATAGGCGCCATACACGAACCTGAGGTAGGATATGGTGGTGATTTGCCGTTTTGAGCTTCTGCGGGGATGATGATTGCGAATAATTTTTGCAGTTAGGGGAATTTTAACTAAATTTGCACGGCAAATTAACGTTTCCTATTTATGATTCGCAAACTTCTGCTTATAATTGTTGTTATCTTAGGTCTCGGAATAAGCGCAGAGGGTCAGATAATTGCCCGCAGCGACTCCATTGCCCGCTTCGACGCCGACTCACTGCGCCGCGCATTCGACAGTGGCCCATATTTCACCTTTTATAAAGACAACTACTTTATTATCGGTACCACCGTCGGCTACAAGCCCACGAAATATAACTCCAACGTAAAGTTCCAGATTTCAATTCAGCAGAAACTCACCAAGTCAACCCTGCCCTGGAACACATATCTATATCTCTTCTACACTCAGAAATGCTTCTGGGACGTGTTTCGCGACTCTATGCCTATGACCGACCTGAACTTCAACCCCGGTATAGGTCTGGCCAAACCGTTCTTCTCCGAAACTACGGGCCGCTACGTAGGCAAAGCTTTTTTGGTTCTGGAACACGAAAGTAATGGCCGCGACGAAGAGGCCTCGCGTTCGTGGGACAAAATTTCGTTCGGCGGCAACATCTACATTGACCAGAACCTGATGGTGTCAGCCAAATTCTGGATTCCGATTGTCGACGGCAAATATAACCGCGACCTGCTCAAATATGCCGGCATATTCCAGACGTCGGTCGACTATATGAGCAACACCCGCCGCTTCGGCTGCTCGGTGCTGCTGGTTAAGCGCAAATCCTGGAACCTGTTTAAGTGGAACATGCAGGTTGACCTGAAGTACCGCATCTCCCCGCGCGACAACCAATATCTGTTCGTTCAATACTATAACGGCTACGGCGAAGGCCTGCTGGCCTATAAAGAACATCACTCGCAGCTGCGCGTAGGCATTTGTTTGAGCCCGACTTTCTTTGGCGAATATTAAAATCGTTAAAAGATTGTTTCAAAGGTGTACAATATTTGCCGAAAGGAATAAAGTTTTCGTAACTTTGTTCCTGCAATGGATACAAAAAGAAAAATATTACTCTCGCTGCTTCTTCTGCTTCTTGTCGGAGCGGGTCTTTACTCCTACTCTGTTTGGCAGCTTGCGCGACTGAACACCTCATTTCGTTTCATGGAAACCGACAGCGACCTGATCGGCTCCTTCCAGTCAAACCCCGGCAACGCTATAGTTCAGCCCAGTGGCAACACCGTAACGTTTGCGCTTGGCTCGCGCCATTCGTTTATATCCTACGACGATGCCCTTCATCTGAAAGAGCTCGGCTATCCGGTGGAATTCTCCAACACGCTGCTCTACACAACCGACCCCGAGGGCCACTACCGGTTCTTCACCAAAAAGGCCAAACTCGATATCACATTCCTGAATCCCGAACTCCCCGACTCAACGTTTGTTATCTACGACGTTGAATTGCTTGTGCGCCCCAACGGCACCCCCAACGTTCTGGGCATGGATATAATGTCAAACATGGCAATCGAGCGCCTCTACCCCGAAGGCACGGTTAACTTCTACAGAAAAGCCCCCAAAGGCTACCATAAGGTTTCGGACATCAAAATCGAAGAGTCGCCGCTGGGCAACTACGTAGGCTCCACCGGCCGCGCCACGATTCCGCTGACCGTTAACGACGATCCGCCTCGCGACTACTATCTGGCAACCGCCGGCAAGATGGCCCACTACGAAGTTGTTCAACCCGAGGCAAACAGTGTTTTGGCAACCACAAAGGTTACTCCCGACCCCGAAACCGGAGTGCTGATTCAAAAACGTGGCCGCGTTAACTTCGGAAACCGCCTGCGCTACTCAAAAGTGGCGTACTCCGACACCATCCACACGGCCTCATATACCGTTAATCCGCTGAACCTGTTCGACCAGGACTTCGTGCTTGACCTGCCCGGCCGCCGGCTGATGATTCATAAAACCAGGGAATGACCATAATGCTCTGTGCCGGCGAGGCCTCCGGCGACCTCCACGCCTCGGAACTCATCGGCGCTTTGCGAGCCCAACGCCCCGACTGCAAATTCGTATTTTTAGGCGGCGACCTCATGGCGAAAGCCGCCGGCTGCAAGCCTGCCGTGCACTATCGCGACATGGCCTACATGGGCTTCGGCGACGTTATTGCCCACCTGCCCAAGATTAAACGCAATCTCGACATTGCGCGATCGCTGCTGCGGCGCGTGCATCCCGACGCACTGGTTTTAGTTGACTATCCGTCGTTTAACCTCAAGGTCGGAGCCGAAGCCAAGAGCCTCGGCATTCCGGTTTACTACTACATTTCGCCCAAGGTTTGGGCCTGGAAAGAATTCCGCACAAAAACCATAGCCGAACTATGCACGCGCGTGTTCGGCATTTTCCCTTTTGAGCCTAAATTTTTCAGCGAACACGGCTATGACCGCTGCGTCTACGTGGGCAACCCCTCGGTAGAGGAAATTGACCGCCGCCTCGAATCGGCTCCGGGCGCCGACGAATTTCGCGCCCGCCACCAGCTGCCCGCCAAGCCGATAATAGCCATAGTACCCGGCTCGCGCATGGGCGAAATTGAGCGCAACCTGCCGCTGATGCTTGAGGCCGCACGGGTGCTCCGCTCGAAATTTCAGGCCGTAATTGCCGGTGCTCCCGGCATAGAGCCTTCGGCCTACAACTGCGGCGACACCCCGGTGATTTTCGACGCAACAACCGAACTGATGCACTGCGCAACCGGCGCCATAGTAACCTCGGGCACCGCGTCGCTCGAAGCCGCTCTGGCCGGAGTTCCGCAGGTTGTATGCTACCGCCACACCGGCTCGCGCCTGATGTATGAAGTAATGGCGCGAGTATTGAAAATCCCCTACGTCAGCCTCCCCAACCTTATTGCCGGGCGTCAGGTAGTTGCCGAGCTGCTGCTTCATAAATGCACGCCCATCGAAATTCTTCGCCATCTGCTCAACGTGCTCCCCGGCCATAAGGGCCACGACAAACAGATTCAGGGCTACGCCGACATACGCCGCAAACTCGGCGCCAACCCCGCCGCAGCCACCGCCGCCAAGCTGCTGATAGGCGACCTTACGGGCCGGTGAGCGAAGTTTTATGTTTTTCACAACAATAAAAGTAGCGGCGGCGCGTTAATAGATTGTGAAAAAATGTTTGCAAATAATACTTGCCTTTTTGTTGACGGCCACTTTTGGCGCTGCGGCGCAGATTGGCGGACAGTCGGCTTATAACTTCCTCGACATCAGCGGCTCAACCCGCATCTACGGCCTCGGAGGCGTAAACATCTCCACTGTCGATGGCGACGACGTTATGACCACCGACCAGAACCCCGCGCTGCTTGGTCCGGAAATGTCGCGCAACCTCGGCATCGGATATATGCGCTATTTCGGCGGCTCAAACTTCGCCTCGGCCAAATTCACCCATGCCGCCGGCGAAAACGGCGCCTGGAGCGCCGGCATACACTATTTTGGCTACGGCTCCATAAAAACCGCCCTACCCGACGGCACCCAAACCGGCTCCACCTCGCCCATGGATATGGCCTTCAGCGCCACCTACGCCCATAACCTCGGCTCGAAATGGCGCGGCGGCGCAACCGTGCGCTTTCTCTACAGCAACTACGCGGGCTATAGCGCCCTGGCCATAGCCACCGAACTGGGCGTGAACTACTTCGACCCGGAATATGACTCGTCGCTGGCGCTGACAATCAGCAACCTTGGCGGCCAGGTTAAGAAATTCAACGACCAGGCCGACAAACTGCCCATCGACGTCAGACTCGGCTGGACCAAAGCGCTGGGCAACTCGCCGCTTTATCTCAACGTAACGGCGTGGAACCTGACGAAATGGCACTTGCCCTACTGGCGCTACACATCAACTGACACCGGAGCCGAAAAAGTTGACAATTTCGGCAGCAATCTTTTCCGCCACCTCATTTTCGGACTCGAATGGAAGCCGACCGACCGGTTTTATCTTGACCTGGCGTATAACCACAAGATGCGCACCGACATGTCGACCTATCACCGCAACTTCCTTTCGGGCTTTTCGGTTGGCGCCGGCCTCAAGGTGCGCTACTTCGGCGTGGGAATAGCTTTTGCCCAGCCCCACAAAAGCGCCGCGACTTTCATGTTAAATCTGACCACCAACCTATATGAGTTCTAAAGCACTGAAGCCTATAATCATAGCCATCGACGGCTATTCGTCGACCGGCAAAAGCACCATGGCCAAAGCTCTTGCGCAAAAAATCGGCTATCGCTATGTCGACACCGGCGCCATGTATCGCGCCGTAACCCTGCTGGCTATGCAACGCGGATTTTTAGCCGACGGTTCGGTTAACGAAGCTGAGCTGATTGCCGCCCTGCCCGCAACCACCATCGACTTTGCCGTTACCACATCGGGCCAAAGAACCATGCTCAACGGCAACGATGTTGAATCGGAAATCCGCACCATGGAGGTCAGCGCCAACGTCAGCACCATCGCCGCAATTCCGGCCGTGCGCCGCGACCTTGTTGAGCGCCAGAGAGAATATGGCCGCCAGAAAGGAATAGTTATGGATGGCCGCGACATCGGCACCACGGTATTCCCGCAGGCCGAGCTGAAAATATTTTGCAACGCCCCGGCCGAAGTGCGCGCCCGGCGCCGCTTCAAGGAGCTGACCGAAAAGGGCGAAAAAACGACCTACGCCGAGGTTCTGGCCAACGTTGAACACCGCGACCTGATCGACACCACGCGCGCCGAGAGCCCTCTGCGCCGCGCCGACGACGCTATAGACCTCGACAACTCTAATATGACCATCGACGAGCAGAATGCCTGGCTCATTGCCCGCTATGAAGAAGCCGCGAGTCGAAATTGATGCCGACAGCGGATTCTGCTTCGGGGTTACCAGAGCGATATCCATGGCCGAAGAGGAACTGCGCCGCTCCGGACAGCTCTACTGCCTGGGCGACATTGTTCACAACTCCGACGAAGTAGACCGCCTGCGCAGCCTCGGGCTCGAAACCATCAGCCACGAACAGATGGCCGACCTGCGCAACGTTAAGGTTCTGCTGCGCGCCCACGGCGAACCGCCGGCAACCTACGAAACCGCGCGCCTCAACGGCATTGAAATCATCGACGCCACCTGCCCCGTTGTCCTTCGCCTGCAGCAGCGTATCAAAGCCGCCTACGATTCCCCCCAGCGCCCGCAGATTGTTATCTACGGCAAGCATGGCCACGCCGAAGTAAACGGTCTCTTGGGCCAGACCGACGGCAACGCCCGGGTTGTTGAAACGCCCGACGACCTCAACGCCGTAGACCCCTCGCGCCCCACGCTGCTCTATTCGCAAACAACCAAGAGCCTCGACGGACTGCGCCAGATCAGCGACCACCTGGCACGCCGCATGAACCCGGGAGTTGAGTTCAGCAGCTTCGACACCATCTGCCGCTCCGTTGCCAACCGCGTTGATAAGCTTCGGGAGTTTGCCCGGAGCCACGACATGATTCTCTTCGTTGCCGGACGCAAAAGCTCCAACGGGCACTTTCTGTTTGAGCGCTGCCGCGACGAAAACCCGCGAACAATTTTCATATCCTCCGCCGCCGAAATCACCCGCGAAGCAATCGAAAATGCCGAAACCATAGGCATTTGCGGCGCAACTTCAACACCGCGCTGGCTCATGGAGCAGGTGCGCGACAAAATCAACGACTTTTATGCGTAAACTTCTCTCTCTTATAATCATAGCGCTTGCAGCAGTAAGCTGCCAAAAGGAGGCGCTTCCCGAAATGTCGCTCGACGCCTGCGAGCAGGGCAAAGCCGACGCAGTTGCCCTCTGCGAAGCAAAATACACCACCGACCGCGACCTCCACGCGGCGCTCCTGGCCGTAAAATCGCGCGAATGGCAGCTGCGCCGCAGCGGCGACTCGCTCTCGGCCGACGCCTATATCCGGGCCTTCCGCACCCAGCTGTCGGCCTCCGACAAGGCTTTGGCATCAAAGGTATTATAAATCATAGCGTTTATGATTTATCCCGAAAGTTTTGAAAATAAAATCGGATTCGGAGTAGTTCGCAACTCGGTTGCCGAACGGTGTGCAACCGCCTCGGGACGCGAGTTCAGCTCCCGGGCCATAGCTTTTTCCAACGATTTCAGCGCGGTGTCGGCCGCATTGCACGCCACCGCCGAGATGCTGGCCATTATTGCTGCCGGCAACGATGACCTCCCCTTAGGGCGCGTTGGCGAAATCCGCAGGCCGCTGCTGGCAGTGCGCATCGAGGGCACTTTTCTTGCCGTCGATGACCTGGCGCTGGTTCGCAATACCATCAACGCCTTCAGCGACATAGTTGCATTTTTCAGAGGCGATGAGCAGCAGGCCCTCTACCCGCGGCTATCGGTCATCACCGCCGCGCTCGGCGACTTTCCGGAGCTGGTGCGCATTATTGACCGCGTTATCGACCGCTACGGCAACGTGCTCGACTCCGCCTCGCCCGAACTGGCCGATATCCGCCGCGAGCTCGCCCAAGCCCAAGGCTCGATAGCCTCGACTATGCGCAGGGTGCTGGCCCGCGCCGTGGCCGACGGCTATGTTGAGCCCGACGCCACCCCCTCGGTGCGCGACGG